>JAPHTA010000125.1 GCA_026196475.1 Sedimenticola sp.
AAAGGCCTGTTCCAGTCCGATCCCCACGACAGCCGTATCCTCAAGGCCTTCGCCCTCGGCCTGGCGGTGGCCACCCGGGGCATGGACCACCTGCGCAACCGGGTCACCCTGGAGATCAACGCCCGCATCAACGACGACGCCGAGTTCAAGACCGCCCTCTACGGCGGCAAGGTGTCGGCCGAACCGAATGCCTACGAGGGCAAGGAGTACGCAGTACGCCGCTGCGAAGACACCTTCGCGGTGGGCGACTCGGTGGGCATGTGCCGCTTCACCACCAAGCTGTTCAACTCCCCCTCCCTCACCGGTACCGAGGAGTTCGCGGAACAGATGAAGCTGCTGACCGGGATCGAGATGAGCAGCGACGACCTGCTGGACAGCGGCCGCAACGTGATCGCCCTGGAGCGCATGATCAATGCCCAGCGCGGCCTTACCTCCGCAGATGACACCCTGCCCCGGCGCTGGTTCGAGGAGCCCAACTCGGCCGGCCCGTTCAGCGGCGAGAAGATCGATCGGGAGGCTTTCGAGGCGCTGAAGCAGCGCTTTTACGAAGTCTCCGGATTCGAGCCCGACGGCCTGCCCAACAGCGACTGGTGGAACCGGCTGTCACAGGTACTCACCGGCTACAGCCTGAAGGTCAACCTGCCGGAACTGCCCGGGGTTACCCGCCGTAGCGTGGTGCTGAATCGCCCGGTCGGCAACCTGAACGAACTGCGCAGGAGTCTCGCCGACGCCCTGCCACAGGCCGCCGAGGCGCTGGACGACAGCTCCTTCGGCATCTCGATCAACGACCACCTGGTGGTCGCCTCGGAGATGGGGCAAGCGCTCCACAACGGCGACGAAGTGAGCCTGGTGCCAATGCTGGCAGGAGGGTAGAAAACCGACAGAAAAGCTGTGGAAAAGGTACAAATATCAGTATCATGGTACTATCAACGGAAGCGGTAGCGAATTAGGATTTTGAGCGCATGACTGAGACCACGGTTCCCGAATCCGGGGCAGAGCTGAACATCGAGAAACTGACCGAAGAGGTCGGTTCACGGGTGCGTTCCGTGCGCTCGCGCCGCGGCCTGACGCGCAAGAACCTGGCCTTTCACTCGGACGTCTCGGAGCGCTACCTGGCGCAGCTGGAACGGGGTACCGCCAACGTCTCCCTGGCCCTGCTGTCGCGGATCGCCAAGGCCCTGGGGGTACGTATTGGCTCCCTGCTGCCGGACCAGGAGGAGAGCTGCATCAAGTACCCGCCACTGGGGGAGTTGATCGAGACCTTCACCCAGGAACGCCAGGAGAAGGCCTACCAGCTGCTTCGCGGCGCCTTCTCCCAGGGCCACGGCACCTACCGCGGGGTCGCCCTGGTGGGACTGCGGGGTGGCGGCAAGAGCACCCTGGGCGAGCGCCTGGCGAAGCACTTCCAGGTACCGTTCATCCGCATGCAGAACGTGATCTCGCAGCTGGCCGGCATGGACATGGGAGAGCTGATCTCCCTGACCGGACAGGCCAACTACCGGCGCCTGGAGCTGCAGGCACTGCAGCAGACCATCACCGACTACCGTCACGTGGTGGTGGAGACCGGCGGCAGCCTGATCTCCGAAGCGGAGACCTACCGCGTGCTGCGAGAGCACTTCTACACCGTCTGGGTGCGCGCCCTGCCGGAGGATCACATGAACCGGGTGATCGAGCAGGGTGACATGCGGCCGATGGCCGGCAACCAGCAGGCGATGGATGACCTGAAACTGATACTGGATGAGCGTGAAGGGGACTACAAGCTGGCCGATTTCCAGCTGATGACCTCGGGTCAGAGCATCGAGCAGAGCCTCGAGACACTGATCCAGCAGTGCGCCCCCTACCTGCAGGGCAACTGATCCCTCACGCCCTCCTTGGCAGGCCGGTCAACGCCGGCTGCCGATACCTTTTCCCCTCTCCTTTCTGTCCTGAAACAGCCTTGTAGGAGGCCCGCCCCCGGGCCGATACGCCACGAGGCATTCGCGGCGGGGGCGCCGCTCCTGCAAACGGCGGTAATCAATGGGCGACGTTTCGCCCATCCATCGCTGAACTGAAAAACAACCTGTAGGAGGCCCGCCCCGGGCCGATGTGCCGCAAAGCATTCGCGGCGGGGCGCCGCTCCTACAGGTGGCCGGATTGCCGGCAAATATTGGACAACCACAATTCAACCAAAGGATCACAACCATGCCTGAAGCCTTTATCTGCGACGCCATCCGTACCCCGATCGGTCGCTACGGCGGCACCCTGGCCAGCTTGCGCACCGACGACCTGGCCGCAATCCCGGTACGCAGCCTGATGGAGCGCAACCCGGACGTGGACTGGTACCGGGTGGACGATCTGATCTACGGCTGTGCCAACCAGGCCGGCGAGGACAACCGCAACGTGGCGCGCATGACCGCCCTGCTGGCGGGACTGCCGGACGCGGTGCCCGGCGCCACCGTCAACCGCCTGTGCGGCTCCGGCATGGATGCGGCCGGCACCGCCGCCCGGGCCATCATGAGCGGCGAGGCGGAGCTGATGATCGCCGGCGGCGTGGAGTCCATGTCCCGCGCCCCGTTCGTCATGGGCAAGGCGGAGAGTGCCTTCTCGCGCCAGGCGGAGATTTTCGACACCACCATCGGCTGGCGCTTCATCAACAAAAAAATGAAAGAGATGTACGGTACCGACTCGATGCCAGAGACCGCCGAGAACCTGGCGGTGGAGTTCGGCATCAGCCGCGAGGACCAGGACGCCTTCGCGCTGCGCTCACAGCAGCGCACCGGTGCCGCCCAGGAGGCGGGCCGCCTGGCGGAGGAGATCGTGCCGGTGACCATCCCGCAGCGCAAGGCCGATCCGATCGTCTTCGAGCAGGATGAGCACGCCCGGCCACAGACAAAGATCGAGCAACTGGCCAGGCTGCGCCCCATCGTCACCGCCGACGGCAGCGTCACCGCCGGCAACGCCTCCGGGGTCAACGACGGCGCCTGCGCCCTGCTGATCGCCTCCGAGGCGGCGGCGAAGCAGCAGGGGCTGACTCCCCGGGCGCGCATCCTCGGCATGGCCACCGCCGGGGTACCGCCCCGCACCATGGGCTTCGGTCCGGCGCCTGCTACCGAGAAACTGTTACAGCGGCTGGGACTGGGCCTGGAGCAGATGGACGTGATCGAGCTCAACGAGGCGTTCGCCGCCCAGGCCCTGTCGGTGACCCGGCACCTGGGCCTGACGGATGACGACGAGCGGATCAATCCCAACGGCGGCGCCATCGCCCTGGGCCATCCCCTGGGCATGAGCGGAGCCCGCCTGCTCACCACCGCCACCTACCAGCTGCAACGCACGGGGGGCCGCTACGCCCTCTGCACCATGTGCATCGGCGTCGGCCAGGGCATCGCGGTGGTGATCGAGCGGGTTTGATCAACCCGGGGTCGTCGGATAGGTGGAGCCGGTACGGCGTAACCCATCTTGATCAATAAACAGCGATGGGTTGCGCTGCGCTTCACCCATCCTACAAGACGACAGGAGCCCGCCCTGATTTGTCGCAAGCATTCGCGGCGGGGCGCCGCTCCTACAGACAACA
>JAPHTA010000344.1 GCA_026196475.1 Sedimenticola sp.
GAGACGGTGCAGAAGACCGAGCTGTTCCTGAACCCGGGATCGGCGGAGAAGATGGGGGTCACCCTGTCCGACGCACTGCTGCAACGGGCCAGCAGGATTATCGAGTAACCCCACCGGCACGGGGTGGCCCAGCGGCCATCCCGCGCCCCGACGGCCGATTGACATGAACCAGATTGCCCTGCTCGGCGCCCTCGAGAGCGGACTGGTCTTCGGACTGGTCGCCTTCGGCGTCTTTATCTCCTTCCGTATTCTGCAGTTTCCCGACCTGACGGTGGACGGCAGTTTTCCCCTCGGCGCCGCGGTCAGCGCCACCCTGATCGTGGGCGGCCACGATCCCTGGCTGGCCACCGGTATCGCCGCCCTGGCCGGCGGGGCTGCCGGCCTGGTCACCGCCTGGCTCAATGTGCGGCTGAAGATCCTGCACCTGCTGGCCTCGATTCTGACCATGATCGCGCTCTACTCGGTCAACCTGCGCATCATGGGCAAGCCGAACGTCGCGCTGCTCGGCGAGGAGACCCTGCTCACCCCGTTCGAAAGCGGCAGCCTCCCCTACTACGTCACCACCCCGATGGTGTTCGCGGTGATCGTGCTGCTGATCCTGGTCGCCCTGGTGGCGTTTCTCTACTCCGAAACCGGGCTGGCCATGCGCGCCACCGGCGCCAACCCGCGCATGGCCCGCTCCCACGGCATCCATACCGGGCGCATGGTGCTGCTCGGCATGGCACTCTCCAACGCCCTGGTGGCAATCGCCGGTGCTCTGTTCGCCCAGAGCCAGGGCAGCGCCGACGTGACCATGGGGGTGGGAGTGATCGTGATCGGGCTCGCCTCGGTGATCGGCGGCGAGGCGGTGATGTCGACCCGCACCATGCTGCTGAGCATCATCGCCTGCCTGGTGGGGGCGATCCTCTACCGGCTGGCCATCGCCACCGCGCTCAACCTGGACCTGCTGGGGATGAAGGCCCAGGACCTGAACCTGGTCACCGCGGTGCTGGTCACCGCGGCGATCGTCTTCCCCGGCATGAAGCGCTCCCTGAAGGGGGTATTCGCGCGGGGGGACAGCCCATGATCTCGCTGCGCAACATCGTGGTCACCTTCGGCCTCGGCACCCCGCTGGAGACCCAGGCCCTGCGCTCGGTGGACCTGGATATCGAGAAGGGCGAGTTCGTCACCGTGATCGGCAGCAACGGGGCCGGCAAATCGACCCTGCTCAACGTCCTCTCCGGCGAGGTACTGGCGGACAGTGGCCACCTGCAGATCGACAACGAGGAGCTGACCCGGCGTCCCACCCACGCCCGGGCCAACCTGGTGGCGCGGGTGTTCCAGGATCCCCTGGCCGGTACCTGCGAGCAGCTCACCATCGAAGAGAACCTGGCCCTGGCCAGCGCCCGGGGTCGCCGCCGCTCCCTGCGTCGGGCCCTCAACCCGCAGCTGCGTGAGCGTTTCCGGGAGCAGCTGGAGCGCCTCGGGCTGGGACTGGAGGATCGCCTGGGGGATCGCATGGGGCTACTCTCCGGCGGCCAGCGACAGGCGGTGAGCCTGCTGATGGCCAGCCTGCAGCCGGCCCGGATCCTGCTCCTGGACGAGCACACCGCCGCGCTCGATCCGAAGACCGCCGCCTTCGTACTTCAGCTCAGCAACGAGATCATTCACGAGCACCACCTGACCACCCTGATGGTCACCCACAGCATGCGCCAGGCGCTGGACGTGGGGACCCGCACCGTGATGATGCACCAGGGGCGGATCATCTTCGACGTGGCGGGCAAGGAGCGACGCGGCCTCGACGTGCCGGACCTGCTGGCACTGTTCGAGAAGCGCCAGGGCGAGACCCTGAGCGACGACAGCCTGCTGCTGTCAGGCTAGCCGCAGGAGACGGGTGATAAGGCAAGCCACCCCTTTGCGAACTTCGCGGTTAGTTCAACTGCTTTGAACGACAGGCCTGGGCTGCACTTGGCAGCAGAAGATCAACCGCAAAGGACACCAAGAGCGCCTGATCCACTCGCTGGGGATATTGGGAGATAACGGCAAGAAACGGCGCCGCATACGTCGCGGTCAGACCCGCTCGTTTTCATGGCTGGACCAACGACTCACCCAGAGGCCGGTTTCGGTAGTCGGTCACGTACCGGACCAGATCCGGCAACGGGATCGGCCTGCTGAACAGGTAGCCCTGGCCGAAGGTGCAGCCGGCCCGGCGCAGGAAGCGCAGCTGCTCCTCCCGCTCGATCCCTTCCGCCACCACGCTGTAGCCGAGACTGTGGGAGAGGGCCAGGATCGCGCGGGTGATCTGCACGTCATTGATATCGTGCGGGATGTCATCCACGAACGCCTTGTCGATCTTGATCGTGTCCAGGGGCAGCAGCTTAAGATAGCTCATGGAGGAGTAGCCGGTGCCGAAATCGTCCACCGAGATGCGAAAGCCGATACGGCGCAGGGTCTCCAGCACATCGCTGTTCTGCTCGGTGTGTTCCATGATGTAACGCTCGGTGATCTCGATATCGATGCAGCTGGCGGGAATCCCGAGCTGACGGATAATATTGCTGAAACTGCTGGCGATATCGCTCTGGCTGAACTGCACGCTGGAGACGTTGATCGAGATGTTCTGCAGGTCGCAACCCGACTCGCGGCACTCCAGAAAGGCGCGGCAGGCATTGAGAAACACCCACTCTCCGATGCTTACGATCAGCCCGCTGTCCTCGGCGATCGGGATGAATTCATCCGGCGAGACACTCCCCAGTTCCGGATGCTGCCAGCGCAGCAGCGCCTCGGCACCGACGATCGCCTCGCTCTCGAGGGCAATCTGGGGCTGGAACACCAGAGTCAGCTGTTTCCGTTCGATGGCGTGGCGCAGCTCACGCTCGATGAAAAGCCGGCGGTGGATCTGCTCGGAGAGCGAGTGGGTGTAGTACTGGTAATTGTCCTTGCCCGCATCCTTCGCCGAGTACATGGCGCTGTCCGCATTCTTGATCAGGGTATTGGCATCCTCGCCGTCGTCAGGATAGACCGCGATACCGATACTGGCGGTGGTGTCCAGGCTGTACTCCCGGACCTGGATCGGCTGGTTCACCACCCGCTGGATCTTCTCCGCCACCACCCCGGGCTCGTCGTCACCGCTGATCGCCTCCATTAGCAGGATGAACTCGTCACCACCGACCCGGACCAGGGTATCCGAATCCCGCAGTACCCCTTTCATCTTCTCCGCCAGGCACTTCAGCACCTCGTCCCCCACGTCGTGACCCAGGGTGTCGTTGATGTTCTTGAAGCGATCCAGGTCGATGAACATCAGGGCCAGCTTCTGCTCCCGCCGGCGCGCCAGGCTGAGGCCGTGATCCAGCCGCTGCAAGAGACTCTGCCGGTTCGGCAGGCCGGTCAGAACATCGTGCTCGGCCAGGTACTCGATGCGGTTTTTCTGCTCCGAGAGGCGCTGGTTGATCTCCGCCAGCTGGTTGTTCTTCTCCTGGATCTCCAGACGATGACGCACCAGCTGGCGGTTGCGATAGACGAACAGCAGCAGCACGACGCTGAACAGGCCCACCACCTGCCACAGCAGGGTATAGTCAAAGCGCTGGGTATAGTTGACGGCGGTCCAGCGGTTCAGGATCTCCTCCCGGGTATTGGCATCCACGGACTGCACCACCCGCTCGAACAGCCGTCCCAGGATCGGCTCGTCATTGCGGGTCGCCACCCCCAGCTCCCAGTCGATACCGAACCTGCCGCCAATCTTGAGCTCGCCGATGTAGCGGTTCTGGATCGCAAAGGCGATGCTGGGCAGGGTGTCGAGCAGACCGAACAGCTCGCCATCCGCCACCCTCTGCATTCCGACCCGGTTGGAGGGGACCGGCACCAGCTCCAGATCGGGGTATTTCTCAAGCACCAGGTCGGCCAGGGCGTAGCCCTCGATGATGCCGATCCGTCGCTTGCCGATCTCGTCCAGTTCGGAGATGAAGAGCACCTCGGGCCGGGTCGCCAGTACCAGGGGCAGTTTGACGTAGGGCCGGGTGGTGTCCATGAACGTGGCCCGGGAAGGGCTGTTCACGCTGAGCAGGAACAGGTCGCAACGACGGGCACGGGCCTCGGCCACCGACTCGGCCCAGCTGTCGGTGGGCAGCACGTCGATGGGGATGCCGATGCGCTCGCTGAACAGCTTCAGGTAGTCTGCTCCGAGACCGCTGTATATTCCGTTCTCCAGTTTCTCCAGCGGTGCCCAGGCGGGATCGACACAGGCCATCAGCTGACCCTTCTGCCTCAGGTAACGACGCTCCTCGTCCACCAGCGGAAGCGGACCCGCAACCGGTCCGGGTTCCGATTCCATCACCTCCATACTGATCCAGCGATCTGCAATCTGCTCCCGCTCTGCATCGCTGATGGTATCCAGCCCCTTCTGCAGGATATCCCGCAACAGGGGCCAGTCCTTGCGTGCCCCCATGTAGAGCCGGTTCACCGGCAGATCAGTGGCCAGTGCCGGCACGATCCCCTGCAGCTTGTTCTCCCGCACCAGGTGGCTGACCAGGGCAGTGGTCTCGATCAGGGCATCGGCACGCCGGGTGAGCACGGCATCGATTGCCGCCAGCGGACTCTCCACCTCCAGGATCGGTATCTTCGGATAGTCCCGGCGCAGCATCTCGATCTGGGCATAACCCCGGGGGATCGCCACCCGCTTCTCCTCCAGGTCTCGCATCGACGTGATCGATGCCTCGCCCCGGCGAACGAACACGTAGTGCCTGGCATACAGGTAGGGCCGGGTGAAATGGATGTAACGAGTACGCTGCTCACTCCAGTAGAGCATCGGCAGCAGATCGAAGCGGCGTTCCTCCAGCCCCTTCAGCAACTGGTCCCAGGTATGGCCGGTTTCGACCTGAAACTGCAGACCGGTGCTCTCCTCCAGCAGCTCCAGGTAGTCCCTGGCGACGCCGGTGTACTCTCCATCCTGGACAAAATCGAACGGCGGCCAGTCCTCCTCACCGCCGACCACGATCACCGGATGCTGACGGATGAAACGCTGCTCCTCCGGGGTGAACTCAATCCCGGTCTGGGCGGAGAGCAGGGTTGGCAGGGTCAACAGCAGCGGGAGCAGGCAGGCGGAGAGAGCGCGCCGCGACTGAGAGTGCAGGGGCGCGAGGTCCCACAGAAAACTTCGAAATGAGTGGAATATCCCGGAAATGCTATACACCTGCTCTCCTGTTGCGGACCAAAATTCCAGCCATGGCCAGCCGGTTAGCGACCCTGAAAACCCGCGCTGCCAATGGAAGACTCAACCAAGTATAAGGTTATTCGTCCTCAACAGGAAAAACTTGATACTTGTCACCTTTTTTTATAAGAGGGCCTGAGCCACATTGACAATCTTCAATGCGGCGAACGGTTATTTCTGAGTATTTTGCTTGGTATTGACCGGGTAACTCTCCAGAGAGGAGAGAAGCATGAACCCGGACCAGGCACCTACCCGTCGTCTGAAAAAATTCCCGATCGCCTTCTTCGCCATGATCATGGGCCTGGCCGGCCTGACCATAGGCTGGGAGAAGGCACCGCCCTGGAGCTGCCGATCCACTACCGGCTGCTCGCCCTGACAGTGGTGGTCTTTCTCCTGCTGGCGGCGCCCTATGGTGCCAGGCTGATCCGCTACCGGGATGGCGATCAGGCGCCAGGGGATCTGCATCGCGGAGGAGTGAGATGAAACCGCCAGGTCCGGAAGAGCGCAGCTGGCGCGGGAGACAGGATCAATCGTGGCTGTGAGGTTGTGCGGCAGGCAGGGGTTTACCGGAGAGGAAACAGGCAACCGCCGTTGCCGGATCACTCTCCCCGGTGACCAGCACCCGCACCCCGCGACTGGCCATGCGTCGCATGAAGCCCTCGCCACAGCCGCCGGTGATCAGCACGTCCAGCGCGTCAACCGGATGCCGGTCACCGCGGAACTCGTGCATCGACATCTCCCGGGGCAGATCCAGCCGTTCAATCTCCTGCGGGTTGCCTGCTGCATCCGGGGAATAGACCAGGAAACGCCGGGTCTTGCCGGCATGGCCGGTTATGGTTCTGAAATTCTGGCTGGTGACACCGATCTTCATCGTTTGGATCCCCCTCTGCGGATTGGCGGGTTGATGGGAGGAGTGTAGCCGGCCGAATTTCCCGGCGGCATTGCGAACCCGCAATTACCTGCGCCAATGGGTAGTTTATATTGCCGCCCCTGTCTAGCGGAAGGAATTGGAGTCACGCCGCACGGGACAGGGTATATTTCACACCACCGGATGGCGGCTTGCCCCGACCCCGGGCTTGCGCCTGTAGGAGGCCCGCCCACGGGCCGATGGAATTAAGCAGGCTATATGCGTCCCACGCAGAGCGTGGGAACGAGGGAATCGAAAGGGGTCGGAGTCAGGCCGCGCGGGACAGGGTATATTGCTCACCACCGGCTGGCGGCTTGACACCGACCCCGGGGTTTCGCCGAGACCCGTATCACCACCACACAGCTGACGGAAACAAAACGTATGACAAGCTACGATTCAGAAAACATCTTCGCCAAGATCCTGCGTGAAGAGATCCCCTGCGACAAGGTGTACGAGGATGAATTCGCCCTCGCCTTCCACGACATCACACCCCAGGCACCGATACACGTGCTGGTGATCCCCAAGGGTGAGTACATCTCTTTCGACGACTTCTCCGCCGGCGCATCGCCGGAGGCGATGACCGGCTTCTACCGGGCGGTACAGGCCAGCGCACAGAAGCTGGGCCTGGGAGAAAACGGCTACCGGGTGATTACCAACATCGGCCGCGACGGCCGCCAGGAGGTGAAGCACTACCACCTGCACATCCTGGGTGGTGGCGACATGGGCCTGATGAAGCGGGGCCTGGCCTGATCGTTACGGAATTGCGCATCCGCGTGGGCACAAACGACGTGCCCACCCTACACTCTCGATTCAGGGCCGCCAGTTGGACGGACCTGTAGGAGGCCCGCCCCGGGCCGAAGGAATCACGCAGATACAGGCGTTCCCACGCAGA
>JAPHTA010000346.1 GCA_026196475.1 Sedimenticola sp.
GGGTGATGTATAATCCCGCGCTTCGTTGGGCCGTTAGCTCAGTCGGTAGAGCAGTGGATTTTTAATCCATTGGTCGAAGGTTCGAATCCTTCACGGCCCACCATTCCACAATCGAAGCCCGGACCCGGTGTCCGGGTTTTGTTGTTTAAGCGTCCACGATTCGAACCTTCGACATCAAACAGGCCGGGTTCGACAGCGTAGCTGCATACATTCGGGGTGCGGGAACCCGCGGTTACATCCAGACGCAGGAGAGCAGACCCTCGTTGTCGCCCAGGATCTCGATCTCCCGGGCCCGGTTGCGCAACACGCCCTCCTCCTGCAGCTTGGAGAGAGCACGGCTCAGTGACTCCGGGCGCAGGCCGAGGTGGATCGCAATGTCGCCCTTGGTCATGGGCAGGGTCACCCTGCGGCTGCCGTCGGCCTTGATCTCGCCCTTGCGCTGATAGAGGTCGTTCAGGAACAGCAGGAAACGGCGGTCAGCGCTCAGGTAACGGCCCTGCACAATGGTCCGGTTGGTGTAGCGGATACGCTTGCCCAGCAGATGCAGGATCTCTTGCTGCAACTTGGGAATCTCGATGCACAGTGTCTCGATACGCTCAAAGGGGATTTCGCAGACCCAGGTGGTCTCCAGCGCGATGGCATCACTCTGGTAATGGGAGTCGCCCACCGCTTCGACACCGACCAGTTCGCCGCTGAAGTAGAAACCGTGGATCAGCGGGGTGCCGTCATCCAGTGCCGACTCGATTTTCACCGTCCCGGACTGGATAGCGTAGATCGACCTGAACCGGTCCTCCATGCGGAAGATCGCCTCGCCCGGTTTGATCGGGCCTTGCTGCTGGATGATGCTGGAGATGGTATCGATCTGCTCCTTGTCCAAGCCTTCGCCAATGCATTTTTTCGGCAGGTCGCAACTGTTGCAATCCCGGTCAGGATTGACCAAGTGCAGGCCGCAACTGCTCCGTTTCCGCTGTACCATTCTCCACCTCTGGTCTGTTTTGGGCTTGTTATTTTTATGACATTAATCATAGCTGATGGCGACTTTATTACATCCTTTGTGTTTGCGAGGTAATTGCCGCTCAATTTATGAGGTTTCCCGGTCACCCGGAAGGGGCCGCCAGGGAGGATAGCCGCTTAAAAACCCGCAAACTAACGGTGATGGATGGGCGTGGTGAGGAACCCGGAATAAAGGTCAGGATGAGCTAAAAAAGGGCCCCAGCCCGAGGCCGGTGCCGCTTTTGCCGTCACACAATGGGTATTCCCGGAATGGCGTCAGTGCAGGGGCATGTTTCCAGCCGGTCGACGGAGCGACCGGCTGGAGCAGGTCCGGGGTGGTCGGTCACTCCCGGCCGGAGTACGTGGATGCGAACGACTATCTGGCTGCCAGGAGCGGGGTGTCCGATACTGACCGGAGTGGAATCTCTTGCAGGTCCTCCAGTTGCGCGGCGACCTGCAGCAGTTCGGCTTCTGTCCGGGCTGAACGTTGATGCTTCAGCGCGGCATAGATGAGGCCGCCGGGAAGTACCGCTGCCAGTACCGCGTCGCCGGCGGTCAGGCGGCTTTTTTCCAGCTCGCCGGCCAGTTGCCGCTGACGCGCCTTGAGTGTCTGGTTGAGCCGGTTTATCTCGTCACCCAGTCGCTGGCGGTCGATCTGCGGTAGTGAGTAGAGCAGACCGCCCGTGGCGGCGTGCAGTGACCGCTCCTGTTGCCAGGGCATTGCGGTGGTGGCGGCCAGGGTGCTGGTGCTGGCGGCACTGCAAAGGAGCAGCAGAAGCGCTGCGAGGGTCTGTTTGCGGTAGCAGTAGACGAACATGACGATCACCTCGGGTTTGCGATACCCTGCCTGCACAGGGCCGGATGTTGCCTTGACCACGAGGCTAGCCCGTGACGGGATCGGAATACGTGAAGCGGATCAAAGCGAAGCGACAGAATGTCACTTCTGTGAACCAGCAGACGGCCCGGGCGTGCACAGTACCGGGGCCGATGTGACCGGCTATCTGCTCGGGAGGGGCAGTCGATCACATCGGTTGTGGGGTTGCGAGGGGACTATCCGTAACCGGATCACTCCTTGTCCTGGCTGGAGGGAGTGTCGGAACAGCCTTTGGTATTTTTGCACTGGGGGTGATTGCGGGTGCCGATCAAAAATGCAGAGATCAGCACGAACAGGGCGATCGCGGCCAGTGTGAGGTTGTCAAAGATCATGTTACGGGTACCTCGCTGCTACTTATTTAGAGGTTAATGAAATACTAATATATATGACGGGAGAAATCCCGGAATGTTTAATTCAATTATTTTATGGGTTCTATAATGAAAATTTATGAAAATCCCGTAACCAGGCAGCGCCCCGGCGGACCGGGTTCGCTTGCGGGCCGTTTTTCAAGAGGGCTCCGGGCGCTGCCCCTGCTTCTCCTTCTGCCTCTGCCATTGCAGGCGGCTCCCGAGGTGCTGGGGTATGGGGTGAAGGGGTGTGAAGAATACACTCGTGTTTTCAGCGGATGGGAGGCGGGAGAGGCGGACGCTATCGCAGAGTATCTGCACTACCGGGACTGGTTGGCGGGGCTGGTGACCGGACTCTCCCTGGCAACCGGTAGCGACGTGCTGCGCGGTGTCGACGTGAAGGGCGCCATGCGCAGAATCCAGGTCTACTGCGATGAGCATCCGACCGAGGATTTCTTTATCGCCAGCATGGACCTGGTGCGTACCCTGAACAGTCTCAGGTAGGCTCCAGGGCAAACAGGCGTCGGGCATTGGCGCTGGTGCGCTCGGCCAGCAGCGTCGGGGTGATACCCTTCAGTCGGCAGATCGCCTGCACGATTAGCGGCAGGTAGCCTGGTTCGTTGCGCTGCCTCGCGTGGGTCGCGTCGGGCTGATCCGGAGAGTCTGTCTCCAGCAGCATTACATCCAGCGGCATCCATTTGACCAGCGCCTGCAGGCGGTGGGCGTTACCATGGGTGACCGGGCCACCGAAACCGAAACGGAATCCCAGGTCGATCAGTCGTTCCGCCTGTTGCCGGCTTCCTGAGAAGCTGTGCAATACACCCTCTACCCCGGGAAACCGGCGCAGGGTGTGCAGTACCTCTTCCACCGATCTGCGTGCATGAATGATTACCGGCAGGCTGAACCGGTCGGCCAGTTCCAGCTGGGCTTCAAACAGGGTCTGCTGGGCTTCCCGGTCCGGCTCGGGGATGTAGAAGTCCAGGCCGCATTCGCCAACCGCGACCGCTGGTTTCTGCTCCAGCCATCCGGCCAGCGCAGTAACATCTTCCATCCGGTGGTCCGCCATGAACATTGGATGCAGGCCGTAGGCTGGTCTCAGCTCCGGGTAATGGTGGCACAGGCTGTCAATTCTCTCCCAGCTTTCACTGGTGACGGCCGGGACCACGAAGTGACTGATTCCGCACTTTCGGGCGCGTGTGATTACCGCTTCCCGGTCAGCGTCGAAGCGCGGGTCATCAAGGTGGGTATGGGTGTCAACCAGCTGCATACCGATTATTATAATCCGGTTAGGCTCGACAGGAGGGGATACTGGTGTGATTGGCCATGTTAAGGTTGACCGCCAGTCGGTGAGCAGTGGGTACGCCGCCAGAACTGGTTGAGAGTCGGCAGACACCGAGGATGATTATGCGAGTTGTTTCATTCAATACCAACGGTATCCGGGTCAGGGAACACCAGCTGGCCATGCTACGCGACAAGTATGATCCGGATGTGATCGGTATCCAGGAGACCAAGGTCCAGGATGCCGAGTTTCCCCTGGCGATGGTCGAGTCCCTGGGCTACAAGGCTCATTTTTACGGCCAGAAGGGGCATTACGGGGTTGCCCTGCTGTCAAAGCGTGAACCCCTGTCGGTGGAGAAGGGCTACCCGTTCGATACGCCGGATGCACAGCGGCGCATCATCTCGGCCGAATACGAGAGTGGGTCAGGACAGCGCATCAAGGTCATCAATGGCTATTTTCCGCAAGGAGAAGCCCGCGACCACCCGGTCAAGTTTCCGGCCAAGGCACAGTTCTATTCCGACCTGATGCGCTACCTGGATGAATCCTTTTCCGCGGAGGAGCCACTGCTGGTCATCGGTGACATGAATATCGCTCCCCAGGACCTGGATATCGGTATCGGTGCGGACAATGCGAAACGCTGGTTGCGCAGTGGCAAGTGCAGCTTCCTGCCGGAGGAGCGGGAGTGGATGCAACGCCTGATGGCCTGGGGTCTGAGCGATACCTACCGCGCCTGCCATCCAGAGCGGGACGATACCTTCAGCTGGTTTGACTATCGCAGCCGGGGATTCGAACGGGAGCCGAAACGGGGCCTGCGCATCGACCTGATCCTGGCCAGTGAAGCACTGGAAAAGTGCTGCACGGATGCCGGGATCGCCTATGATATAAGAAGCATGGAGAAACCTTCAGACCACTGCCCGATCTGGGCCGAGTTTTCTATTTGACCGCTTATGGAATCACAGCCGCTGTTTCTCAATGACTGGCGTGAAGGGGAGTTGGAGGCACTGAAAGAGGCCTTCCGCGTGGGTGACCGGGAGGTGTCCGGAATCAGCCTGCTGCTGGCCTCCTACGCCCGGGATGCCCTGTGCGGTGAGGCGTTTGTGCTTTTCAGAAAGGGCGGGTCCCTTTACGAGGTGAACGGAAGTCATGACTCCAGCGGTTGCATGGCCGGCCAGTGGGAGCCGGAAGAGACGCTGCTGATGGCGCTCGAATTCCGTCTCGACAAGGGGCGGCTGGGGTTGCGCACTGATGGTCAGAACCTGTTTGCCAACGAGCTCCGTTTCATACTGGCCGAACTGAAGGCGAACGGTTTCAGCTGAGACGCCCCCTGCGCAGCAGCCTTTTACCCACTGACTCCACTCGCTGCCGCACGGAATTCAGCAGTGTCTCCTGAAGCGGCGTTGCGAAAAGCCAGGCCAGCGCTGGCAGCCCCACGCTTACCGCACCGACGATCTCGTCCGTTACCCAGTGTGCACCGCTCATCAGGCGCGGCAGGGTGAAGAGTACCATGAACAGGAGAGCCAACAGGCCGTATCCGGCAGGCAGGTAGGCGAGTGCATAACCGGCACAGACCAGCAGCACCAGGCCGTGATCGCCCGGGAAGCTGTCGGAGGAGTAGTCCTTGGTGGGTATCTCAGGCACCAGCTGGCTGAGGCGCAGTGCTTCGGGAAATTGTGCCGTGGCGCTGGGCCGTTCGATCGGCAACTCCTTGCTGATCAGCAGCAACACCAGGAGCACGAAAAACATCACCCCAAGCACGCTGAGATAGTGCAGGATACGTTCGCGCTCGTTCAGCAGGGCATGGTGGACGAACAGCAGCAGCATGCTAATGCCGGCCACCAGGTCAAAGGCCCGGTTGTTGGCGACCGCCCAGAGCTGCTGCCAGGCCCGGTTCCACTCGAGCGAGCGGTTCATGGCCCAGAACAGCTGTTCATCCAGGGCAAGCCACAGTCCACGGGTCGGCTCCAGCAACCAGCTGCTCATCAGCAGCAGGGCAACCAGGTGGGCCGAGACAAGTGCTACCGGATGCCAGCCGGCGCGGGTTGGTCTGCTCAAGTTACTGCTCCTGTTCCAGGGTTCCAACCAGGGTGTCTCCGAAACGGGCGACACCACACAGGCGGACCGTCTCAACGCGGTTTTCCAGCGAGCGTTTCGGTGGCTGGTCGATCTCCACGCGCAGGAAGTTCGGGGTGTAGCCCTGCCAGGTGCCGTCGGCGGAAGCGGGCGGTCCCTCGATCAGCACCGGGAAGCGACGCCCGACGAAACGCTCCAGGGTGGCTTTTTTCATTCGCTCGCCCAGCTGGTGCATCGTTTCGCTGCGTTGGCGTATCACCTCCCGGGAGACCGGGTTTGGCAGGCTTGCGGCCCGGGTACCAGGGCGTGGCGAGTAGGCGAAGATGTGCAGGTGGCCGAAGCCGATACGCTCCACGAACTCCAGGGTCTGCTGCCACTCCGCCTCGGTTTCGCCGGGAAAGCCGACAATGATATCGGTGGTCAGGTTGAAATCCTCCACCCGTTCCCGTGCCAGGCCGGCCAGCCGTGCGAATTCGTCCTGCTTGCAGCGGCGTGCCATCCGCTTCAGTACCGAATCGGCGCCGCTCTGGATCGGCAGGTGCAGATGTGGCATCAGGCGCGGGTTGTCGAACAGCGACCAGAAGGACTCCGGCAGGTCCCAGGGCTCCACTGCGCCAAGGCGCAGCCGGGGCAGGTCGGTCTGCTCCAGGATTGCCCTGATCAGCCGGTACAGATCGCTTTCGCAGTCACTCCCGTAGCCGCCGATATGGACCCCGGTCAGGACCGCTTCCCGGAAGCCCTGCGCAACCAGGCCGTTGATCTCTTCCACCACCTGTGGAATCGGTTTCGAGCGCTCTTCACCCCGGGCCACGGTGACGATGCAGAAGGTGCACTGGTAGCGGCAGCCGTCCTGCACTTTGACAAAGGCGCGCTGGCGACCCCGCCGTAACAGGCTGTGCTCGCCGGGGGCGGTGGCCACGGCCGGCATCGCGTGCAGGTCGAGTTCCCGGGTGGCGATCTCCACCAACTGCTCCTTGTCCCGGTTATCCACCACCAGGTCAATCCCCAGGCTCTCCCCATTCCGGCTCGGGTCGAGACTGGCGTAGCAACCACTCACTACCAGCTTGGCGCGCGGATTTTCTCGCTGGGCCCGGTGCAGCAGTTTGCGTGATTTGCGCACCGCCTCGTTGGTCACCGCACAGGTGTTCACCACCACCAGGTCCGCCTGGGCCAGGGAGGGGGTGATGTGGTGACCACGGCGCTCGAAATCCCGTGACCAGCTCTCCAGCTCGGCCTCGTTGAGGCGGCAGCCCAGGGTCTTCAGGTGTATGCGCATGTATGTGGCCGAAAATCGATGCAGGGTGGCGCAAGTTTACGTCCCTGTTGCGCGGATGCAAGTGCCGCGGGGGTATCGGTGGGCGTATGACGGGCTCACTGTTTGAGCCTGGCCCCCGCTAGACTGTGCAGGTAATCTGGAAAGTTGCTGTAACATGCTGTCAATATTAAAAAAGAAGGGGATGGATATGGCGTTTCTGGAGCCGTGGCTGAAAATCCTGGATCCGGTACTTCTGGGCGGGCTGCTCCTGCTGGTGCTACTGGTGCTGTTCCTGTGGTGGCGTCTGGCACGCCAGCTGGCGCTGCAGGGCGGGCGCATCGAGCAGCAGCTGCTGGCCCAGGAGCGGGAGCTGGGCCGCCTCCTGTCTGACGCAAGGGCGCGACAGCAGGAGTCGGTTCACACGCTGCAACACCAGATCCAGCACCAGCTGGCGGTGTCGCAGCAGCAGCTGGAGCGGCGGCTGGGTGCAATGCAGAAAGAGATCAGCACCGACAGCGGGAACCTGAAGGTGGCGTTGGGCGAACGCTTTGATCGATTCCAGCAGGAGCTTACCCGTTCCCTGGCCGGGGATCGGGCGGCCCAGCAGGAGGGGTTGGCGCGAGGCTTGGACGCGGTTGGCCGGCAGTTGATGGAGGGGCTTTCGAAGACCTCCGAGTCACTCGGGCGCCAGGTCGAATCGCTGACCCAGAGCACAGATCGGCGTCTGAAAGATATCGGTGGCCTGGTGGAGAAGCGACTCAGCGAGGGGTTCGAGAAGAGTACTGAAACCTTCAACCGGGTGCTGCAGCACCTGTCCCGCATCGACGAGGCGCAGAAACGGATTACCGAACTCTCCAGCAACGTGGTCAGTCTGCAGGAGGTGCTGGCGGACAAGCGTTCAAGAGGGGCGTTTGGCGAGGTGCAGCTGGAGGCGCTGGTCGCCAACCTGATGCCGGAGAGCAGTTTCTCGATGCAGCACACCCTGGGCAACAGGACCCGCGTCGACTGCATGCTGTTCCTGCCGGAGCCCACGGGGCATATCGGCATCGATGCCAAGTTCCCCCTGGAGAGCTATCGCAGGATGACCGATACCGAGCGCCCGGAGCTGGAGAGGAACCGGGCCGCCGGTCAGTTCCACCAGGACATCCGCAAGCATATTGACGATATCGCGGGCAAATATATCCTGCCGGGGGAGACCGCTGACGGGGCGGTGATGTTCATCCCCGCCGAGTCCGTGTTCGCCGAGATTCATGGTCATTTTCCGGAGCTGGTGGAGGAGGCTCAGAGGCGCCACGTGTGGCTGGTATCACCCACCACCATGATGGCCATACTGACCACTGCCAGGGCGGTGCTCAAGGATGCCGCGACCCGTGAACAGGTGCATCTGATTCAGCGGCACCTGCAGCTGCTGTCGAAGGATTTCGGACGCTTCCAGGGGCGCATGGACAAACTGGCGGCGCATATCCGGCAGGCGCATGACGATGTGAAGTCGGTGCATATATCGGCCGGTAAGATCAGTAAGCGCTTTGACCAGATCGAGCGGGTCGAGCTGGACGATGCAGTGGAGAACCCGGTGGGATCTCTGGAGCCGGCCCGGCCGGCCCGCTCATGATGGCTCGACAGAATCGATGGCTGGCCATCCGGGTGTAGCCGGCCCCCTGTTTTTCAGCACTGCTCCCAGGGAAGGCCGTGAAAGCGCCAGCCGTTGATCGTGCTGCGCTGGTGGTTCTCGTCCAGGTCCCCTTCGAATCCCTCGTCGACGTGGAATACGCGGTTGAAGTGCTCCTTCAGCAGGGCCTTGCCGGCCTCGTGGGAACGCTTGCCGCTGCGGCAGATCAGGATCACCGGTGCACAGCCGTCATCCTCGCTGCACACCGCGCCGCCCAGCACCAGTTTGCGGATATCGGTGACAAAGTGGGGATTGACCGTCCAGTCCGGCTCGTCAATCCAGGCGACATGAACCGCCCCCTTGGCATGGCCGACGAACAGGAACTCCATGCTGGA
>JAPHTA010000109.1 GCA_026196475.1 Sedimenticola sp.
CTCACGGATATCCACTATGAATCCCGGGCGGCGGCGAAAAACCTTCAACGCTTGCATCGATAACGCATCGATAGTTGGCGATGCCCGAAGCCCATCCATTTCAAGAAACGCTTCAAGCAGAACCGCCTTAAATGACTTAGTCATTGATGTAATTTCTAT
Source organism: Sedimenticola sp. (assembly GCA_026196475.1). GTDB lineage: Bacteria > Pseudomonadota > Gammaproteobacteria > Chromatiales > Chromatiaceae > Sedimenticola. The sequence goes on from JAPHTA010000109.1 coordinate 160, forward strand.
CTCACGCAGAAAATCGCCGATTGTTTCTAATGCGTCAACCTCTGAATGGCTCAGGTCCCCTTGGTCTTGCACCAAACGCCACCACTGCCCATACTGCTGACGCACTTTCTGTAAACTTTCACCACTACGATAGAACTCAGAAAGCGTCGGTCGCCGTCCAAGAGAATCTTTCAACGTTTGATAGGCTTTTGCAGACCCTTCACTAGAAAGGCGTACCAGAAAGTCTATGATTTTTAAATCGTAATTTACGTAACAGCCAGACGGTAGTTCGAGCCTACCGTTTTTTAATTTTTGACCAAATTCCACCAATGACTTATGAGTACTCCCCACACCAAAGAGTGCCTGTGGTTTGTTCAGAAATCCTTGGTGGTTACCTATGAAATCCAGCACCACTAATTGTTTCTTTCCTCCGTGCCGACGAAGTCCGCGTCCTAGCTGTTGTAAAAATAATACTTTTGATTCTGTTGGGCGCAGCATCATTACAGTATCAATTGCTGGCAAGTCCACCCCTTCGTTGAACAGATCAACTGAAAAGATAATCTCTATCTCGCCATCGGCTAGTTGTTTCAATGCCTCGGTACGACCGATAACACTATCACCATGCACGGCTACAGCAGAGACACCCTCTCGTCGATATCGTTCAGCCATAAACTCTGCATGCTTTATAGAGACACAAAACGCCAAGGTTTTTTTCTGCGCCTTTTCCCGCCACTCCTTTAACGAGTGCCGTGCACGAGCTAAAGTGGCTAGCTTATTTGACAAAGAATTTGGATCAAATTGTCCATTGCGCCAAGGAATCTCTTGGTAATCGACCGATTCATCGTAGATTCCATAGTAATGGAATGGAGACAATAACTTGGACTCTATACCTCGGAACAAATCGCTAGTAAACACTAGATTGTCATCACAGAGGGTAAGAATATCCGACTGATCAGTGCGTTCTGGTGTTGCTGTGAGTCCTAACATAAACTTCGGATTGAAATGGGAAAGTAACTTACGATAGGTCGTGGCGGCGGCGTGGTGGAACTCATCTACCACGACATAATCAAAGTGGTCCGGGGAAAAACGCTCCAGATGGTGTGACTGGCCCAGTGTCTGGATTGAAGCAAATAGAAAATCCGCATCAACCTCTTTTCTTTTTCCCGTATAACGACCCACCCGTGCTATTCGATGTATCCGCTGGAACGTTGTCTCCGCCTGACTTAGTATCTCCTCCCGGTGCGCAACAAAAAGCAAACGCTTTGCATTTATCGCTTTAGAATCAAAAGCAGCAAGGTATGTTTTTCCCAAACCCGTCGCCAGAACAACTAACCCCCGGCGATATCCTTTGCGGCGACTGTCAGAAAGTGCTTGTAAAGCACTTCTTTGCACCATATTGGGTTCAGGCGTCGGTAATTCAGGGTCGTCACTTCCCGGTGCAACCGGCAATTGTTGAACCTTGCGTCGCTGTTCATACTGATCGATCCAGTCATAGTCCAGGGGCATGACTTGTTTATGAGAAAGTAGATCAGAGTACTCCCTGCGGATCTGTTTGAAGTGTTCTATCTGACTGGAATCCGCACCAACCCGCAAGCCGAATGCATAGTTCCACTCGATACCCTCGGTGAGTGCCGAACGACTAATATTACTTGACCCAATAAAAGCACGTCCTTCTAGGATCTGATCACCTTTTCGCCTGATCACAATGTAAGCTTTCAGATGAAAACTGGTGGTTGCTCCTGCTTGAAACACTCTAATATCAGCACCGCGCTCGGCAAGTAACATCAACTGACGTAGCGCTTGTGGATCAGTTACATCCAAATAGTCACTGGTAAGCAATGTCAATCGCACTTTTCTTAATTCTACGGCATCCATTAACGCCTGAAATATCAGGCTTAATCCGCTACTCTTAATAAATGCCACTGCAAACTCGATCTCATCCGCGCGATAGATGGCTTCAAGTAAATCAGGCAACAATGGCGCATGCTTACCGCCGGTGAGTAGACTGGACCTCAACTGCCCTCCTCCAACCGCAGCAAGGTATTAAGCCAAAGTTCATCTTCTCGACCAGCACGTTGATCACCAGTCACCCACGTCTGTATCTCAGAAAAACCTCCTACTCGGTCAATTAGGTCAGAAAGAACGACCTCATTCATATCGGTAAACATTCTACCGTTTCGGTCATGCTCACCCATACCATACTTAAATGATGCGTAGAGTATTCCATCCTTGACTAAAGCCCTACGCAGACGCAGAAATGCCTCCGGCATTTCAATCATTGGAACATGTAGCAGGCTCGCACAAGCCCAAATACCATCAAATTCAGACAGGTACTCTATCTCACTAAACGATTGTACTTTCACGCTTCTACCAATGTACTCTGAAGCTAGTTGAGCTAAACACGATGAAGCATCGAAGGCGGTCACCTTATACCCTGCGTCCAGAAAATGCTTCGAGTCTCGACCTGAGCCACAACCTGCGTCAAGTATCCTAGCAAGGGGTGGCAAGTTCGCGATAAAACATTGATAGAGTTCAGACAGGTTGACTGCGACCGTCTGATCAAAAAACAACTTAGCGTTCGCCTGGTAGTAGTCGTTGGTTGCTGGGGGCATCATTTTGGATATTTTTATGACGTACTCATTTTTACCATCGTGAGTCGTTGATTTAGATGTCCCGATTATCAATCGGCACCTAAGTCTATATCAAGTGCCAGGTATCCAATAAAAAGGAATGACAAATACTCTGTTTATCGGAATCCTCAAACTAAACCCTAATGCACCGTACAAACCATGCAGGGATCAAACGACCTGACGATGTGCTGCACGGCCACTGGCTCCTTTTCGCCGTCCCGGATGGGGGCGCCGAGCAGGGCCTGCTCCAGGGGACCGGAGACGCCGTTGCGGTCCCTGGGTGAGAAGTTCCAGGTGGTGGGGGCGACGATCTGGTAGTTGAGGATGCGGCCGTTCTTAATCCGTACCCAGTGGCCGAGGCTGCCCCGGGCCGCTTCGGTCAGGCCATAGCCTTCGGACTCACGCTTCAGGCCGCTGTCGTTGCAGAACGGCTCTTTCGGCTTCAGCTGGCGTACCCACTGCTCCATCTCCACCAGCACCCTGGGGATCTCCAGGGCCCGGGCGATGACCCGGTTGCGCACGTTGCTGCCGCTGTCGGCCACCAGGTCTCTGACCAGGGGCTGGCCGTCGATCAGCTGTCTTGCCAATGCACCCACCTCCACCACCTGGCCGTCCAGGCGCGGGGCCTTGCACCAGCTGTAACCTTCCTTGGCATCCGCATCCGGCAGGGTGACGCCGTGGAACGGGTGCTGTGGCTCGCTCTGCCCCTCCATCCAGCTGTGGCTGATGTCCTCGGTGATGCTGGCGGGGTCCAGTTTGCTGATCTCTCCCTGGTGCCAGACGCCGGAGCGGAACAGGGGTTCACCCTGGCGGTGGTAGACGCCGTAGCTCATGAAGCGGTTGTCGGTGCGCCCCAGGTTGTGCAACTCCAGGTCGTTGGCCAGCTGCAGGAAGCGGCGGAAGTCGCTCTGGTTGGGATCGCCCGCCGCCAGCCAGCTCTCCAGCTGTACCCGGTCGCCGATCGCCAGCACCTCTTCCAGCGGGGCGCCGAACATCTGCTGCTCCAGGTAGCGGCGGAAGCCGGCCAGGATGGAGAGCAGGCGCACCTTCTCCTGGGCCTCGATGCCCCGGGTGCTGCCGCCGGGCTGGATGCCCAGGGTGTGGGGCCACTTGCCGGCCATGATCCCCATCAGGTGCATGAACCCGGCCCGGGCCTCCATCACGTCTGCCCCGGCTCTCCCCTTCACCGCCTTGAAGCGTGACACCACGTCGTCGAACCAGGGCTGGTCGCGGTAGATGTCCCGGGCGAAGTCGGGCATGAAGAAGAGGTAGAAGTGGGTGAAGTGATCGGCCAGGTTCTCGCAGGCGTGGATCAGGTTCAGGGCCAGCTCGCCGTTGTCCGGCCGCTCGATGCCGCTGGCGTGGGCCAGGGCGTCGGCCGCCGCCACCGACTGGGAGACGGAGCAGATACCGCAGATGCGTGGCGTGTAGATCAGGGCGTCACGCGGGTCCTTGCCGTGCAGGATCTGCTCGAAGCCGCGGTACATGGGGGAGACCACCCAGGCGTTGCTGACCCGGTTGTCGCGGGTCTCGATCTGCACCTCCAGGTCGCCCTCGACCCGGTTGAAGGGTCCGACAATGGTTCTGCTCATGGGCCCTTCTTCCTCGCGTGGGGTGGTACGACAATGTGGTCGGCGTGGGCGTTCTCTCGCAGCCTGCGTGGGGTGGCCGCCTTGGAGAGGGAGGCCAGGGCCACGAACCACGCCTTCGGCATGTCGGACGGCAGGCCGATCGGGATGCCGGCGATCTTGGGGGTCTCCTGGAAGCGGTGCCCCGGCTCCTGGAAGCCGGGCGCGGTGCAGTTGATGCAGGCGTAGCCGCCGCGCAGGCAGGAGCCCTCGCCGTTCCAGAGGCGGGTGTTGCAGTCGGCATGGGCCTGGGTACCGAGACAGCCCAGGTGCTCCATCATGCAGCCGAGCTGGGAGTGCTCCTCGGCGCTGGCCTTGAACTCGTAGTACTCGTTGCGCGGACAGCCGTGGTGCACCAGGTGGTCGGCGTAGCCGCGCGGGCGCTGCCACTCGTCCAGGTTGTCGGCGCTGAAGTCGCCCAGGGCCAGCTGCATCAGGGTCTCCGTGATCCAGTTGGGATGGGTCGGGCAGCCGGCCACGTTGATCACCGGCAGGCCGCTTTTCGAGCGGTAATCGACGCCCAGGGCGCCGCCCCGTTCGGTCTCGGCGTACTGCAGTCCGCAGGCGTCGGTGGGGTTGCCGCCACCGGCCGTGATGCCACCGAAGCTGGCGCCGGTGCCGATACCCAGGGTGTAGTGGGCCACCGCCGCCAGCTCCCGCACCCAGGCCAGCATGGGACGGCCGGTGCCGGCCAGGATATGGAAGCGGCCGCTATCCTTGGGGCCGCGCAGGATGGCGCCCTCGATGCAGAGGGCGTCCAGGCGCACCTGGCCGGCGATGGCCGCCTGCAGGATGGCGATCATCTCGGAGCCGGAGGCCTCGCTCAGCATCGGGTGCCAGATCAGGTTGATGCCGGCTCCCTCCAGGGTATGCAGCAGGTTGGGGGACTCGGCGTTGAGCAGCGACAGGCTGCAGCCGCCGCAGCCGCCGGATTGCAGCCAGAGTATGTTGAAGCCGGTGGATTGTGTCATTGGATTGCCATCTCTGTTGCCGGTCTCTTTCACTCAGGGTTTCCACCGTCATTCCGTCACAGGCCGGACAAAAGCGTGAAGCGCGTTGAACGACTGTAAGTCGGCCCGAAGGGTGAGCGAAGCGAATAATCCAGGAGTGTCGCTACTATTCGAAATCTGGATCCCGGCATTCGCCGGGATGACGTTCGTTTTGCCTTGCCTTGCCGTGTCCGCGTGGGCACAGACGGCGTGCCCACCCTACCTTGCTGCTCCTACAGTTGTTCCGTATGCATTCCCACGCAGAGCGTGGGAACGAGGTCCATCAACCTGTAGGAGGCCCGCCCCCGGGCCGATCAGTCGACGCACCATCGCCGGTCCGATCATCGCGGCGGGGCGCCGCTCCTACAGTTTGTTCATGCCGTATTCGCGTGGGCACGGACAACGTGCCCACCCTACCGGTACCCCCTCAGGCCGCCTTCAGGGTCAGGGTGAACATGGCGCCACCATCCGGGTGGTTGGAGGCCATCAGTGAGCCGCCCTGGTCGCTGGCCAGGCCGTAGCTGATGTAGAGCCCCAGGCCGGTCCCCTTGCCCACGTCCTTGGTGGTGAAGAAGGGGTCGAACACCCGCATCAGGTTCTGCTTCGGGATGCCGGGGCCGAAGTCCCGCACCTCGATACGCACGTTGTCCCAGTCGCGCCAGCCCCGGATCTCCAGCTTCGGGGTCTCCATCTCCTCCATCACGTCGAGGGCGTTCTGCACCAGGTTGACCAGGATCTGGTGTACCAGTCCCTTGATGCCGATCGCCTCCAGCTCCTCCGGTACCTCGATGGTCAGGTCCGGCTTGCGCCTGGCCGCCTTTACCACCCAGTCGACGGCAGTGTTGATCACCGGCGCCAGCTGGAACGGCTGGTTGTCCTCCTGCTGGTTGCCGGAGAAGCGGCGCAGGTCCATGACGATATCGCTGACCCGCTCGGCCCCCTCCAGGGTGCCGTCGATCAGGGAGCCGATATCGGACAGGATGTGGTCGATCTTCAGCTCCCGGCGCAGGCTCTCCCGCTGGGCCCCGTCCACCCCGTCGTGTACTGCCTGCAGGTAGCGGGTGATGCGGTCGCCGTAGCGCTTCAGGGCATGCATGTTGCCGAACACGAAACTGATCGGGTTGTTCAGCTCGTGGGCCACCCCGGCCACCAGGCGACCCAGGGAGGCCATCTTCTCCGAGTGCACCAGCTGCTCCTGGGCCTGCTTCAACTCCCGGTGGGTGATGTTCAGCTCCTCGTAGGCGCGGCGCAGTTCACCCACCGGGCGGCCGATCAGCACCATGCCCACCAGGCGCCCGTCGTGGTCGTAGCGGGAGCTGCAGTTCATCGCCAGCGGGGTCGGCTTGCCGTCGGCGCCGATCAGGTTGACCTCGCAGTCGTAGACCGTTTCGGAGCGGATCTTGTCGGCGAAGCCGTCCACCAGCGGCTGGGAGGAGTCGACGAACAGGGTCTTGAAGGAGCGGTTCATCAGCTCCGCCTCGGTGTGGCCGGTGAGCTTCTCCAGCGCCCCGTTGGCGCGCTGGATGCGGCCCTGGATGTCGCACACGATGAGCACGTCGGTCATCGCCGCCTGCACGCTCTCGATAAAGCGCTGGGCCTCTTCCAGGGCGCTGTTCTTCTCCTCCAGCTCCACTTGGTAACGGACCAGGTCGGCGTAGACCAGGTCCATCTTCTGGATCACCTCGATCCACGCCTCCTCGCTGTTGGCGTCGTTCAGCATCGGGCTGTCATCTCCGAGCTGCTGCATCAGGCCGTCGCTGCCTTTCAGACCCTGTTCCGTTGCCATATCAACTCACCACCTGGTTCCTGATGGACAGGAATAACACCCATCTGCGGTTCCTTTTCCCTTTGATCCCCTCACCCCAACCCTCTCCCTGAGGGAGAGGGAGTTCCGGGAGAGCTCTTTCCCTGAGGGAGAAACAGTTTGTGGGACAGCACTGATTTTCGAACATAAGCTTGCCACCTTATTA
>JAPHTA010000239.1 GCA_026196475.1 Sedimenticola sp.
CCCTGCTCAACATCCTCGGCCTGCTGGACCATCCCGACAGTGGACACTACTACCTGGAGGGCACCGAGACCACCGCCCTGCCGGAGAGCGAGCAGGCGGTGGCACGGCGTGACCACATCGGCTTCGTATTCCAGTCGTTCCACCTCATTCCCCGTCTCAATGCGGCACAGAATGTTGAGCTGCCACTGATACTGGCCGGGATGGAGCCGTCTCAGCGCACCCCCCGGGTGGAGAAGGCATTGGCCCTGATGGACCTGACCGATCGTGCCCTCCACCGGCCGGACCAGCTTTCCGGCGGCCAGCGCCAGCGGGTGGCGATCGCCCGTGCCACCATCATGCAGCCGCAGCTGCTGCTGGCCGACGAGCCTACCGGTAACCTGGACAAGCACTCGGGCGACGAGGTGATCCGGGCGCTGGAACAGCTCAACAGCGAGGGCATCACCCTGGTGGTGGTGACCCACGACCCGGAGATCGGTGGCCGCGCTGCGCGGCGTATCCGGATGGTGGACGGTGCCATCGAGAACGATCAGCAGGGAATCCACCCCGGGGCGGGAGCCGGCCGGTGAGACTGAACGACGCCTTCAGCTTCGGTCTGCGGGCACTCTCCGGCGCCCGCAGCCGTACCGTTCTGATGCTGATGGCCACGGCCATCGGCGTCGCCTCTGTGGTGCTGCTGACCGCCCTCGGTGAGGGGGCCCGGCGCTTTGTTGCCAACGAGTTCTCCAGCCTGGGCTCCAACCTGGTGATCGTGATTCCGGGCAAGGTGGAGACCACCGGTGATGTTCCCCCAATGGTGGGCGGTACACCCCGCGATCTGACCCTGGAGGACGCCCTGGCACTCTACCGCAGCGCTACGGTAAGGCGGGTCGCCCCCCTGGTCTTCGGCTCCGCACCGGCCTCCCATCAACAGCTCTCCCGGGACGTCAGCATCATGGGCACCACAGCAGAGATGCTGCCGGTGCGCAACATGGAGATGTCCCGGGGCAAGTTCCTGCCCTCCGCCGATCCGACCCGGGAGAGCGCCATCGTGGTACTCGGCAGCAAGCTGAAGAGGGAGCTGTTCGGCAACAGCCGGGCCATTGGCGAGTGGATCCGGATCCATGACCGCCGTTTCCGGGTGATCGGCGTTCTCAAGCCGCTCGGAGAATCGCTGGGCATGGACGTGGGCGACATCGCCATCATCCCGGTGGCCTCCGCCCAGAGCCTGTTCAACACCGAGGGGCTGTTTCGCATCCTGGTCCAGGCGGAGAGTCGTGACACGGTGCCCCGGACCCGGCAGGCCGTGATCGACATCATCCGCGAACGGCACGACGACGAGGAAGACGTGACCGTCATCACCCAGGACGCCCTGCTCTCCACCTTCGACGACATCTTCCGCTCACTCACCTACACGGTGGCCGGGATCGCCTCCATCAGCCTGGCGGTGGCCGGCATCCTGATCATGAACGTGATGCTGGTGGCGGTCTCCCAGCGCACCGCGGAGATCGGTCTGCTCAAGGCCCTGGGTGGTCAGCGCGACGAGATCATGCTGCTGTTCCTGATCGAGGCCGGCCTGCTCTCGGCGGCCGGTTCCGCCATCGGCATCAGCATCGCCTTCGCCGGGGTCTGGCTGATGGGCCAGCTGTACCCGGATTTCCCGCTGGTGATTCCACTCTGGGCCCTGCTCGCGGCACTCGGTATCTCCCTACTCACCGGCCTGCTGTTCGGAATCCTGCCGGCGCGCCGTGCCGCCCGGCTCGATCCGGTGATCGCCCTGGCGGGGCGCTGACATGCGCGCGGTCGACTTCATCAGCCTCTCGCTCGGTTCGGTCACCTTCCACCGTACCCGCAGCCTGCTGACCGCCCTCGGGATCGCGGTGGGGATCGCCGCGGTGGTCCTGCTCACCTCCATCGGCGAGGGGATCAACAAGTACGTACTGGCGGAGTTCACCCAGTTCGGCACCAACCTGGTGGCGATCAACCCGGGCAAGTCCCAGACCTTCGGTATCTCCGGCGCCCTGGTCAATAACGTGCGGCCACTCAGCCTGGAGGATGCGGAGAGCCTCTCCCGCCTGCCCCACATCGAGGCGGTGGTTCCCCTGGCCCAGGGGAACGCCGCGGTGGAGTTCGAGAAGCGCTCACGGCGCACCTATATCTATGGTGTCAGCCACGCCATGCCCCTGGTGTGGAAGATGGAACCGGCCCTCGGCCGCTTCCTGCCGGATGACGATCCACGCTACGCCCGCGCCTTCGTGGTCCTCGGCAGCAAGATCCGGGACGAGCTGTTCCGGCAGGAGAATCCGCTCGGCAAGCGAATACGCATCGGCAGCGAGAGCTTCCGGGTGATCGGCGTCATGGAGTCGAAGGGCCAGCTGCTCGGCTTTGACCTGGACGACGCGGTCTACATCCCCACCTACAAGGCGATGGCCCTGTTCGACCAGGAGGGGTTGATGGAGATCGACATCCTCTACCGGGCCGGTGTCGACAGCTCGGTTGTCGCCGAGGTGATTCGCAAGCAGCTGGTGCAGCGCCACGGTGAAGAGGATTTCACCATCACCACCCAGGACCAGATGCTGGACACCCTGGGCTCGGTGCTGGATATCCTGACCCTGGCGGTGGGCGCACTGGGAGCCATCTCCCTTTTGGTGGGTGGCGTGGGGATCCTCACCATCATGACCATCTCGGTCAACGAACGTACCGGCGAGGTGGGCCTGCTGCGGGCGCTTGGCGCCCATCGCCAGCAGATCCTGTGGCTGTTCATCGGCGAGGCGGTGGTGCTGGCCTCCCTCGGCGGCCTGGCCGGGCTGCTGCTGGGTGCCGGCGGTGCCTGGCTATTGCAGCTTGCGGTGCCGGCACTGCCGACCCACACCCCCTGGGGATATGTACTGGCGGCGGAGGGGGTGGCAGCCAGCATCGGCTTGATGGCCGGGGTAATGCCGGCCTGGCGTGCCTCCCGGCTCGACCCGATAGAGGCGCTGCGCGCCGAGTAGCAACCAGGTTGACTTCACCGGCGAATGCCGCTAAAAACCGCTTTCCTCAGTTCAGCGGAGTCAGCCGTGCCCCAGCAACAGTCGACCTGGTATCCCAGGGGCTTCATTGCCCTGCATCTGCTGGCCCTGCTGATCTTCGGAAGCTGGCTGTTCGAGCCTACCCGCGCCATCTGGGACAGCGTAGACAAGCGGCTCTTCTACCTGCTCAACGGCTCCCTGGCAGAGGGCGAGACCTGGCGTCTGTTCTGGGCCGCGGCGAACACCAAGACGGCGGATATCATTATCGGCCTGGGGATGATCGCTTTCTTCTTCCTGTTCATATTCAGCGGACCAGGGAACCAGCGCATCGAGCGCCTGAGTATGTTCGGCATCCTCTGCGGCATGATCCTGCTGAGCCAGGATGGGGGATTGGTGGATCTCTACAAGTCCTGGCTGCCGGAGGGAAGGGCCAGCCCGTCCCTGCTGCTGGAACCCGCCTACCGGCTGAGTGAACTGGTGCCCCATATCCAGGCCAAGGACGCCTCCGGCGGCAGTTTCCCCGGTGACCACGGTATCGTCACCCTGATCTGGGTCGGCTGTATCTGGTTCTTTGCCAGCTGGCGCTGGGGCCTCGCCTCGACCCTGATCGGCGCACTGATACTGCTGCCGCGCATGGTCTCCGGCGCCCACTGGCTGTCGGACAACCTGGTCGGCTCCAGTTTCCTGGTCCTGCTGATGCTGGCCTGGATTCTCTGCACCCCGCTGACCTTCTACCTGCAACAGCTCGGCGAGTGGATACTGGGCAAGCTGCTGCCGGCCAGCTGGGGTCGACAAACCCCGTAGTCCGGGTCAGGCCAACAGGCCCTGGCCCTGAAGCGATTTGATCTGGTCGCGAACCCTGGCCGCCTCCTCGAACTCCAGGTCCCGGGCATGCTGGAACATCGTCTTCTCCAGCTCTTCGATCTTTTTCGCCATCTGCTTCGGACTGAGCGACGCATACTCGGCGGTCTCCTCCGCCACCTTGGCATAGCGCCTGGGCGACATCGGCGCGCCGGCGCGCGCCCCCTCCATGATATCCGCCACCGACTTGCGAATGGTCTGGGGGGTGATGCCGTGTTCCCGGTTGTAGGCGATCTGTTTCTCACGCCGTCGGTTGGTCTCGTCCATCGCCCGCCGCATCGATCCGGTCACATGGTCGGCATAGAGGATCGCCTTGCCGTTGACGTTTCGGGCGGCCCGGCCGATGGTCTGGATCAGCGCCCCCTCGGAGCGCAGGAATCCCTCCTTGTCCGCATCCAGGATCGCCACCAGGGAGACCTCCGGCATGTCCAGCCCCTCACGCAGTAGGTTGATACCCACCAGCACGTCGAACTCGCCCAGGCGCAGGTCACGAATGATCTCCACCCGCTCCACGGTATCGATATCGGAGTGCAGGTAGCGCACCCGTATGCCGTGATCGTTCAGGTAGTCGGTCAGGTCCTCCGCCATGCGCTTGGTCAGGGTAGTGACCAGGACCCGTTCATGCACCGCGATACGCAGGTTGATCTCCGACAGCAGGTCATCCACCTGGCTGCCGACCGGGCGTACCTCCAGTTCCGGATCCACCAGGCCGGTCGGGCGCACCACCTGCTCGATGATCGCCCCCGAGTGCTCCCGCTCGTAGTCCCTCGGAGTGGCGGAAACGTAGATCGTCTGTGGTGAGCGCTGCTCGAACTCCTCAAAGCGCAGCGGCCGGTTGTCCAGGGCCGAGGGAAGCCGGAAACCGTACTCCACCAGCGTCTCCTTGCGCGAACGGTCGCCCCGGAACATACCGCCCACCTGGGGAATGGAGACGTGGCTCTCGTCCACCACCAGCAGGGCATTCTCCGGCAGGTAGTCGAACAGGGTGGGAGGCGCCTCGCCGGGCTGGCGCCCGGAAAGGTAGCGCGAGTAGTTCTCGATGCCGGAACAGTAGCCCAGCTCCAGGATCATCTCGATATCGAAACGGGTGCGCTGCTCCAGGCGCTGCAGCTCCACCAGCTTGTTGGCCTCCCGCAACTGCTCCAGGCGCTGTTTCAGCTCCTCCTTGATCTGCTCCACCGCCGCCAGCAAGGTCTCCCGTGGCGTGACATAGTGGGACTTGGGATAGATGGTATAGCGCGGCACCTTGCGCAGCACCTCTCCGGTCAGAGGGTCGAACAGGGAGATCGACTCCACCTCACCGTCGAACAGCTCAAGCCGTACCGCCTCCCCGTCCGACTCCGCCGGGTAGATGTCGATCAGCTCACCACGCACCCGGTAGGTGGCCCGATGCAACTCCACGTCGTTGCGGGTGTACTGCAGTTCCGCCAGGCGACGCAGCACGGTCCGCTGATCCAGCATGTCGCCGCGAACCAGGTGCAGCACCATGCTCAGGTAGGAGCGCGGGTCACCCAGGCCGTAGATACAGGAAACCGTCGCCACGATAATGGTATCGGGCCGTTCCAGCAGCGCCTTGGTGGCGGAGAGCCGCATCTGCTCGATGTGCTCGTTGATCGAGGCATCCTTCTCGATGAAAGTATCCGACGAGGGAACATAGGCCTCCGGCTGGTAGTAGTCGTAGTAGGAGACGAAGTACTCCACCGCATTGTTGGGGAAGAAATCCTTCATCTCACCATAGAGCTGGGCGGCCAGGGTCTTGTTGTGCACCAGTACCAGGGTCGGACGCTGGACCTCCTCAATCACGTTGGCGATGGTGAAGGTCTTGCCCGAACCGGTCACCCCCAGAAGGGTCATGCCGGCCTCGCCATCATGCAGCCCCTCGATCAGGCGGCGTATTGCCTCCGGCTGGTCACCGGCGGGTTCGAATTCGGATGCGAGTTCAAACTTCTTGGACATATCTGATCCGTGGAATCGGAAAACACCTACACGCGGATCACGTCTGACCTATCGGGATACCACGCCATACGGTGTACCCTGCTGCTGCGGGCACAAGGGGAATTGTGCCACAAGCTGACAACGGAGTGTCATCATGCAATATCAGGTTAATACCGGTCGTCACCGCTGTGCGGGACTGACCCTGCTGGAACTGGTTACCACCCTCGCCATCAGCGGCATCATGCTCAGCCTGGCGGTCCCCGCCATGAGCGCACTGAGCGGCAACAACGCCCGGGTCAGCGCGACCAATACCCTGGTCCGCCATCTGCAGCTGGCACGCAGCGAGGCGGTGACCCGGGGCAGGGTTACCATACTCTGTCCCAGCCCGGGTGGCCGGAGTTGTAGCGACAGCACGAGCTGGGAACAGGGCTACATCCTGGTGCTGGACAGCAACAACAACCGTAGCGCAGACAGTGGCGATACTTTAGTGCGCGTATTCCAGGGTCTGGACGAGCGAATCGCGATCAGTTCCACTGCGGGACGGAAAAGGATTCTATTCAATCCGCTCGGAATGTCTCCCGGCTACAACCTCACGCTCAGCTTCTGCGACCGGCAGCAGGTGGTCGAACCAAGAGCGGTGATTCTCTCCAATACCGGGCGCCCCCGGCTCTCTGAAACACGCCCGGACGGCTCCCCGATCCAATGCAGTTGATATTGAGAAAAAGGCTTCGAGGGCCCTGCAGAAGCAAGGGGAACATTTTTTCCCCGCGCCCTTGACCCCACCGGGATAGCTGATTAGTATACGCGCCTCGACACATTCCTCGGTAGCTCAGTTGGTAGAGCGGGTGACTGTTAATCACTAGGTCGGCGG
>JAPHTA010000153.1 GCA_026196475.1 Sedimenticola sp.
GACATGGTGCAGAGCGGGCCGATCGATATCGCCATCTCGCCGCAGCAGGCCACCATCGGCAGCCTGCTGACCCACGTGCGGCGCGGCGACGTGGTGATGGTCCACTCCCTGCGCCGGGGTGCCGCCGAGGCGATCGAGGCAGTGGCCCACGGCGACCGCAGCTCGTCCAAGGTGGTGGGCCGGGCGGTGGAGGAGATCAAGCTGCCGAAGGGGACCAACATCGGCGCCGTGGTGCGTGGCGACGAGGTGCTGATCGCGCACCATGACACGGTTATCGAGTCTGAGGATCACGTCATCCTGTTCCTGGTGGACAAGCGGCAGATCCCGGAAGTGGAGCGCCTGTTCCAGGTGGGGATCACATTCTTATAACGGGCACGCCGGCCGGCGCCGGCACCGGGTGAACCGATCGCAATGCAATTCAGTGCCATACAACGGATTCTCGGGGTGTTGCTGATGGTGTTCAGCTTCACCATGCTGCCGCCGCTGCTGGTTTCGCTCTGGTACGGTGACGGCGCCTACTCCTCGTTCATGATCGCCTTTTTCATCATCCTGATGGTAGGTGCGGTCGCCTGGGTGACGGTGCCGGATTTGAAACGAGAACTGCGGCTGCGCGATGGCTTCATGGTGGTGGTGCTGTTCTGGAGCGTGCTAGGCATCAGCGGCTCCCTGCCCCTGACCCTGGCGGTGGATCCCCACATGTCGCTCACCGACGCGGTGTTCGAATCGATCTCCGGACTCACCACCACCGGCTCCACGGTGATCATCGGCCTGGACGAGCTGCCACCCTCGATCCTCTACTACCGCCAGCAGCTGCAGTGGCTGGGTGGCATGGGCATTATCGTCCTCGCGGTGGCGGTGCTGCCGATGCTCGGTATCGGTGGCATGCAGCTGTACCGGGCTGAGACCCCGGGGCCGATGAAGGACACCAAGCTGACCCCGCGCATCACCGAGACCGCCAAGGCGCTGTGGTACATCTACCTCGGGTTGACCATCGCCTGCACCCTGGCCTACTGGGTTGCCGGCATGAACCTGTTCGACGCCATCGGCCACGCCTTCTCCACCATCGCCATCGGCGGCTTCTCCACCCACGATGCCAGCATGGGCTACTTTGACAGCACCCTGATCGAGATGGTGGCGGTGGTGTTCCTGCTCCTCTCCGGGGTCAACTTCGCGCTGCACTTCATCGCCATCAACCGGCGCAACCCGAAGATCTACTTCGCCGACAGCGAGTTCCGTTTCTACCTGCTGGTGCTGCTGTTCGTGGCCCTGGTGGTGTCGCTCACACTGCACAGCACCGGCACCTATGATGACTGGGGCGAGGCGTTCACCAAGGGGCTGTTCCAGGCGGTCTCCATCGGCACCACCGCCGGCTTCACCACCGCCGACTACTCGGTCTGGCCCGGTTTCATCGCCATCGTGCTGCTGTTTACCAGCTTCATCGGCGGCTGTGCCGGTTCCACCGGCGGCGGCATCAAGGTGATCCGCTTTCTGCTCCTGATCAAGCAGGGGCTGCGCGAGATCACCCGCCTGATACACCCCAGCGCCGAGATCCCGATCCGGGTCGGCAGCAAGACCATAACGCCCCGTGTGGTGGATGCGGTGTGGGGCTTCTTCGCTCTCTACGTGGCCAGCTTCACCTTCATGTACCTGGCCCTGGCGCTGACCGGGCTCGACCTGATGACCTCCTTCTCCGCGGTGGCCGCATCGATCAACAACCTGGGGCCGGGCCTGGCGTCGGTGGGTACCAACTACGCCAGTCTCAACGATCCGGCCAAGTGGATCCTCTGTTTTGCCATGCTGCTGGGACGGCTGGAGATCTTTACCCTGCTGGTGCTGTTGTCACCGGCCTACTGGCGGAAATAGCGATAACCAGGATGGCAGGTTCAGTGGACAACCCGAAAATTGACAAGCCTGGCCTGGTGCGGGCCCTTGGCCGGTTCCTCTCAGCCGGTCAGATCATTCACGAGACCGAGGCGCTGCGCCCCTACGAGTGCGACGGCCTCTCCGCCTACCGCCAGCTGCCGCTGCTGGTGGTACTGCCGGAGAATGCGGAGCAGGTGCGCCAGGTGATGCAGTGCTGCCACCAGCGGGGGGTACCGGTGGTGGCCCGGGGCGCGGCCACCGGGCTCTCCGGCGGAGCCCTGCCGCTGGCTGACGGGGTACTGCTGAGCCTGGCCCGGCTCAACAGTATCCTGGATATCGATCCGCTGGCTCGCACCGCACGGGTGCAGCCGGGAGTACGCAACCTGGCCATCTCCGAGGCCGTGGCGGAGCACGGTCTCTACTACGCCCCCGACCCCTCGTCCCAGATCGCCTGCACCATCGGCGGCAACGTGGCGGAAAACTCCGGCGGCGTGCACTGCCTGAAGTACGGTCTCACCGTGCACAACGTGCTGGAACTGAAGGTGGTGACCGCCGAGGGGGAGTTGATCACCCTGGGCGGAGCGGCCCTGGACAGTCCCGGCTACGACCTGCTGGCGCTGATGATCGGCTCCGAGGGGATGCTCGGCATCGTGGTCGAGGTGCTGGTCAAGCTGCTGCCCACACCGCAACGGGCCCAGGTGCTGCTGGCTGCCTTCGACGACGTCAGCAAGGCGGCCAACGCGGTGGGCGACGTGATCGCCGCCGGTATCATCCCGGCCGGCCTGGAGATGATGGACGGGCTGGCGATCCGGGCCGCCGAGGATTTCGTGCAGGCCGGTTACCCGGTGGAGGCGGAGGCGATGCTGCTGTGCGAGCTGGACGGCGCCAACGAGGAGGTCTCGGCCCAGCTGGCCCGGGTGCGCCAGCAGCTGCTCGACTCCGGCGCGATAGAGGTGCGCACGGCCCAGGACGAGGCGCAGCGGGCGCTGTTCTGGAAGGGGCGCAAGTCGGCCTTCCCGGCGGTAGGCCGCATCTCCCCCGACTACTACTGCATGGATGGCACGGTGCCGCGCAAGCGCCTGGCCGAGGTGCTGCTGGAGACCAGCCGGTTGTCGCAGCAGTTCCAGCTGCCGGTGGCCAACGTGTTTCACGCCGGCGACGGCAACCTGCACCCGCTGATCCTCTACGATGCCAACCAGCCGGGCGAGCTGAAGCGGGCCGAGGACCTGGGGGCGGCGATACTGGAGCTCTGCGTGCGGGTCGGTGGCACCATCACCGGCGAACACGGGGTCGGGCACGAGAAGATCCACCAGATGTGCGTGCAGTTCAGCGCTGTCGAGCTGGAGCAGTTCCACGCCCTGAAACGGGCCTTCGATCCCCAGAGCCTGCTCAACCCGGGCAAGGCGATCCCGCAGCCGAAACGCTGTTCCGAGTACAAGGCCCTGGGTGGCGACACCCTGATCCCGCCTTCCGCCAGAACAGGAGGCGAGTAGGGTGGCGATACAATCACAGAATATCAGCCAGGCGCTGCAGCAGGCGCTGGCGGACGCCTTCGAGCAGGCACAGCCGCTGCAGCTCCGGGGCTCCGGCAGCAAGGCGTTCCTGGGTTCCTCCGCCGAAGGCCAGCCACTGGATGTGACCGGCCATCGCGGGGTGATCAACTACGAGCCGCGGGAGCTGGTGATCACCGTGCGGGCCGGTACCCCTCTAGGCGAGCTGGAGACGCTGCTGGCCGCCGAGGGGCAGATGCTGCCGTTCGAGCCGCCCCACTTTGGCGCCGCCGCGACCCTGGGCGGCACCGTGGCCTGCGGCCTCTCCGGGCCGCGTCGCCCCTATACCGGCGCCCTGCGCGACTTCGTCCTCGGCACCACCCTGGTCAACGGTCGCGGGCAGGTCCTGCGCTTCGGCGGCGAGGTGATGAAGAACGTGGCCGGTTACGACGTGTCGCGCCTGATGGTGGGGGCGATGGGCACGCTGGGCCTGCTGCTGGACGTGAGCATGAAAGTGCTGCCGCGCCCGGAACAGGAGTGCACCCTGGTGCAGGAGCTGGAGCCCGGCCAGGCGATTGAACGGGCCAACCGGCTGGCGGCCACCCCGCTGCCGCTCAGCGGTGCCTGTTACGACGGGCTGCGCCTCTACCTGAGGCTGTCCGGCTCCGGGCAGGGGGTGGAGGCGGCCCGGCGCAGCCTGGGTGGCGAGGCGCTGCCCGCGGATGATCCGTTCTGGTCCCGGCTCCGGGAGCAGGAACTGCCGTTCTTCGACTCGGCCTTGCCGCTGTGGCGCCTCTCGGTGCCGGCCACCACGCCGCCGCTCGATCTGCCGGGCAAGCAGCTGATCGACTGGGGCGGTGCCCAGCGCTGGCTGGTCAGCGAGGTGGCACCGGAGACGATCCTGCAGGCGGCTGCCCGCCATGGCGGCCACGCCCGGCGTTACCGGGGCGGTGATGCGCAGTCCCGGGCATCGACCCTGCCGGCGGAGCCGGTGATGAAGCTGCACCGGCAGCTCAAGCAGGCCTTCGATCCGAAGGCGATCCTCAACCCCGGCCGACTGTTTCCGGAGCTCTGATGCAGACCTCGCTCCTGCCACGCTATCTGGATACACCCCGGGGCCGGGAGGCCGACGCCATCCTGCGCAGCTGCGTGCACTGCGGTTTCTGTACCGCCACCTGTCCCACCTACCAGCTGCGGGGCGACGAGCTGGACGGCCCCCGGGGCCGCATCTACCTGATCAAGCAGATGCTGGAGGGGCAGGAGGTAACGGCCCGCACCCAGCAGCACCTGGACCGCTGCCTCACCTGCCGCGCCTGCGAGACCACTTGTCCCTCCGGGGTGCGTTATGCCCGTCTGCTGGAGATCGGTCGTGACGAGGTGGAGCGCCAGGTGGCACGACCCCCACTGCAGCGGCTGTTGCGATGGGGGCTGCGCCAGGTGCTGCCCTACCCCGGGCGCTTCGGACCGCTGCTGGGCCTGGCCCGTGCCGTGCGGCCGCTGCTGCCGACCCACCTGAAACAGAAGATACCGGCCGCGACTGCGGTACCGGTGCGGCCGGCGAGCGGCCACCAGCGAAAGGTGCTGCTGCTGGAGGGGTGTGCCCAGTCGGTGGCGACACCGGCCACCAACGGTGCCACCGCCCGGGTTCTGGACCGGCTCGGCATCTCGGTGATCAGCCCGCCGGGGCAGGGCTGCTGCGGTGCGGTCAGTCAGCACCTGGCGGCGGAGCAGGAGGCGGCCGGGTTCATGCGCCGCAACATCGATGCCTGGTGGCCCCATATCGAGGCTGGTGCCGAGGCGATCCTGGTCACCGCCAGCGGCTGCGGCAGCCAGGTCAAGGAGTACGGTCACCTGCTGCAACACGATCCCGACTACGCGGAGAAGGCGCAGCGGGTCTCGGTCCTGGCCCGGGACCTGGTGGAGCTGCTGGAGGCGGAGCCGCTGGAGTCCCTGGAACTGCGGGTGGATGCCCGGCCCCTGGCCTACCAGTCGCCCTGTTCCCTGCAGCATGGCCAGCAGCTGGCCGGCCGGGTGGAGGGGCTGCTGACGCGCCTCGGTTTCCAGTTGACCCCGGTGCGGGACAGTCACCTCTGTTGCGGGTCGGCGGGCACCTACTCCCTGCTGCAACCGGTCCTGTCGAAGCAGCTGCAGGCGAACAAGCTGCAGGCGCTGCAGGCCGGTCAGCCGGCCCTGATCGCCACCGCCAACGTGGGCTGCCAGTTGCACCTGGCCTCCGCTACCGATCTGCCGGTGAAACACTGGGTTGAATTGCTGGCGGAGGCGATGGAGAGTCGGTAGGTTATGCGTTCCCACGCGGAGCGTGGGAACGGGGAGACCTGTGGTGGGGCACGTCGTCTGTGTCCACGGTGCTGTTGAATCGACAACCCGTGTGGGACTCTCTGGAGTGCGTCTCTTTTCCCGTTACCGCTGTTACCCGTAGATTGGAGTGAGCGGAGCGAACTCCAACACATGGCGGTTGGGTGCAGGCCGGGCGTGTTGGGATTCGTTCCTCATCCCAACCTACCCGCTGCTGGCGGAGGCGATGGAGCGTCGGCAGGTTATGCATTCCCACGCGGAGCGTGGGAACGAAGAGTGATGCGGGGTTAACCCGTCACCTTCCGGCCATGCTCTTTTTGGAACAGCCGGTGAAGCTTCTGGGCGGTGACCGGCTTGGCCTCGAAATGGCAGCTGCAGCACTCGATATCCCGTTCACTGGTGCGGCCGCTGCTGAGCACGATCCGCATCTCCGGCTGCAGGGCCCGCAGTTTCTCCACCAGCTCCGCGCCACAGCCGTCCGGGAGGTTGTAGTCGAGCAGCGCCATGTCCACCTGTTCCCGGCGGGCGGTGGCGAGGGCCTTCGTGCAGCAGTCGGTGGGGGTAACGCGGTAGCCCAGCTCCTCGAACTCCCAGGTCAACATCTGCCGCAGCGAGCGGTTGTCCTCCACGATCAGCAGA
The DNA here is from genome assembly GCA_026196475.1 of Sedimenticola sp. Lineage (GTDB taxonomy): Bacteria > Pseudomonadota > Gammaproteobacteria > Chromatiales > Chromatiaceae > Sedimenticola. The sequence continues at coordinate 6,309 of JAPHTA010000153.1, forward strand.
TGTTTTCCCGGGATTTCAATCATCAGGCCACCAGTGCCTCCTTCAGTTTGTTGCGAGCCCGGAACAGGCGGGTGCCGACACCGGCCGAGCTGATGCCGAGCCGGCTCGCGATCTCTTTCTGAGAATAGCCGCCTATCACCTGCTGTACCAGTGGTTCCCGGTACTCCTCGGGCAGCTCTTCGATGGCGCGCCGAAGTACGAAGGCCTCGGTGGAGGTGTCGTAGTAGTTGTCGTTGGACTTCAGGGTCTCCAGCGGCACGTCCGCCTCCTGCAGTTGCTTGCGCTCGAAGCGACGGGCATTCTCCCGGCGCAGGATGGTGAAAAGCCAGCCCTTGGCCGCTTTCGGGTTCTGCAGGTGGTGCAGTGATTTCCAGGCCCTCAAAAGGGTCTCCTGCACCAGGTCTTCGGCGGTATGCTTTTCACCGGTGAGCCAGTGTGCGTAGCGCTGCAGATCCTGCGTGTACTGGGCAACCAGCTCGTCGAACAGGTGGTCGTTGCGCTTGGGCGAGATGGGGGTTTCGTTCCGGTTCTGTACCAGGGCCAGGTTGCTCATGTTCGTGTTCCTTCCTTGCGGTATAAAAATTCGGGTTTGCAAGGGGACAGAGCAGAAGCCGTGCCAACTGTTTAATTTATTGTATTTAAAGGATATTTATTGATTTTCCCGGTGCCTGTCTGTAACGATGCGTTGTAACGAAACGTTAAGCGTAACGTTTTACCGGGGGGAGGGGGATTGTCCGGCCTGTGGATCAGGCGGGCAGAACCAGCTCGTACTTCCTGATCTTGCGGTCGAGTGCCGGGCGTGAGATACCGAGGATGTCGCAGCTCTTGCCCTTGTGCCCGCCGGTGTGGTTGAGGACCCGCTGGATATGCTCCGCCTCCACCTGATCCAGGGTCCGTTCCACCGCGCCACCAGCGGTGCTGCCGGCCGGGTTAGCGGCATTTTCGCTGCTGTCGCGCCGGAACATCAGCAGGTCCGGGGTCAGTACCTTGCCCCGGGCATGCACCAGGGCCTGGGTCAGCAGGTTCTCCAGTTCCCGTACATTTCCGGGCCAGGTATAGGACTTGAGTGCCGCCAGTGCGGCGTCTGTCAATTGCACGGCCGGTTTGTGGATCTTGCGGGCGATCCGCTGCAGCAGGGAGTCGGCCAGCAGCGGGATATCCTCCAGCCGCTCGCGCAGCGGCGGCAGGTGGATCGAGACCACTTTGAGGCGATAGGCCAGATCCTCGCGGAAGCGGCCCGCCTCGGCCTCGGCAAACAGGTCCCGATGGGTGGCGGCGATGATCCTGGCGTTGGTCTCAATCTGCTGGCTGCCGCCGACCCGCTCCAGGGTCTGCTCCTGCAGCACCCGCAGAAGCTTGGCCTGCAGCTGGGGCGCCAACTCGCCGATCTCGTCCAGGAACAGGGTGCCGTCCCGGGCCAGTTCGAACTTGCCCTGCTTGCGTTCGGTGGCGCCGGTGAAAGCGCCCTTCTCGTGGCCGAACAGCTCGCTCTCCAGCAGGCTGTCGACAATGGCGGCACAGTTGAGGGGGACGAACGGACCCTTTAGCGCGGAGTGGTTGTGAATCAGGCGCGCCACTACCTCCTTGCCGGTACCGGACTCGCCGGTGATCAGAACCGTGGCGTGGCTCTCGGCGCTGAGGGCGATCTCCTTGCTCACCCGTAGCATCGCCTCGCTGCGGCCGATCAGTTCGTTCTGGGTCCTGGGGCTGGACGTTTCCGAGGTCAGCGCCGTCACCTGGCGCGACAGGCGCTGGTTCTCCAGCACCCGCTCCACCACGTGCTGCAGCTCGCTGATCTTGATCGGTTTGTGGATGAAGTCGGCGGCCCCCAGCTTGGTCGCCTCGATTGCCAGCTCCAGGTCGTGCTGGCCGGTCATCATGATCACCGCCTGGTCGGGTGAACTCTCCATGATCTGCTGCAGCAGGTCGATGCCCTGCCCGTCCGGCAGTCGTTGGTCCAGCAACAGCAGGTCGAAGGCGTGTTGCTTCTGCTTCTGCAGCGCCGCCCGGCAGCTGTCGACACCCTCCACCGCGTATTTCTGGTCCTCGAAATGGAACTGCAGCATCTGGTTCAGCTGCGCATCATCCTCGATTATCAGCAGTCGTGTCGCCATCGCTCCTTTCCCCAGTCTCACTTCTTGTCAAGCATATCGTAATACGACAACGGATCGGGCCATTTTCGCCCGTACGGGATTACGAAGACCGGTTGCGACCCGGCAGCCTCAGCACGGCAAAGGCGAGCATGGCCCAGCCGAGCAGCAGGGTGAGACCGCCGAACGGGGTGATCATGCCCAGGGCCCTGATGCCGGTCAGGGCCAGCAGGTAGAGACTGCCGGAGAAGAGCAGGATGCCGAGCAGCATCAGCCAGCCGGCCCGGGTCAGCCAGCGGCTCTCGGGGAAGTGCAGGGAGAGCAGGGTGATAGCGAGGGCAGCCAGGGTGTGCAGCCCCTGGTACTCGACCGCGGTCTGGTAGGTGGCCTGCAGTTTCGGGGTCAGGCTGGCGGCCAGGGCGTGGGCGCCAAAGGCCCCCAGGGCGACCACCAGGAAGCCGCTGAGGGCACAACAGAAGAGCAGCAATCGGGGATGTGACATGGTCTCAGTGCGCCTGCAGCTGCTTGAGCTCTTTCAGGATATCCAGGGTCAGCTGGCGGGTCTGCTCGTTCATCCCCCGGCATAGCACGTCCGGATCCCGCTCACCGTTGATCAGCGGACGGATAACCGAGGCCAGTCGCGCCATCGGACCGCCGGCCCGGCTCATCTGCTCGGCCATGTTGGAGATCAGCGTGAGTGCCTGGACGTTGCCGCTGGCAGCGGCCAGGATCATGCCGGCCAGCCCCGGGGCGGCCAGCGCCGGTTCCGGTTTTTCTTCCGGGTCCGGCAGGGTGGTCGGGTCCTGCAGGCCGCGCAGGATTGCCTCCGCGATCACCCGGTCCTCCTCGTCCAGTCCCCGGATCAGCGCGAGTTCCCGCTGACCGGCAACTATCTGTCGAACAGCGCCACTCAGGGCCTTCCAACCGCTCTCTTCGGCCTGCTTCAGCAGGGCGTTCAGCCGGGCTGCGCCGTCGCCGGCCTGGGACAGCTCCACCACCTGGCAGATGAAGGTGGCATGCAGGGTAATGATCTGTTGATGTTTTGGCGGTAAGTGCTTCATATGCATTGCTGTTTTTTTACTGGAATCTTCTAACCATAGCGGAGCCGGCGGTGATGGGAAAGGGCTGTTCCGGACCCAATTACGAGGCCTTATCAAGGCAATAAAGAGGGCTTATGCACCGACCAAAACTACTGTTTGGCAGTTTTATTAGCAAATCTTTATGTTGTCACCCCTGATTTCTGGAATGCACTGATTTTCTTACCTTCCAGGTTCTCTGGCGAGCCCCCCGGGGGTGCTGTCCAGAATAGATTTTTGACCACCAGGCCGACTGCAGGCCGCCGGTCACCACGGATGACACAGAATTGAGAATCTTCCCGCATCGCCGGGTATCGACTCGAAAAAATGCCACCTGCCCTGTGCGGTGGTGATCTAAACACTGCAGTGAAACTAGGAGAACGAGTACCATGCCTACATTTGTGCGTACTGATAAGTGCGATGGCTGCAAGGGTCAGGACAAGACCGCTTGCATGTACATCTGCCCGCATAACCTGATGAAACTGGATATGGACGGTTCCTTGACCGGTCATGCCATGAAGTCATTCAACCAGGAGCCAGATCAGTGCTGGGAGTGCTACTCCTGCATCAAGATCTGCCCGCAGCAGGCGATCGAGGCACGTCCCTACGCCGACATCGTACCGCTGGGTGCATCTGTACAGCCATTGCGTGGTACCGACTCCATCATGTGGACCATCAAGTTCCGCAACGGCACCATGAAGCGTTTCAAGTTCCCGATCCGCACCACCCCGGAAGGTTCTATCGATCCTTACGGTGGCAAGCCGGAAGCCGATATCTCCAAGATTGCCGAATCCGGCTTCTTCGTTCAGAGCAACGGCTACCGTGCCGGCGACGCCAGCGAACTGATCAAAAAGTAAGCGGCGCTTTCACTGAACTGAATTGCTGAAAGAATCAAGTATCAAGAGGAATTAGAAATGGCTGAATTCGGAAATCCTGAAGTCATCGAGGAAGAGGTAGACATCCTCATCATCGGTGGTGGCATGGGCGCTTGCGGCGCGGCTTACGAGCTGGGCCCCTGGGTCGATGCAGCAAAGAAAGAGGGCGTGGACATCAAGGTCAAGCTGGTCGACAAGGCCGCCATGGACCGCTCCGGTGCCGTGGCACAGGGCCTGTCCGCCATCAACACCTACATCGGTTCCGAGCAGGATCCGGCGGACTACGCCCGCATGGTCTCCAACGACCTGATGGGTATCACCCGTGACGATCTGACCTACGATCTGGGCCGCCACGTGGACGAGTCTGTACACCTGTTCGAAGAGTGGGGCCTGCCGATCTGGAAGACCGACGAGAACGGCGAGCGTTTCGACGGCTCCAAGGGCATGACCCCGCTGAAAGACGGTGGC
>JAPHTA010000347.1 GCA_026196475.1 Sedimenticola sp.
CGCCTGGTGGAGGCCGGGGTGCGGGAGCTGCTGGTGGTGTCCCAGGACACCAGCGCCTACGGCGTGGACCTGAAGTATCGCAGCGACCTGCATGGCGGCCGGGTGCTGAAGAGCCGCCTCACCGAGCTGTCCCGGGCCCTGGGAGAGCTACAGGCCTGGACACGCCTGCACTACGTCTATCCCTATCCCAGCGTGGACGAGCTGATACCGCTGATGGCGGAGGAGCTGATTTTGCCCTACCTGGACATGCCGCTGCAGCATGCCAACGAACGCATCCTGAAGGCGATGCGGCGCCCGGCCGCCCGCGAAAAGGTGCTGCAGCGGATTCAGGCGTGGCGCCGCGTCTGCCCCGAGCTGACCCTGCGCAGCACCTTTATCGTCGGCTTCCCGGGTGAGACCGAGGCGGATTTCGATGAGTTACTGGGCTTCCTGCAGGAGGCGCAACTGGACCGGGTCGGCTGTTTTGCCTATTCACCCGTGGAGGGGGCAAGTGCCAATGCGCTCGCCGATCCGGTGCCGGAGTCCCTGAAACAGGAGCGTCTGGAGCGATTCATGCTGCTGCAGGAGTCGATCAGCCGGGAGCGGCTGCGGGCAAAGGTAGGGCGGAAAATGATCGTCCTGGTGGACGGGGTGACCGAGGACGCGGTGCTGGCGCGAAGCAGTGCCGATGCGCCGGAGATCGACGGCAACGTGATCATTGCCGGTGGCTGGGACCTGGAGCCGGGGGACTTTGTCGAGGTGAAGATAACCGGCTCGGACGCACATGACCTGTACGCCGAGCCGGTGCTTTAGTGCGCCTGTTGGCTAAGCTCAGGCGGTCTTGGCGCCCAGTGCCTTCAGGATACTGGCCAGCGGGCAGAATCCGGTAAACGCGGACTGGAACAGGTTGAGGCCAACGAAGGCGGTAAACCAGTGCCAGTTGGTATTGTGGAAAATCGGGCTCTGCTCCCAGCCGAGGGCCAGGCTGAGCAGGATAAAGAAGCCGGCAAATGCAAGAATCATGCGATCGACAGTCATGGTCTGTTCCTCTGAATTGGGCCTCTGGCGGGAGCGGCCAGAGAGTACCCTGAAAATGAAAAAGATATTAGCATATCCTAATATATTGTCAATTAAGCCGGGAGAGCCTGCATATGATCCGCACGCCTGAGGAGCATGCCCGGCTGGTCGCGGCACTCAACCGCCCTGGTGTATGGCCCGGGAGTGAAAAGCCGCAGCAGGTGATCGAAACCCACATCTCCAGCGTGCTGCTGGTGGGGGACTACGCCTACAAGATCAAGAAACCGCTGGATCTCGGCTTCCTCGACTTCTCCACTCTGGAGCGACGTCACCGTTTCTGCCTTGAAGAGGTGCGCCTGAATGGCCGTCTGGCGCCGGATATCTACCTCGATGTCATGCCGATCAGCGGTACGCCGGAGGCGCCCCGCCCCGGAGAGGATGACCGGGTGATCGAGTACGCAGTGCGCATGCGGCGCTTCGACCCGGCCGGCCTGCTCTCGTTGCACCCGGAACTGATCAGCCGCGACCTTATGCAGCGATTGGCGACCCGTCTGGCCGATTTCCACCGGGCGATCGCCGTGGCTGGCCGGGACCAGCCCCAGGGCGATCCGGATCGGGTGGCCCATCCGATGCGGGAGAACTTCAGCCAGATGGCTCCGCTGCTGGATGATGGCGGGTTGGAGGCGGAGCTGGATCGGCTCCGGGAATGGACCGAGGTGCAGATCGATCTCATGCGACCGGCGCTGAGCGAGCGCAAGGCGGGGGGCTTTATCCGGGAGTGCCACGGGGACCTGCACCTGGGCAATATCGCCCTGGATGGAGATCGTCTGCTGATCTTCGACGGCATCGAATTCAACCCCGATCTTCGTTGGATTGACGTCATCAGTGAACTGGCGTTCCTGCTCATGGACCTGGATGAGAAGGGGTTGTCGGCCGAGGCTGAGTGGCTGCTCAATCGCTATCTGGAGCTGACCGGTGACTACGAGGCCCTGCCGCTGCTGCGTTTCTACCAGGTCTACCGGGCCATGGTGCGGGCCAAGGTGACCGCTATCCGGCGCGCCCAGACCGGTTCCGACAGCGGTCTGGACCGGGAACTGGCCGACTACCTGGCGCTGGCCCGTCGCTACACCGAGCCGGGCCGTCCCGGGCTGGTCATTACCCACGGATACTCCGGTTCCGGAAAGAGCACCCAGAGTGAGTATTTGCTTACCGCGCTGACCGCTACACGAATCCGTTCGGACCTGGAGCGCCGTCGGCTGGCGGGGCTGGCGCCGGATGCGGCAAGCGACTCCGCCCTGGGGGGCGGCATCTATCGCCCGGAACTGAACGACCAGACCTACCAGCGGCTGCTGCAGCTGTGCGAGCCGGTGATCCGGGCCGGCCGGGTGGCGATCGCCGATGCCACCTTTTTGAAGCAGGCGCAACGGGAGCCGTTCCTGCGGCAGGCCAGGGCCTGGGGTGTGCCCTTCCTGATCCTCGATATGCGGCTGCCAGAGGCTGAATTACGAGCCCGGGTGGCGAAACGCCAAGCGGCCGGAGACGACCCCTCGGAGGCGACCCTGGAGGTGCTTCGGCGCCAGCTGGAGACGGCGCAGCCGCTGAACGACCAGGAGCTTGAGTACGTGGTTGCAGTTGAGAGTGACCACTTACCCCTGCAGCAGATTCATGAGCGCCTGGTGACTGGAATGGATTCCGAAGCTGGGATGTCCGGCGACTGACCGACTACAGCAGTTCTGTATCCTCGTGCCGGTAAGCGGGTGCGCAGCAGCAGAGGATACGCAGCACCCGGTCACCACTGTTGTGGATTGCATGGGCGGTGCCGGGCGGGATCGGAATGCTGTCGCCCGGGGCTACTGAAAAGCGCTCCTGCCCCAGGATCATGACCCCCTCTCCCGCCGTGACGTGGTAGATCTCCTCCGTCTCCAGGTGCCGGTGCAGCCGGGTGGTCGAGCCGGGTTCGATAGTGGCTTCCGCAAGGCTCTGGTTCTTCACCGGGTGGTGGTCCGGGTGCATCAGTTCCCGAATGGTCGAGCCATCCTTCGTTCGGTACCCAGTGATTTCCTGTTTCGGCTGCTTCACGACTCCGGCACCTGCCTGGCCGCCTCCCGTATCACCTCCGGGGTGGCGCCCGCCCGGTGCGCGTTCTCGCTGATGTGGCGGCGCCAGGCCCGGGCCCGGGGCTGACCCTGGAACAGGCCCAGGATGTGGCGACTGATCCGGTTCACCGGGACGCCGTCGGCAAAGGCCCGTTCGGCGAACGGCATCAGCTGCTCCACCACCTGGTGACGGCTCGGGATCGGATGGTCGTCGCCGAACAGGCGGTGATCCGCCTCGGCCAGTATCCAGGGGTTCTGGTAGGCCTCGCGTCCGATCATCACCCCGTCCACGTGGCGCAGCTGCTCCTCGGCCTGGTCCAGGTTGGCGATGCCGCCGTTGATGATGATCTCCAGCTGCGGGAAATCCTGCTTGATCCGGTGCACCACGTCGTAGCGCAGGGGCGGAATCTCCCGGTTCTCCTTCGGGCTCAGGCCGCTCAGCCAGGCCTTGCGGGCGTGGATGATGAAGGTTTCGCATCCGGCCTCGGCCACCGTGGATACGAAGCGGGTCAGGGCCTGGTAGCTGTCCAGGTCGTCGATACCGATGCGGTGTTTTACCGTGACCGGCAGACTGCAGGCGTTGCGCATGGCGGCCACCCCCTCCGCCACCACCCCGGGGGTGGCCATCAGGCAGGCGCCGAAGCGACCCGACTGCACCCGGTCCGAGGGACACCCCACGTTCAGGTTTACCTCGTCGTAGCCCCACTCCTCGGCAAGACGGGCGCAAGCGGCCAGCTCTAAAGGGTCGCTGCCGCCCAGCTGCAGCGCAACCGGGTGTTCCACGGGATCGAAATCGAGATGGCGTGGCTGATCGCCATGCAGCAGCGCACCGGTGGTCACCATCTCGGTATAGAGCAGGGTGTGGCGGGTGATCAGGCGCAGGAAGTAACGGCAGTAGCGGTCAGTCCAGTCCAGCATCGGGGCCACGCAAAGGGTTCTGTTCATCTCTCCATCGGTCGGTGTTCTGAGGGGAGCATAGGCTAACCGGTTTCCCGGCCAGCCGCCACACAGCGCTCCCGAAAGGGTTTTTTCCCTGACTCCGGTTTACCCGGCGCGGTGAATTAAACGTTCGGTACTCCAGGTGCCAGGTGCTACGATAGGGAGTGTGACCTGCAAAAATAAAATCAATTAATAGTGAACCAGTAATGCAGACCAGCAGCATGCAGATCCTCGGTTGGCGGGAGTGGCTGTCACTTCCCGAGCTGGGTATTCCAAGAATAAAGGCGAAGGTGGATACGGGGGCCCGTACCTCCGCCCTTCACGCCTACTTCATTGAACCCTTTCGTGCCGGGGGGCGGGACCGGGTGCGTTTCGGGGTTCACCCGATTCAGCGTGACCGGGAAACCCAGATCATCTGCGAGGCGGACCTGCTGGACCAGCGCATGGTAACCGACTCCGGCGGCCACCGGGAGCAGCGTTACGTGATCCAGACCGCGTTGCGGATCGGCTCGGTTGAGAAACTAATCGAGCTGACCCTGACCGATCGCGACACCATGCTGTTCCGCATGTTACTGGGTCGTACCGCGCTACGCGGTGACTTCCTGGTCGATCCGTCCACTTCCTACAAAACGGGAGGGTCACATCACCGCAAAAAGAAACCACAGGAACAGAAAACATGAAGATTGCCATCATGTCCCGCAACAGCAAGCTCTACTCCACCCGACGGTTGGTTGAGGCGGCAAAGGAGCGGAGTCACGAGGTGCGGGTGGTTGACCCGCTGCGTTGCTACATGAATATCACCTCGCACCGTCCGTCGATCCACTACCGGGGCGAGACCCTGGATGATTTCCAGGCGGTGATTCCGCGCATCGGTGCCTCGATCACCTTCTACGGCTGCGCAGTGCTGCGCCAGTTCGAGATGATGGGGGTCTACCCGCTGAACGAGTCGGTGGCCATCACCCGGGCGCGGGACAAGCTGCGCTCGGCACAGCTGCTGGCGCGCAAGGGCATCGGACTGCCGGTAACCGGTTTTGCCCATTCACCGGATGACATCAACGACCTGATCGACCAGGTGGGGGGCGCGCCGCTGGTGATTAAACTGTTGGAGGGGACCCAGGGTATCGGGGTGGTGCTCTCCGAGACCCGCCAGGCGGCCGAGAGCGTGATCCAGGCCTTCATGGGGCTGAAAGCCAACATCATGGTGCAGGAGTATATCGGCGAGGCGAAGGGGGCGGATCTGCGTTGCCTGGTGATTGGCGACAAGGTGGTGGCCGCCATGAAGCGACAGGCCAAGGAGGGGGAGTTCCGCTCCAACCTGCACCGGGGTGGGACCGCCACCCTGGTGCGTATTACGCCGGAGGAGCGCTCCACCGCGGTGCGGGCGGCGCGGGTGATGGGGCTGAACGTGTGCGGTGTCGATCTGTTGCGATCGAATCACGGATCGGTGGTGATGGAGGTCAACTCATCGCCCGGACTGGAGGGCATAGAAAATGCCACCGGGAAGGATGTGGCCTCCATGATCATCCAGTTTATTGAGAAGAACGCCAAGCCCTACAAGACCAAGACCCGGGGCAAGGGCTGATCTATGAAAGAGACGTTGCGGATCGGTGACAGCGAGGTGCTGCCGGGGCAGCGCCTGACCATCGACCTGCCCATCGCCCAGCTCTATACCCATACCCCCCTGACCATGCCGGTGCAGGTTGTGAGGGGCCGCAAGTCAGGGCCGAGACTGTTTGTCTGCGCGGCGATTCACGGCGACGAGATCAATGGCGTGGAGATCATCCGCCGCCTGCTCAACCTGCCGCTGTTGAAGCGGCTGCGGGGCGATCTGGTTGCGGTGCCAATTGTCAATGTTCCGGGCTTCCTGCAGCGCTCCCGCTACCTGCCGGACCGGCGCGACCTGAACCGATCCTTTCCCGGCTCCGACAAGGGCTCTCTGGCAGGGCGCATGGCCAACCTGTTTCTGCAGGAGATCGTCGCCCAGTGCAGCCACGGTATCGATCTGCACACAGCGGCCATCGACCGCGCCAATCTGCCCCAGATACGGGTTGACCTGTCGGATAGCGTGGCCGCCGAAATGGCCCAGGTATTCCGTACCCCGGTCATCCTTAATTCAGGTCTGCGCGAGGGCTCGGTGCGGCAGTCCACTGCCCGGCTGGGAATCCCGATGATCGTCTACGAGTGCGGCGAGGCGCTTCGCTTCGACGAGCACGCGATCCGTACCGGGCTGCGGGGCGTGGTCCGGGTCATGCGGCATCTGAAGATGCTACCGGCCTCGCGCGGCAAGGGGAGCAGCTACACCCCGGTAGTGGCTGACAGCAGCGGCTGGGTGCGTGCCTCCCAGAGCGGTATTCTGCGCGCCACCGCACCCCTTGGCGCCACTGTGGCGCGCCACGGCGGCCTCGGATTCATCAGCGATCCGTTTGGCGAAAGCGAGTCCCAGGTGCTGGCCCCCTACAGAGGGGTAGTGATTGGCCGCACCACCCTGCCATTGGCCTACCAGGGCGAGGCGCTGTTCCACATAGCCCGGGTCGGGCGGGATGACCTGGAGCTGCTTGAGGATGCAATGCAGGAGGAGGACCCCCTGCCTGCGGCCTCCTACCTGCCGGATGAGCCGGTGATCGTGTAGAGAGGCAGCCTGCCAATACCATCTTGGCAGAGCAGTTGGTATGCACTTTATTGCATGTTCCGTGCGGTTGTTGTTATTCTCGGACGGTGCCTCAATCGGGAGTTAACCCTCATTTCCATGTTGACCCACGTGCCGGATTCCAGCCTCAGCCAGCCGCCCACAGCCATCGGTAACAGCGCCGCCTGGTGTCGGGTCACAACCCTGGCGAAGAAGATGGCTCCGCTGCAGATGCCGGTTCTGATCACCGGCGAGAGCGGTGTCGGCAAGGAGGTAATCGCCCAGATTCTGCATCACTGGAGCAATCGTGGCCGGGCCGATTTCGTGCCCCTCAACTGCAGCCTGTTGCAGGACCAGCTGCTGGAGAGCGAGCTTTTCGGGCACAAGCGGGGCGCCTATACGGGGGCGGCGGATGATACCGAAGGCCTGTTCGGCGTGGCCAGCAGGGGCACCCTGTTTCTGGACGAGATCGGTGAGTTGTCAGCCAATTGCCAGGCCAAGCTGCTGCGGGTCCTGGAGACCGGCGAGTACCGGCCCCTGGGCAGCACCCGGGTGTGTCATACCGGGGCCCGAATCATCGCCGCGACTCACCGGGACCTGGAGAAGATGATATCCCAGGGGCGTTTTCGCCAGGATCTCTACTATCGCCTCAACGTGCTGACCATAGAGATTCCACCTCTTCACCAGCGACCGGAGGATATCCCGCTGCTGGTCGACCATTTCCTGGAACAGGACCCGGAGCGGGAGACCCCCTCCCTGGCACCGGGAGCGATGGATCAGCTTCAGGCCTACCACTGGCCGGGCAACGTACGCGAACTCAAGAACGTGGTGGAGCGGCTGCGGGTGCACTGTGACGAGGGTATCGATGCGGCCCAGGTGGAGAGTGTCCTGACCCGCCAGAGGGGCCATCCGGAGGAGCGGCTGCTGGCCCGTTTCAACCGGGCCGGCAGTCTTGCGGCGATGGAGAAGGCCTATGCCGAGTGGGTGCTCGAACAGTGTTCCGGCAATGTCAGTCAGGCGGCCAAGACGCTACAGGTTTCGCGCACCACCCTCTACCGTATCCTCAGAATGCCCCCGGAAAAATAGGCCGCCACGCATCCTTGCCCTGGGCAGTCTGGCCTCGCTGTGCTCCCATTTTACTGTCGCTGGCCGTTCATAAACTGAACAGTTCGTTGAAAACCTGTACGGCACCCATAAAACAATGTTTTTTGTACGGTAAATTCCCCGAACTGAATATTGCTGTCGTCGGTCCTGTCCAGTTTCTGAACAGGGCCGACACAAACCCCTGTCGCTGCCTGGTACAAACGGGGCGGGAAAATACCCAGTAAATACAGGGTATTGCCCTTCAGTATCGGGCCTCCTGGGGAAATTGGCCCGGAAGCTGCACTATATTGCGCAAGTTAATATATATCTGGATGCATTATTCATCATGCGCAAGAGCCGAGGTGGAGCGTGAACGACCTTCAACAGCCCTATGTCGAGAGTGCGATGAACGCCGGTGACGAGATCCTCTCCCCGGCGTTGAGCCATGGCCTGGGCGACCATGTCGCAATTATCGACGAGCATGAAACCCTGACCTACCGGCAACTCGATCAACGGGCGAACCGGTTCGGCAGTGCCCTGAGAGAGCGGGGCGTGCAGCCGGAGGAGCGGGTGATGTTTCTGCTCGAGGATTCGGCGGACCTGGTGGCGGCCTACATCGGAAGCATGCGCATCGGCGCGGTGGCCGTGGCCTACAACCGGATGGCGGTGGAGCGCGACCTGCTGTTCACCATCAATGAGAGCCGGGCGCGCTTTCTGTTCGTGGAGGCTGAATTCGTTGAGCGGTTCGAGGCGCTGAAAGCGCAGATCCGGCATCCACTGACGCTGGTGGTGAGGGGGGGGCACGGAGGCGTACACCTGAGTACAACCGGGCTGCTGGCAGAAGGCCGGGAACAGATGGAGGTCACGCCCATGTCGCC
>JAPHTA010000126.1 GCA_026196475.1 Sedimenticola sp.
CGGTGGTTGATCTGCATTTTCGGATCAACTGCCCCACCCTGCCGGTGGACCACGCCTGGCCGCTGGCGGAGGCGATACAGCAGCGACTGCCCTGGTTCCTGTCGCAACCGGGCGCCGGCCTGCATCTGATCCACACCGCCGACACCGGCAACGGCTGGGAAAGGCCGGAGACTGCCGACGCCCTGCTTCACCTGTCACGACGGACCCCACTGGTGCTGCGCTTGCCTGCCGACCTGGCGGAAGAGGCATCGGCCCTGCTGGAGCAGACCCTGGACGTGGCCGGACACCGGATGGAGGTTATCGCGGTAAAGCAGAAGAAACTGGCCATGAGCCGTTTCCTGCTGGCACGCTACGTGGCGACCGATCCGAAGCTGAGCGAGGAGCAGTTTATCGAGTGGGCGGTGACCGAACTACGCGGCATGGGACTCAGCTTCAAGAAGATCCTGTGCGGCAAGAGCCACCAGCTGGCCGGCCCGGAGGGGCCGATTCACACCCGCAGCCTGCTGGTGGCGGAGCTGCCCTACGAGGATGCCGTCACCCTGCAGGAACAGGGATTGGGCCCGCACCGGACCCTCGGCTGCGGCCTGTTCCTGCCGCAGAAGTCGTTCTGATCCCAGCGCCAATTTCCATGCCAAAATAGGTATTTCAATTTAGCGACGGCGAAGCTAATATATAAGCTTTCAATAATATCCTTAATTGGCCGCCACTTAGTCCTTCAGGCTCAATCGGAGCAAGATGGCCGGGGATAGCGTGATAACAAAACGGGAGGTATACCGATGTCGTACGAAGTGAATGGCAAGACCGTAGAGGCCACCGAGAATGGCTACCTCGTCAATCACGAGGACTGGAGCAAAGAGCTGGCCGACGTGATTGCCGAAGCGGAGGGCATCAGCCTGTCAGAGAAGGCGTGGGAAGTGATCAACTACCTGCGCGACGAGTATTTCAACAACAACGGCAACCAGCCCAACGAACGCAACATGGTCAAGCACTTCAAATCGGTCTGGACCGATGTCCCCAAGGTGGATGCGAAGGCGCTGTACGAGCACTTCCCGATGGGACCCGCCAAGCAGGCGGGCAAGATCGCCGGGCTGCCGGAAACCAAGCGTAAGGGCGGTTACTGATACGTCCCCATTAGCGATCGGCATCACTGCCCGGTGCACCAATCCATGGTCACCGGGCAGTGTTAAAATTTCGTCCTGAACGCTGCCAGGACTTCACCATATTGCCGGTCATCCAGCGCGTAGTAATGCAATGCTGGAGCCCGGTAGACAATACTGTAAAACGCATCCCCAACGGCAAACCCCGTCACCCGCTGCTGGTACCACAATCCGTTGTCCGACTTGTAACGCAGTATCAGCTCGAATCCGGCCCGGCCATCCACCGTCGCGGGCTGGTTCGCCACGACCTCGAGACTGGGCAGGCCATTCTCGTGCTGCTTGCGAAGGTTGGCGATGTAGAGCTCGGCCAGTTCGGATGGCAGTAACGACTCCGATGAGGATTTCTCTATCGCCGCAAACGCCTTGTCCGCGTCCGATACCGTGATCTGGATCTTCTGCAGATCCGGTCCGTCCCGCGTCACCAGGAGATGCTCACCCACCTGGAGCTGGACCCAGCCCACTGGCACGACAACCCTGTACTGGTCGGTCTCCACCAGCGTGCTCGACGCGTCGATGCGTTGCCAGGTATTACAGGCAGTTAACAGAAAACTCAGAATAATAGTACTTGTGATCCGCAACATGGGTTACTCGTCCTTTTCCTGGATTGTCTCGATATACTGTGCCACGTAGCCTCTGTCCTTCGCGTCCGGGGACAACTCCAGGTAGCGTTGAAAACTGTGCAGGGCTTCCCCCTGCCTCTCCTGCCCCAGTTGCAGAATACCCAGAGCCCGGTAGGTAGGTGCAAACTCCGGAGCATTGGCGAGCGCCTGACGATAGGCCTTCGCGGCCCGCCCAGGATCCCCCTCCTCACCCCGGTGACGATACGCCTCACCGAGGAAAAACGGCCAGTGGGCGGGATAGCGCTGGTGATCGACATCACCCTCGAGCATCAGTATCAGGATTCTGTCCTGGTGCATCTCCAGGTAGCGCTGCAGCATCTCGCCGCGCAGTTTCCGGGTGTTTGCGAGATAGCGGCCGGCCCCGACTTCATCCCCCGCATCGCGCACCTTTTCATTCAGCTCCCTGAAACTTGCTATCCGCTCCTCCAGACGCGGGTGGGTGGAGAAGAAATAGGGTTGGTCAATATCCAGCGCTTCCACCTCGGCCAACAGGTGTTCAAAGGTCTTGACCGACTCTTCTGGCGCATATCCATTTGCCACCAGCCGGGCGTGCCCCGACACGTCGGCCTCGCGTTCCAGCTCCTGCGAGTATCCGGATATCGCCGCGCTGACAAACAGCTGGCCGGAGAGCGGAATCCCGGTCAGCAGCGTTATACCCAGTCCGGCTGTTGCCGAGGTATTGATGTTGCGCCGATTCTTCAGGTTGTGCTGCTCTTTGAAGTGGGTTACTTCATGCGCAAGTATGGTTGCCAGCTGTGCCTCGTTGTCCAGCCTGGCGAGCATCCCGCTATTGATGTAGATGCTGCCATTGCCCAGGGCAAAGGCGTTCAGATCAGGCGAATCCAGGACCTGGTACCTGACCACCCCGCGAAACTCGGGAAACAGCCTGTCACCCACCGACTGGACATAAGCCTGAAGCTTGCTATCCGGATAGAGCGCGTCCTGCCGCTCCAGGGCCAGGTCGAAATCTTCCGCCGCCACCCAGACCCGACCCTCCTCGTCGTTGGCCGCCGTGGCGTCCGATGCCGAGGTGAGGCTGCGTACCGGGAGCGAATTGCACCCCCCCAACAACACCACCAGGAGGGCCATGACCGAGAAGCGCAGGGCGGCCATCAGCGGCTCCCGTTAGCGTATTTTCTGAAGCTCTCAGTACCCGGGTAGTCGGATAACAGGGCACCGAGCAGGGTCTTCACGCCCCCGGTCTCCCGCAGGGTGACGTCGGCCACCGACACCTCGTGATTGAGCCATAAAACGTTGCCGCTCTGCAGGTCAAGCATGCCTCCCACCAGCACCGCATGCCCCATGGGGATGCTGACGCCAAACACGGCCGCAAAGACGAATGCGGCCTTGCGACCCCCGGACGAGATCAGGTCGTTGCCGTAGATCATCAACGCCATGTCGGCGCCGGTGCGCTCACGCAGGAAAGCGAGGCCGTCACCGATGGTGTAGTCGAAGTGTTTCATCTTCGGCTCCCAGGCCTGGGCACCACCCGGTGCGCTCCCCAGGCTGAGAACATTGCCACCCAGGGTGTCCAGCAGCGCCAGGTGCTGTTCCAGAGCCTCCTGCTCCTGATCAGTCAGCTCGGGCATCTCGACGAACTCGTAACCGGACAGAGAATGGCCCCCGGCCCGTAATTCCCGGTTGATCAGCTCTTCCGCGCGGCGTGTCCAGGAGGCCACCTCCTCGGTCAGCCCCCCCGCCGTGAGCTCGGAAACCTTGACGTCCATCGGCAGCAGCAGGATCCGCTTCGGCCGTTCCAGCAGATCGTTTTCCAAAGCAGAGTAGTGAACCTTGTGGGTCGGAACGGTATTGCAACCGACCAGCGCCAATCCAAGCAGAACCAGGACCACCAGCCTGCCATACATCCTTGCCATCAGGAAAATCCCCCATCGTTGGACCGCTATAAAGGCGCACGCCGATCCGGTGGCACTCTTCTGCAACCGGACACGACAACCCGTGAAAAAATCCGTTAGAGATTGTCACGCCTGTCGGCATAATTCAAGAATTAACATCCAGGGAATCGGGCGCACCGGATTGAGAGAGTGCGAAGTTCCCGTTTTACCCCTCTGAAACCTTTACCAGGCGCGGGTCGTCCGCGTGCTCGCACAGGATTGCCTCGACCCGCCCCTGCCACAGCCGGCCAAACCGACCGGCCTCGTCCGCAGTCGCGGAACCTGCCAGTACCCGTTGCATCAGCAGTCCCATCCGGGGATCAGCCGGCACAAAAGAGGGATCATAATTCAAGGACACCCTGAGGCCGGTATCCTTCCGCAGCAAGGTTACCGGTGCGGGATTGTCATTACCGAACGAGAGCAGGTGACGACGGTCGAAGCGACCGGCAAGACCGTGAAACCCCGACTCATCCGTGGCCCCGGTTATCAGCGTCAACACGTTGGCGATCACGCCACATACGCCCTGTGTCACCGGCTCCTGCATCTCCACCTGTATCTCGCCACGTTGCGGCAGCTGGTCCCCGTACAGCGCGGCCAGTCCCTTGCGTGCCATCAGGAATGCGCCGGCCACGGTCGGACACGAGTGGCCGGCAAGGCGCACAGTATCCAGGTAGCCGATCTCCATTACCCCGCCCTCGAACGCACCGAGCAGTTCGGCCAGTGGATCACGCAGCCGGATTGGCGGAACCCGGTCAAAGAATGCCGGATATTGCATACGGAAGCCCTCCTGGGGTTCTTTGGCCTGTTAACAGGCCTTCGTTCAATAAAGAGACGCCATTATGCCGCTGTCCAGTGACACGGCCTTATGCCAGATCAATTCCGCTGCAACCTTGCAAGACCCCTGTGCTATATTAATGCGACCTAATACTCAAGTGTAAACCAGCCGCCACAAAGAGGAGTAGACAATGGCGTTGCGACTCAAAAGCCTCTGGCACAACGAGGATTCGGAGCGGACCCTGGCCGAGATCGGCGGGGCAATCGCCTTCAATGCCTGGCGCCTGGCCGTGGACAAGGCGATCAGCCTGCACAGCCACAATTTCGCCTACCGGGATGACGCCCAGCGCCTGGCAGTGGTCAGCGAATACCTGATATTCCAGGCCCTGGTGACAGAGCGGATGGTGTACGAGGCACTCAGCGAGGAGCAGCGCCGGGAGTTGGTCACCGCCCTGGTGTTGAAGATGGCGGATCACCTGGATGACAACAGTCGCAGCATGCTTGGCGACGGAGAGTACCGTGACCGGTTCGTACAGACCTTCAACCAGCGCGCCGGGGAGTACGCCGAGTTCCAGTACAACGACGAGGGACCCAGTTACCCCTTCCTGCGCCATCTTGGCTACGAGATCCAGCAGGCGATGGGCGAAAGCCAGGAGAACCGCTGGGTCATCGACCAGGTGATGGACAGCGACGCCCCGGATCTGCACAAGCAGCTCAGGCGGGTGGTGCAGAACCTGTTCAGCTGACCGCCCATCCACCGGCCAAGTGACGACGGGTTCCCGGACGCTTCCCGGGTAACCTGTTATAGTCCCGACGCGACTTCGAATACGGAATATGCCCGGAGGACCCCGATGTGGCAGGGAGCGACAAAATCCGCCCACAGGCGTGAACTATCGGACTGCGATCCGGTCTCTGGAGTCATGCCCGCCAAATACAACAGCGTAATATCAATCCGGACCCTGCTGCTTTCGGGTATCGTGGCGCTGCTGTTCGGCATTACCAGCCAGTCGCTGGCCGCCAACGATATCCGGCTCCCGGACATTGGCAACCCGTCCGGCAACGTGCTCACGCCGGCGCAAGAGAAACGGCTCGGACGCGCCTTCATGCGCAGCATCCGAAGCAGCCTGCCGGTGATCCAGGACCCCCTGCTGTCGGCCTATATCCAGTCACTTGGAGAGCGGATTGTCCAGGCCAACGAGAACGCCAGCGGCGGCTTCCAGTTTTTTCTTATCGATGCACAGCAGGTCAATGCCTTCGCCGGTCCAGGCGGGCATATCGGTGTCTACGCCGGCCTGATCACCACCACGGAATCGGAGAGCGAACTCGCCTCGGTCCTCGCCCACGAGGTGGCGCACGTCACGCAGAAACATCTGGTACGCACCTACGACGCGGTGCAAACCATGTCACTGCCCGCAGCGGCAGTTGCGATCGCGGCAATCGCCATCGGTGCCGCCACCGACAATCCGGACATGGCGCTGGCCGCTGCTACCGGTGTGCAGGCGGGAATGATGCAGCGCGAGATCAACTTCACACGCTCCCACGAGGAGGAGGCGGACAGCATCGGCATCAAGACCCTGGCCGAGGCCGGCTTCGATCCCACCGCGATGCCGGTTTTCTTCTCCCGGATGGGCAAGGCGAGCCGCCTCTACGACAATGGCAAACTGCCGGAGTTCCTGCGCACCCACCCGGTCACCACCAACCGGATCGCAGACGCCTATGGCCGCGCCGGCACCTTCCCATACAGGCAGCGGGCCGACTCTCTCGACTACCACCTGGCCCGTGAACGATTGCGGGTAATGGCCTTCAAGGACCCCCGTGAGGGGATCGACTTCTACAGCAAGAGCCTGAACGACGGTCGCTACCGGAACGAGGAGGCACACCGCTACGGTTATGTACTGTCGCTGATCGGCAACCGCCAGTATGAGCAGGCACGGGAACAGCTGGAACGGCTTACCCGGGAAAGCCCGGAACAGGTTGAGTACCTGGTGGCCGGTTCGGATCTGGAGAAACTCTCGGGAGACCCCCAGGCCGGTCTCGAAATCCTGAAGACCGGACTGAAAACCCATCCGGCCAACTACCCCTTGACCATCTACTACGCCCAGGCGCTTCTCGACATCGGGCAGCCGCAAAAGGTTATCCCGCTGCTGGAACAGCAACTGCAGGGCCGGCCCGACAGTGTGCTGGCTTACAAACTGCTGGCGCAGGCGGCGGGAGACAGCGGCAGAGGCAGCGAGGGGCATGGTTACCTGGCCGAGTACTACTACCTGATCGGCGATCTGAAATCCGCGCTTAACCACCTGGAGACCGCCCTTCGTGATCGGGACCTGAGCTACTACGAAAGCGCCCGCATGGCAGCCCGGTTGAAGGAGATAAGGCAAGAGAAGGAGGACCTGGAGGCACGCGAAAAATAGCGTCGCATGTTGGTAAAAACCCCCTTTTCCATTATTTGGTCATGGGTTATGCTTGATCCGCCTTTTGAATGAACACGGATTGGCGCGTCACTACACAACAAATAGCGTCACCGATTCCGGGCATCGGTAAATTTTTTGGAGGTTATAATTTGCGGGCCTTGCATCCGGGCCACTGAGAAGAGACTCTGCAGCACTGAAACCGCTTATGCGGTCATATCTCCGGCTTATTGGCTCACGTCGCTTCCCAGCCTTTGCGACCGGTGGCAACCCTGCCCGACCCGATACCTACCGAGATATGGGAGCACGCACTGCGGCACACAAGCCGTATTCTCGCCTCAGGCGTCAACGGGGAAATCACACCCCCATTCGAAGCGGAAGCGCCCGGTCAGCCATTGTGCCTTGAACAGGCCGCCTATTTAACGACAGACAACACAGATCCCTCTGTTGAAACAGGAGATAGAAATGAAAACAGATTTGAAACGCCGGATTCTGCTCAAGGGTACGCTTGCCAGCAGCGCGCTGGGCGTTGCCGTGGGTGCCGGACTCCTCACTCCGGGACAGGTACTGGCCGCATGGCCCAAGGAGGCCTTCCAGGCCAAGGATATTCCAGGCGCACTCGGTGCACTGATGGGGTCTGACAGCGCCGAGGAGAGTGGCGATATCAATATCAAGGCTCCGGATATCGCCGAAAATGGTGCCGTGGTGCCGGTTACGGTCTCCACTACCCTGGCAGCGGAATCCATCGCCATCATCGCCGCCAACAACCCCGTACCCCTGATCGCCAGTTTCAACATAACGGATATGGCGGAAGGCTTCGTCTCCTGCCGTATCAAAATGGGCAAGAGCGGTGATGTCATCGCGGTGGTGAAGTCCGGCGGCAAGCTCTACCGGGCAGGCAAAGAGGTCAAGGTCACCATCGGTGGCTGCGGCGGTTGATCGCAGGCATCAACCAATCGGCCACAGCCACAGGTTGTGATATGAACAGTTTTATGAGGACGTAGAAATGGCAGGCAATTCAATCAAAATCCGGGCCAAGCTCAAAGAGGACG
>JAPHTA010000069.1 GCA_026196475.1 Sedimenticola sp.
AGGGGGTTTATAAAACAGCAAGTTACTTTCATTTGATCCCTCACCCCAACCCTGGGCCGCATGTTCCCGACGCGGCCAACCGACTACATCCCTGTAGTCTTCTCCCTGAGGGAGAGGGAGTTTGTAGGACAGCAGTGATAAAGACTATTGAAGAACTGAACCCACGCTGGCGGGATTTGTATCTGGAGCTGATCTGACGAAAACGGTTCTTTAATGAAGGACAGACGGTCTACCATCGTGTGGAGCGCCTGGATTCCGGCATGCGCCGGAATGACGGGGTCCGAGCGGAATGACGGGGTCCGAGCGGAATGACGGGGTCCGTGCGGAATGACGGGGTCCGTGCGGAATGACGGGGCCAGTAAAGTCTACCCACAAATTTTTCGGAAGATCCAAGGGCCCGTCCGATCCGGAGCCCGGCCAACCTCCCTGATACAGGTCAATCATCTTCTGTTTTTCAGCCGTGAGGCGACATGATAACCGCCGCATGTCATAGAATGAACTTTCCGAGATTCTACATAACGCCACCCTCCCAGGAGGATTCCCGACATGCGGCGCCTGGACACCACGCTGCCTCCACTGACACCGATAGGGTTCAGCCGCCGGACACTGCTCAAGTACTGCACTGCTGTCGCCTCTATGCTGGCCCTGCCGGCGACCGCCGCCCCTTTGCTGGCGAACCGACTGAAACAGGGAGAGCGGCCAGCCCTGATCTGGCTCTCCTTCCAGGAGTGCACCGGCTGCACCGAATCCTTTACCCGCTCTCATGCACCCACCATCGAGTCCCTGATCCTCGACTACCTCTCTCTCGACTATCACCACACCCTGCAGGCGGCGGCCGGCGAAGCGGCGGAGGAGGCTCGGCGGGAGGCGATGGAGCACCACCGGGGGCGCTACCTGCTGGTGGTGGACGGCTCCATTCCGATCGCCGACGGGGGCGTCTACTCCACCATTGCCGGCAGGAGCAACCTGGACCTGCTGCAGGAGTGCGCCGGGGACGCCGCCGCGATCATCGCCATCGGCAGCTGTGCCGCCCATGGCGGGCTGCCGGCGGCGCACCCGAATCCAACCGGGGCGGTCAGCGTCGGCGAACTGATGGCCCGGGGTGAAATCGCCAGCCGGCCCCTGGTCAACCTGCCCGGCTGCCCGCCGATACCGATCACCATCAGCAGCGTGCTGGCCCACTACCTGCTCTTCGAGCGCTTTCCGGACCTGGACGAACAGCAGCGCCCACGCAGCTTCTACGGCAACACGGTACACGAGCGTTGTCCACGCTATCACTTTTACGAACAGCAGAAGTTCGCCCTGAAGTTCGATGACGAGGGTGCCCGCAAGGGCTGGTGCCTCTACAAGCTGGGCTGCCGGGGACCGGTCACCCACAACGCCTGTGCCGTCTACAAGTGGAACCAGGGCACCAGCTTTCCGATCGAGGCGGGCCACCCCTGTCTCGGCTGCTCGGAACCGGGGTTCTGGGACCGGGACGGCTTCTACCGGAGCCTGGACGATATCCTGCCACCCGCGGCACCGGGGAACGAGTCGGCGGAGGCAGCCAGGGACGCCGGCCGGCAGCTGTACGAGGAGAACTGCATCTATTGCCACTCCGCCGATCCGGCACAGTTCGACACCCCCGCGGAGAAGATACCGGAGCTGCTGCGCTCGGGCAGCATTCGTTCCCATCGCCGCCTGGAGTTCTCCGACGACCAGCTGGAGATTCTGCAACAGTTCCTCAAAGTCCGGGAGTGAACGGATGAATATGAAATGGACCCCGATACAACCCCGCGCCTGGCTTATGCTGTTACTGCTTGCAGCCCCGCTGACAGCCGCGGGTCAGGCCACGGAACCAACGGCAACCGGTAACGGGGCCAGCCGCCCCTTCTCCATCCATGACCTGGACCGGGACGGCAGGCTCAGCCACGAAGAGTACCGCCAGTTTCTCGCCCATACCGAACAGCGGCGCCAGGCAGCGGAGCAGGCAGGCCGTCCAGGGCGACCGCCCCTGCAGTTCCACGAGATCGACAGCAACAGTGATGACTACCTGGACGAGGATGAGATGATCTCGGCTCTCAACAGGCGGCTGGAGCGTCACCGGCAGCGTCGCAACCGGGGCGGGCGATGGTAGGCTGGCAGAAGGGGTCGGAGTCAGGCCACAAGGAATAGAGTGTATTTCCCTCCAGCGGGTAACGGTTTGACTCCGAGTCCGGGTGAATTTCAATACCGGGTCGATTCGGATCGGAGCCTGTCATCACCGTGAACCGCAACCGGGCAGGAGGCACTGGCCGGATTGCTCTGTTTCCTCATCCCCATCGGGCTCGACGGAGGGGCGGAAAAACGGCAACAGGCCGCTGATGTGTTCGAATATGTCCCCCGCGGCTTGTGCACGAAGCCTCCGCCCCCGCCGCTCGTAGTAGCGGAAATCGATGCTGCCATCCAGGGTCCTGCGGATGGTTCCGCCGGCCTCGGGCCTCATTCCGTCTTCCCCTCGTCTCTCTGTCCGGCTCATGAAAACCTCCTTTACAGATAATATTTACTTGATCGTAAACTGATTGCACATTCTTTAAATCAGCCGTTGAATGCACTATAGAATCGCCCTTAATGGTCGACAAACGATGAATTTTGAACTATAGATGAATTATTTTTAACCATAAGGACAGACCCCTGGGCACGCCCCCGCTCAACGCCATCCGCACCTTTGAATGTGCGGCCCGCCACCTCAGCTTCAGCCTGGCGGCACAGGAGCTGCACGTCACCGCCTCCGCCGTCAGCCACCAGGTAAAGACGCTGGAGGCGTACCTGGGCGTCCGCCTGTTCCACCGTCGTACCCGGCAGGTCGTCCTCACCCCGGAGGGGGAACGCTACCTGCCGGCCATACGCCTGGCCCTGGAGCAGATCAGCGAGGCGACCCGGCAACTGATGCGCAGCCAGGACCGGGTGATCCGTATCAACGTGGCACCGGCCATCGCCGGTGGCTGGCTGATCCCGCGCCTGTACGACTTCTACCGTAAACACCCGGAGCACGAGGTGGAGATCACCACCTCCATGCGCCTGGTCGACTTCAGCCACAGTGACGTGGACCTGGCGGTCCGCTTCGGTCGCGGCAGCTGGGCGGGGCTGGCCAGTCACCTGCTGCTGCCCGAGGCGCTGGTGCCGGTATGCAGCCCAAAGCTGTTGCAGGCGGAAAACGCTCCCACCTCGCCCGAAGAACTGGCACAGCTGCCGCTGCTGCATGTCCGGCCCAAGGCCAGCGACTGGCAGGAGTGGTTCGCCGCCGCCGGCATCCCCCGGGTGGAGGTGAAACGGGGCCCCGGGTTTCAGAGCTCGCCCCTGATGATGGACGCGGTGGAGGCGGGGCTCGGCTACGGTATCGTCAGCCGCCACCTGATTGAACAGGAGCTGGCCAGCGGCCGGGTGTTGATCCCGTTCGACCTGATGGTGGACGGAAGCAACGGCTACTACCTGGTCTATCCCGAGGGGCGCAGGGAGGATCCGAAGGTGACGCTGTTCCGCGACTGGATCCTGGCCCAGCGGGAACAGCAAACCGGCCGGGGATAACCGCGACCACGACCTCAGCGGATCACCTGGGCACAGGAAGAACCGGGATAAACATTGGCCATTGTTTCACCCTGGCGCCCTTTGCGCCCGCGGCGGTTTATATAATCTCCAAGCCCCGCTCCGGAGTACCCAGACAACCCCGGGGGGTGTAACCTGCTCCAAGGGGACAGGAACAGACTTGCAGGTGAGAGAGATGGAGAAACTCAGGATCGGCCTGGCGCTGGGCAGCGGTTCGGCCCGGGGCTGGGCCCACATCGGTGTCATCAAGGCACTGGAGGAGCAGGGCATCAAGCCCGACATCGTGGCCGGCTGCTCGGTTGGTGCCCTGGTGGGCGCCGCCTACTGCGGCGGCAACCTGGACGGGCTGGAGCAGTGGGTCCGGGACCTCAGCTTCTGGGACGTGGTCAAGCTGCTGGACGTGCGGATGGCCGGCGGCCTGATCGAGGGCGGCAGCCTGATGGGCTCGTTCGAGGACAAGATCCGGGATGCCAATATCGAGGACCTGCCCCTGCCCTTTGCCGCCGTCGCCAGCGACCTGGGAAGTGGACGCGAGATATGGCTGCAGAAGGGCGCCCTGATGGCGGCAGTACGTGCCTCGATCGCCCTCCCCGGACTCTTCTCGCCGGTGGAGCTGGAGGGGCGCTGGCTGGTGGACGGGGGCCTGACCAACCCGGTACCGGTCTCCCTGTGCCGGGCCATGGGCGCCGATGTGATTATCGCGGTCAACCTGAACAGTGACATCGTCGGGCGTCATCTCAGGTCACGCAACGGTACCAGGTCGGCAATACGCAGCGAGCAGCGGGACCTGTTCCGGCAACTGATGAAACGGGTCAACAGCGGCCTGCTGGAATCCCTGCTCGCCCACTGGAGCCAGGAGAAACGGGACCGCAAGGCGGTACCGGGGATGTTCGAGGTAATGGCCAGTTCGATCAACATCATGCAGGACCGCATCACCAAGAGCCGCATGGCGGGAGACCCGCCAGACGTGCTGCTATCGCCACGCCTGGCCCAGCTCGGGCTACTGGAGTTCGACCGCGCCGAGGAGGCAATAGACGAGGGCCAGGAAAGCGTGCAGCGGATGGAAAAATCCCTGGCAGCCTGCCGGACTTAACCGATCGTCGCGAGGGAAAGCCGGTTTGAGACAGATTTTTCGATCTTTTGAGGCGAATAGTGGGTCTATTTAACGAAAAAGATCGGAAAACATGGCCAAATCCGGCTTTTCCACAGTAGATCAGCGTTGAGTCCGACAGGTTGCCAGGCCAGCTGCTCTCCCGCTAGCCTGTTCAGCGCAGCTTGAAACTCGCCTCGGCGGTCTGCCGGTCAATCCGGATATCCAGTTCGCAGTAGACGGGCTCGCTCACCGGGTCATCGCCACAGCTGCAGCCGGCTATTGTCTCGTGAAAGAAGAGGGCAACCCGTAACGAGAGACAGGTCGCGCTTCCGGCCTGCTGCAGCAGCGAGACCTCCAGTTCCGAGGGATCGGCATAGCCGCCCCGGAGCACTCCCTGCTGCAGCGGGAGACAACCCGGCGGCAGCGCTTTCAGTTCAGACTTCAGGGCCTGTTCAAACCCGCTCTCCTGCCACTGGCCCAGGCTCTGTTCCAGTCTGATCACCAGGCTTCCTTCATTCTCTTTCTGCACCGGGAGAACTCCGACTCAAGGCTGCACGTCGACACACTCGGTAACCGGGCTCTGGTCACTGCCGCTCTCCCGGCAGTAGCGCAGCCGGCCATCCGCATGGCCGATCCAGGCGCGCCGGTCGTTGTTGCTGATATCGGTTACCGCGGCACCATTGGCCGGGACCGCCAGGGTACAGCGGGTCCAGAACGGCACCGCGGTACCGCCCCCGCCATTGCAGAAGCGCACCGAGCCGTCGCTGTAGCCGATCCAGGCCCCGTTGCTGCCGTTCACGTTGACCACGCTGACGCCGGCGGCCTGCAGGCCGAGGCTGGCCAACAACAGGGGAATTGCTATCCAGGTTCTGTCCATTCTCAACTCTCCATTCCGTGAATGCTCGCTGGGCACCCCCCATATTTCCGGGGCATTGCCTCGAGTCACTCCATTGTAGTTCAGCCTGCCATTGTCGCCGGCCCGGGTCAGGGGGTGACCACCCGCACCTGGCTCCCCTGTCGGGTGCTGACGATATCCAGCCGCAACGCCATCTGCTCCTTGAGCTCGCTGACATGCGAGATCACCCCGATCATGCGCCCGGAGGACTGCAGATCGATGAGGGCCCGCACCGCCAGGTCCAGGGACTCGGGATCGAGGGAGCCGAAGCCCTCGTCGATAAACAGGGTGTCCAGGCGGATGCCACCGGAGTAGGCCTGCACCACGTCGGAGAGACCCAGGGCCAGGGAGAGGGCGGCCAGGAAGCTCTCCCCCCCGGAGAGGGTGGCCACCGGGCGGCATTTTCCGGTATACGCGTCCTCCACCTCCAGGTCGAGCCCGGAGGCCCGGTTGCCCCTGGCCCGGTCACTGACGCGCAGCAGCCGGTAGCGGTGCTTGCTCATCAGGTAGAGACGACGGCTGGCCTCCACCAGAACGTCATCCAGCAGCACGCTGAGGACGAAACGCTGCAGGCTGATCTTGTCCCCGGTCTGGCCATTGGCCACCTCGCTGAGGGTGCCGACCAGGGCGTACTGCTGCTCCTGTTCGGCACACTGCTGCTCGCTGCGGGAGAGCTGTGCCTCGGCATCCCGCAGCCGGTCCATCTTCTTGTCCAGAGCCCGCCACGACTGCTCCGCCTGTTCCATGGCCTGTTCCGCTGTCGCCCGCGCCTGCTGCAGTGCTTCGATATCCGGCCGCGACTGTCCCTCCAGGGCCGCCTCCTGTTCTCGAAGGGCGCCGGCGTTCCGCTGGCTCGCCTGCTCGTGTTGCTGCACCCGTATCCGTAACTGCTGCTGTTCCATCTCCGCCAGGATGGCCTGCTCGAAGGCCTGCTGATCAACGAACGGGCTGGCCGCCAGCCGTTCCCGCCAATCATCCTCCAGGGCCTGCAGGTCCCGGGCTGCGGCCTGCTGTGTCTCCAAGGCAGAACGACGGGTGGCCGTCGCAGAGACCGCCGCACTGCTGGCCTGCTGGTGGTGGGAGCGGGCCTGGCCGATCTCCCGCGCCAGCCGTTCTTCTTCTGCACGGGCCTCCTGAATCGCCTGTTCCAATCGGCCCGCTTCACGGTAGTCGGCCGGCAGCTCCCGCTCAGCGCCCTTCTGCTCACTCTCGGCCGCGGCCAGCTCCGACTGCTCTCGGGTAAGCCGTGCCACGGCGTTTTCCAGGGCGTCCCGGGCCTCCGTCTCTTGCCGCTTCAACTCGCCTTCCCGCCCGGCCGACTTCTTCAGCAGTTCCTGCAGGAGCTCCCGCTCCTTTTCCGCCTGCTGTAGCATCTTCTGCTGCTGTTCCAACTCCTGCAATGGAGTCGCCGCCATCTCTCCAAGCTGCTGCTCCAGCTCCCGGATGCGGGATGTCACCCCCGTCAGCTCGACCTTGCGTTCCTTGAAATCGCCCCGGGCATGCTCCAGCTGCTCCTGCAGCCGCTGCTGCGCCTGCCTCGCCTGTTCCAGCTCCATCTCACCGGGGAGCGCCCCTTCGCTGACCGCCGGTTCCGGGTGTTCAAGGCTGCCGCATACCGGGCAGGGCCGGTCCTCTTCCAGCTCCCGGGCCAGCAGGGCCGCCTGCCCCTGGTGCCAGGCCAGCTCCAGCAGCCGGAGCTGCCGGGTCGCCTCCTTCTCCCGCTTGGCCAGGTGCTGCCCTTTCTGTTCCGCCTGCTGCAGCACCTCTGCAAGACGCTCATGCTCCTTTTGCAGCTTATCCAAGTTGGTCCGGTCACGAAGCCACTGTTTGACCTGCTGCAGCCGCAACGGGACATCACTGACCCGCTCCAGCCCCGCCTGCTGCTCACGCCGTTCCGCCTCCAACGCCTCCCGCTGACGCAGGATCTCCTGCAGCTGAACGTCCCTGGCCTGCCGCTCCGCTTCGGCCCGCCCCTGTTCCTCCCGGGCCTGCTTCGATCGCTGCAGCGCCTCCGCCAGACGGGTCGCCCTGGCCTGGTAGCCCTGCAGGGTGGACAGCTGCTGCTTGCAGCGGTCCAGTTCGTTGGCCAGTGACTCGCCCTGCTCAAGCGCCAGCTTCGCCCTGTCCAGCTCCCGCGCCGCATCCTGTTCCGCCTTCACCGCCTGCTGATGTTTTTCCCCGGCAGAGCGACAGGCCTCCCGGGCCTCGGTCAAACGGGCAAACAGCGGCTGCAGACGTTGTGCCTGTTCCGCCTGCTGCAGCTGTCGCTGCCACTCTTGCGCCTCTCCCCGCCGTGCCTGCAGCTGCTCCTGCTCGGCCAACAGTCGGTCCAGGACCAGAAAGGCGTCCCGCAGCTGTTGCCCCTGCTGCAGCGCCTGCTGGGCCTGCTCAAAGCGCTTGCGAAAAGCCGTTCGCTGCCTATCCGCCACCTCCAGATCGGGCGCCAGATCCTGCTGCGCCTGCTCCAGTTCGGAGCGACTCTCCAGGCCGATACCCTGCAGGATCGCCTCCTGTACCTTGCGCGCGGTCTCCACCTCGCGACGAATCAGGGAGGCCCGGGCCTTCAGGCGCTCCTCCAGCTGGCGGTAGACGCCGGTCTGGAACAGCTGGCTGAAGATCGCCTCCCGCGCCTTCGACTCGGCCAGCAGCAGTTCCCGGAACTTGCCCTGGGGCAGCACCATCACCTGCCGGAACTGCGCCACGTTGAGTCCGGTCAGGCGCTCGATCTCGGCCGTCGCCTCGGTCACCTTTGCCGCCACCAGCAGCTGCTCCTCGCCCTCTTCCGGTACTGCCCAGAGCTGGGCCCGGGCCGCCTGACGGGTGGTCCCCTCGCCTCGCGCCTTGGGCCGCTCCTGCTCGGGCACCCGACGTATCCGGTAGCACCTGCCCGCCAGTTCGAAGCTGAAGGTGACCTCGGTCAGGGTGTCCGGCCCGGCGGCGTCGCAGCGCATCTGGCTCGGCTCACGCTCGTCACCGGTGGTACTGCCGTAGAGGGCGAAACAGATCGCGTCAAGGAGGGTGGTCTTGCCGGAACCGGTGGGGCCGTTGATCAGGAACAGGGGATGTGGCCCCAGTTCCCGGAAATCGATCTGTTGCCGCCCGGCGAAGGGACCAAAGGCGGACAGTTCGAGCTCAAGCGGACGCATCCGAGAGCCCTCCGTATTCGTCCGGGTGTGGCCAGGGGAAGCCGGAGTTCCTTGCCAAAACCGGCATGCTGCTACTCCTCACCGCGATGAATCTGTTCCAGGGTCCCGGCAATCAGCGCCTCCCCCTCCGGCTCCAGCTCCTCGCCCCGGACCTGACGGTAGAAGTCCCGGAACATGGCCATCTCGCCCCGCTTCAGCTGCTCCCGCTGCAGGCCGGGGACCTCGCCCACCGGCATCAGCCCCGGCCGCTCCAGGTGCAGCACGTTGGGGTAGACTGCCCGCAGCTTGCCCATGACATCGAGTATCGCCCGGGTGTCACTGAGCCGCACCAGCAGGTAGTCATCCTGATGCGGATCCTTCACCCCCCGGGCCAGAATCGTATCCAGGTCCCCCTCCAGGATGCGCATGTCGCGCAGGGGCTGCAGCTCCACCTGTTCGATGGCGCTCACACCACCCCGGTCCAGATCCACCAGGGTGACCGACTTGGTGTGCCTGCATTCGGAGAAGGAGTACTTGAGAATGGAACCGGCATAACGGACATGTTCGGCACCCCGGAACTGGCGCCCGTGCAGGTGACCCAGGGCGGCGTAGTCGAACTCCCTGAAATGGGCCGGTGACACCCACTCCGCACCACCGATGGAGAGGGGTCGTTCGGAATCCGACGCCTCCCCGCCGGAGAGGTAGCAGTGGGCCAGCACCACGCAGGGAAGGTCCCGTGGCCGGCACTGGCGGATTCTCGCCGTGATCCGGGCCATCGCCTCATCGTGGCTGGCGATATCCTCGTCCAGCAGCTGGCGAACGGTTACCGGCTCGGCATAGGGGATCGGGAAGAACGCCACCTCCTGGCCGGCGGGGCCAAGCAGGAGCGGTTCCGGCTCCGCCTGCAGCCGGGTGACGATATGCAGGCCGGCCCGGGCCAGGTGCCGGGCGCCAAAGGCGAGCCGCTCGGGCCCATCGTGGTTGCCGGCGATTATGATCACCGGCACACCCAGCTGCAGACAGAGTCGCTCCAGCACCTCGTCCAGCAGCGCAACCGCAGCGGCCGGCGGTACCGAGCGGTCGTAGACATCCCCCGCCACCAGCACCACGTCCACCTGGCGCTCCCGCACCAGGCTCACGATCTGCTCCAGCACGTGACGCTGATCCTCGAGCAGGGACTGGTGGTGGAACTGGCGACCGATATGCCAGTCGGCGGTGTGCAGCAGCCTCATCGCCCGCTCCAGCGGGACCAGGCGGCCACTCCCTGCTCCATCAGCAGGTAGTTCACCGGCACCAGGAGCAGGGTGATAAAGGTGGCGAAGAGGATACCGAAGCCGAGCGAGATGGCCATCGGGATCAGGAACTGGGCCTGGGTGGACTGCTCGAACAGCAGCGGCATCAGGCCGATGAAGGTGGTCAGGGAGGTGAGCATCACCGGCCGGAATCGGGCCACGCCGGCGTTCAGAATCGCCTCCTTGAGGCCACTGCCGCGCTTGTGGCTGTTGATGAA
>JAPHTA010000156.1 GCA_026196475.1 Sedimenticola sp.
GCGATGGAAGAGGGTCTGCGTTTTGCGATCCGCGAAGGTGGCCGTACCGTCGGCGCCGGCGTCGTTGCTAAGATCATAGAGTAAAAAATATGGCCAACCAGAGAATTCGTATTCGACTGAAGGCTTTCGATCACCGTCTGATCGATCAGTCTGCACGTGAAATTGTCGATACCGCCAAGCGCACCGGTGCGCAGGTCCACGGGCCGATCCCGCTGCCGACCAAGAAAGAGCGGTTCACTGTATTGATCTCACCGCACGTCAACAAGGACGCGCGTGATCAGTACGAGATCCGTACCCACAAGCGGCTGATGGATATCGTCGACCCGACCGACAAGACGGTCGATGCGCTGATGAAGTTGGATCTGGCGGCAGGCGTTGACGTTCAGATCAAGCTGAACTGAGGTGAAGACGATGTTAGGAATTGTAGGACGAAAAGTCGGCATGACCCGGGTATTCACCGAAGAGGGTGTGTCGGTTCCGGTTACTGTGATCGAAGTGGCGCCGAACCGCGTCACCCAGCTGCGCACCGTTGACAACGACGGCTACAACGCAGTGCAGGTGACTACCGGGTCTCGCAAGGCGTCTTCTGTCTCCAGGCCGGAGGCAGGTCACCTAGCCAAGGCCGGTGTAGAAGCCGGGCGCGGCATGTGGGAGTTCCGCCTCTCTGGTGAGGAGGGCGAAGGCATCGAGGTCGGCGGAGAGGTCAAGGTTGATATTTTCGAGGCCGGGCAGATCGTGGACGTGCGTGGAACCACCATCGGCAAGGGATTTCAGGGCGCGGTAAAGCGCCATGGTTTCCGTATGCAGGATGCTACCCACGGCAACTCCATTTCGCACCGGGCACCCGGATCAATCGGGCAGTGCCAGACGCCTGGTCGCGTGTTCAAGGGCAAAAAGATGGCCGGTCACCAGGGCAATGTAAGGCGCGCTATTCAGAACCTGGAGGTTGTCCGGGTCGATGCCGAGCGCAACCTGTTGCTGATCAAGGGTGCCGTGCCGGGTTCGCGTGGTGGTGATGTGATCATTACGCCCGCCATCAAGAAGCTGAACAAGGGGTAATAACGCAATGGACCTCAATATACAGGCCGGTGGCGGCAAGTCGGAGACGATCCAGGTCTCGGACTCCGTCTTCGCAGCCGATTACAACGAAGCGCTGATTCACCAGGTGGTCAATGCCTACCTGGCTGGAGCCCGCGCTGGTACCAAGGCCAACAAGAACCGTTCCGCGGTAAGTGGTGGCGGGATCAAGCCCTGGCGCCAAAAGGGAACGGGCCGTGCCCGTGCCGGCACCAGCCGTAGCCCGATCTGGCGCTCCGGTGGTGTGACCTTCGCGGCAACCCCGCGTGATTACTCGCAGAAGCTGAATCGCAAGATGTATCGTGGTGCGATGCGCTCGATTCTTTCCGAGTTGCTGCGTACTGAGCGACTGGTTGTGGTTTCAGAGTTGGTGGTATCTGCGCCTAAAACCAAGGAACTGGTTTCCAAGCTGGGTGAGTTGGGTGTCAAGGAAGCGCTTATCGTGGCCACTCAGCCGGATGAGAATCTCTATCTGGCGGCGCGCAATCTTTACGCTATCGACGTCTGTGACGCACGGGAGATTGACCCGGTCAGCCTGGTCGGCTTCGATAAAATCGTGATCACGTCGGACGCCCTGAAACAGCTGGAGGAGCGCCTGTCATGAATAAAGAGCGCATTATGCAGGTCCTGGTCGGACCGGTGATCTCTGAAAAGAGCACTATCGCGGCCGATACCAACCGCCAGTACGTATTCAAGGTGGTTCCGGATGCGAAGAAGCCGGAGATCAAGAAAGCCGTCGAAGAGATGTTCGATGTCACTGTGGAAAATGTGCGGGTTGTCAACGTAAAGGGCAAGAGCAAGCGTTTCGGCCAGATCAAGGGTCGCCGTAGCGGTGTTCGCAAGGCCTATATACGGCTGGCAGAAGGCAGCGATATCGACTTCGGTGCGGGTGCCTGATCGGCCCTTAGTCGAAACGAATAAAGCGGAATCAAAAGTATGGCTATTGTAAAAACCAGACCAACTTCAGCAGGTCGCCGGTTCGTGGTTAAGGTAGTTAACCCTGAACTGCACAAGGGTGCGCCCCATGAGCCGCTGCTGGAGCGCAAGAGCAAAAAGGGTGGTCGTAACAACAACGGTCGCATCACTGCCCGTCATCACGGTGGCGGACACAAGCAGCGCTACCGTATTGTCGACTTCAAGCGCGACAAGGTTGGCATCCCCGGTATCGTGGAACGTATCGAGTACGATCCCAACCGGACCGCCAATATCGCCCTGATCAAGTACCAGGATGGCGAGCGTCGCTACATCATCTGCCCACGAAACCTGTCTGCAGGTGACCCTGTGGTATCGGGCGAGGATGCCGGAATCAAGGTGGGCAACTGCCTGCCGCTGCGCAATATCCCGGTGGGAACCACGGTTCACTGCATCGAGATGAAGCCCGGCAAGGGAGCTCAAATGGCCCGTTCCGCCGGAACTTCAGCTCAACTGGTTGCACGTGAGGGAGAATATGCTACCCTGCGCCTCCGCTCAGGCGAGATGCGCAAGGTGCGCAGTGAATGCCGCGCGACTATCGGCGAGGTTGGGAACAACGAGCACAGTCTGCGCAAGCTGGGTAAGGCTGGCGCGTCACGTTGGCGCGGTGTCCGGCCTACCGTTCGTGGTGTCGCGATGAACCCGGTCGATCACCCGCACGGCGGTGGTGAAGGTCGCACTTCTGGTGGACGTCACCCCTGCAGCCCCTGGGGCGTGCCGACCAAGGGCTACAAAACACGCACCAACAAGCGCACGGACAAGATGATTGTGCGTCGGCGTAATCGTAAGTAACTGGAACCGAGGTAATTCAACGTGCCACGTTCAATTAAAAAAGGCCCATTTGTCGACCATCATCTGATGAAGAAGGTTGACGAAGCAGTGGCAAGTAACAGCAAACGTCCGATCAAGACCTGGTCCCGCCGCTCAATGGTGCTGCCGGACATGATTGGTCTGACGATCGCGGTGTATAACGGGCGCCAGCATATTCCAGTACTCGTTACCGAGAACATGATTGGCCACAAACTTGGCGAGTTTGCCTTGACCCGGACCTTCCGTGGGCACGCGGCAGACAAGAAGTCGAAACGATAACCGGAGTATAAGCCATGCAGGCTGCTGCTAAATTGCGCTTTGCGCGTATTTCGGCCCAGAAAGGGCGTCTGGTTGCTGACCAGATTAGGGGTCTGCCTGTGGAGCAGGCTCTGAATATTCTCACCTTCAGCAACAAGAAGGGCGCGTCCCTGATGAAAAAACTGCTGGACTCCGCTATTGCAAACGCGGAGAACAACGAAGGTGCGGACATCGATGAACTGAAAGTTGCCACGGTCATGGTCGATGAAGGTCCCACGATGAAGCGGATCAGGGCGCGAGCAAAGGGTCGTGCGGCCCGTATTTTCAAGCGTACCAGTCACTTTACTGTGATTGTGTCGGACAAGTAAGGCAAAGTTATGGGTCAGAAAGTACATCCAATTGGAATTCGTCTTGGCATCGTCAAGCAGTGGACGTCGAAGTGGTATGCCGACTCCAAAGATTATGCCGGCATGCTGAATACCGACCTTGAAGTGCGTGACTACCTCAAGAAGCGCCTGTCGCAGGCTTCAGTCAGCCGCATTCAGATCGATCGTCCGGCCAAGAATGCCCACGTAACCATTCATACCGCCCGCCCGGGAATAGTGATTGGCAAAAAGGGCGAGGATATCAATCTGCTTCGGGCCGAGGTTTCCAGGCGTATGGGAATACCCGCCCATATCAGTGTGGAAGAGATTCGCAAGCCGGAGCTGGACGCGCAACTGGTGGCCGAGGGGATTACCCAGCAGCTGGAGCGCCGTGTCATGTTCCGTCGCGCCATGAAGCGCTCGGTGCAGACAGCCATGCGCCTGGGTGCGGGTGGCATCAAGGTCAATATCTCCGGGCGACTGAATGGCGCCGAGATTGCGCGAAACGAGTGGTACCGCGAAGGCCGTGTTCCGCTGCACACCCTGCGTGCTGACATCGATTACGGTTTTGCCGAGGCGAAGACCACCTATGGAATCATCGGTGTGAAGGTCTGGATTTTCAAAGGCGAAGTCTTTGGTGACGAGGCTCCCGAGGAGGCCGCGCCAAAACCCGCGCGTAACAAAGCATCGCGTAAGAAGGATTAAGTCATGTTATTACCAAA
>JAPHTA010000182.1 GCA_026196475.1 Sedimenticola sp.
CAGTGGTACACCGAACTTGAGATTACCGGAATCAGCGCAGGCTGAGAGGCAGGGTTAGGCAATGGCACATAAGAAAGCAGGCGGTAGTACACGTAACGGCCGCGATTCAGAGTCCAAAAGACTGGGTGTAAAGGTATTCGGTGGCCAGGCCATCAATGCCGGAGGCATCATTATTCGCCAGCGTGGCACCGCCGTGCACAACGGTGTCAACGTCGGTTGCGGCAAGGATCACACCCTGTTCGCGAAAGTGGACGGCGTGGTGAAGTTCGAGATCAAGGGCCCGAAAAATCGTCGCTACGTGAGCGTGATCCCGGCCTGATCGCGCGCCGACAATGGTTAGAAAAAGGCCTCGTCTTTTGACGGGGCTTTTTGCGTTATGGCGACGCCAACCGGACAACAGCAGGCACGGTCATGAAATTTGTTGATGAAGCCACCATTCGCGTAGAGGCAGGTAAGGGCGGTAATGGAGCCGTCAGCTTCCGGCGCGAGAAATATATCCCCCGTGGCGGTCCGGACGGTGGGGACGGGGGCGATGGAGGCAGCGTCTACCTGCAGGCCGACTCGGGCCTCAACACCCTGGTCGATTTTCGCCACCAGCGGCGCCACCGGGCCAAGAGCGGTCAGCAGGGTATGGGGCGTAACTGTACTGGCCGCAGTGCCGAGGATCTTTATGTCAAGGTCCCTGTCGGCACCCGGGTTACCGATATCGAAACCGATGAGCTGATGGGGGAGTTGTTGGCCCACGGGGACAGGTTGCTGGTGGCCCAGGGCGGGTTTCACGGCATCGGTAACGCCCGTTTCAAGAGCAGCACCAACCGGGCTCCGCGCCAGTTCACCCCCGGTTCCATGGGGGAGGAGCGGGAGATCAGGCTGGAGCTGATCCTGCTGGCAGACGTGGGCCTGCTGGGCATGCCCAACGCGGGTAAATCGAGCCTGATCTCCAGGGTCTCCAGCGCCACCCCCAAGGTGGCGGACTACCCTTTCACCACCCTGCACCCCAACCTGGGCGTGGTCAGCATGGGTACTGGCAACAGCTTTGTGATTGCCGATATCCCCGGGGTGATCGAGGGGGCGGCCGAGGGCGCCGGCCTTGGGTTGCGCTTTCTGAAGCACCTGGAACGGACCCGCCTGCTGCTGCACTTGGTTGATATCGCGCCCGTTGACGAGCACGTGTCGCCGGCGCAGGAGGTGCGGATGATCGCGTCGGAGCTGCAGAAATACAGTCAGGCCCTTTTTGAAAAAGAGCGCTGGCTGGTACTGAACAAGATCGACCTGGTCAGCGAGGAGGCGTTCGAGGAGCATCGCCGGGCGGTACTCGAAGCGCTGGACTGGCAGGGCCCGGTGTTCTCGATCTCGGCGATGAGCGGCCGGGGCACACGTGAGTTGACCCAGGCGCTGATGAAGCGGTTGAAAACCCTGCGTGCGGAGGATGCGGTGGCAGATGCGCCGGTTGATGACGACGAGCCCTGGGACCCGGTGCGGAAGTAGGCGGACAGGGTTGAAGAGATGGTAGCGGTATGAATATGTCCCGAAAGAAGTTTACCTCGGCACGGCGCTGGGTGGTAAAGATCGGCAGCGCCCTGTTGACAGATGACGGCAAGGGCCTGGCGCGGGATGCGCTCTCATCCTGGGTTGAGCAGATGGCGCGCTGGGTGCTGGCCGGCAACGAGTTGATCCTGGTCTCCTCCGGTGCCGTGGCTGAAGGTATGAGTCGCATGGGTTGGCGTACCCGCCCCAGCACCCTGCATGAGCTTCAGGCTGCCGCTGCGATCGGTCAGATGGGCCTGATTCGAGCCTACGAGACCTGCTTTCAGAAACATGACCTGCATACTGCCCAGGTACTGCTGACCCATGACGACCTGACCAACCGGAAACGCTACCTGAATGCCCGCAGTACCCTGCGAACCCTGATCGGTCTGGGTGTGGTGCCGGTGGTAAACGAGAACGATACCGTGGCCAACCAGGAGTTGCGCTTCGGTGACAACGATACCCTGGCAGCGCTGGTGGCCAACCTGGTGGAGGCCGACCTGCTGGTTCTGTTGACCGACCAGCAGGGGCTGTTCGACAGTGACCCGCGCAGCAATCCCGAGGCGGAGTTGATTGACGAGAGCCGCGTGGATGACCCGAAGCTGGACCAGGTGGCCGGCGGCAGCGCCGGGGCGTTGGGACGCGGTGGGATGGTTACCAAGATACGCGCCGCGCGGCTGGCGGCGCGCTCCGGGACCGCGACCCTGATTGCCCCGGGATTTGCCGAGCAGGTTCTGACCCGGATCGCCGAAGGCGAGCCGCTGGGTACCATGCTGTTGCCGGTGCAGGAGGCGGAGGCGGCCCGCAAGCGCTGGCTGGCCGGCCACTTGCAGGTGCGCGGTCAGCTGGTGGTGGATGATGGCGCTGTGAAGGTCCTGCGGGAATCTGGCAGGAGCCTGCTGGCGGTTGGCGTCAAGCGGGTGGTTGGCGAGTTTTCCCGGGGTGAGATGGTGGCCTGCGTCGACCAGCGGGGACGCGAGATCGCCCGCGGTCTGGTCAACTACAACTCGCGCGAGAGTGACCGTATCAAGGGGGTCCCCTCAAGCCGGATCCAGGAGATTCTTGGTTACCAGGATGAGGAGGAGCTGATCCACCGGGACAACCTGGTACTGGTGTAGGGCGTTTCCGGGACCAAAAAAACCGGCTTGTGGCCGGTTTTTCGTCATGCACGGTGCTACTGTTTACAGCGATTTGATGTGTGCATTCAGGCGGCTCTTGTGGCGGGCGGCCTTGTTCTTGTGGATCAGG
This sequence comes from Sedimenticola sp., assembly GCA_026196475.1. Lineage (GTDB taxonomy): Bacteria > Pseudomonadota > Gammaproteobacteria > Chromatiales > Chromatiaceae > Sedimenticola. The sequence goes on from JAPHTA010000182.1 coordinate 2,776, forward strand.
CCGGTGTTTGCCGCCCGGTCTATTACCGGTACCGCCTTGGTGTAAGCCTCGGTAGCCTTTTCCTTATCGCCAGTAGCCAGCGCTTTCTCTACGTTCTTCAGGTAGGTGCGCATGTTGCTGCGCCGGGACGCGTTGTTCTGGCGATGCTGTTCGGCCTGACGCGCACGTTTGCGGGCTTGTGGTGAGTTGGCCAAGGTCTTCTCCAAAAAATTTAGTAAACTGAGTAACTCG
>JAPHTA010000105.1 GCA_026196475.1 Sedimenticola sp.
AAAAAAAGAGGGCGCCTTTACGGCGCCCTCTTTTTTTGGGGTCTGGAAAACCCGGAGGCTGTTCAGAACTCGAACTTGCGGGTTACCGGTGCGTTGATCAGTCGCGCGATGTCGGTTTCGAACAGCGCCTCGGTCTGCCATTCATTGTCGCCCCGACGGGTGACCAGGTAGGCGGTCATCACAGGGCTTTCGCCGGTGATGATGAACATCCGCCCACCGACGGTAAGGCGCTGTTTCAGGTTGTCCGGGATCGTGGGCAGCGAGCCGGTGACTGCGATGGCATCAAACGGGCCACTTTCCACGTCGTCGCTGAGGCTGTCGGTGGTGCGCAGTTGCACGTTCTCTATGCCCAGTTCGGCCAGCTTTTTCCTCGCCTGCTCGGTAAATTCAGGATTGATATCCTGGCTGATCACGCTCCCGCCCATCCGGGCCAGGCACGCGGTCAGGTAGCCGCTGCCGGTGCCGATCTCCAGCACCGTCTCCTCCGGCTGTACATCCAGGGCCTGCAGGATCCGCCCCTCGACCCGGGGGAACATCATCTTCTGTCCATCGCCCAGCGGAACCTCGATATCGGCGTAGGCCAGTCCACGGTACTTTTCGGGTACGAAGTGTTCCCGCGGCATGCTGCCGATCAATTCGAGTACCTGGGCATCAAGCACTTCCCACGGACGCACCTGCTGCTCCACCATGTTGAAGCGGGCCTTTTCATAGCTTGGGACGATCATCTGAATTACCTGGTTTTCCGGGTTATTGGGTGTCGAGGGCGACAAGCCTACTCAGTTTGGGTGATCCAGGCAAGTACCACCCGCTAAGCCGCTGCAATATAACCGTTTTCTGTTATTCTCATGCGCCCGATCTGCTACCATGGGCAGGCCGGACAACGCGTGGTCATCGACCTGTAATCCCACTGGGGCGCAGTGATAAACCGGTCAGATTCGTCACAGCCAGAGGTGATCCGTACCATGCAATGGAATCAACTGCTGTCCCGCAGCCGCCTGGGGAGCGATCGGCTTGCCACGGGCACCTCGGCGCGCACCGATTTTCAGCGCGACTTCGACCGAATTGTCTTCTCTTCGGCGTTTCGGCGCATGCAGGACAAGACCCAGGTGTTTCCACTCTCCCGTGTGGACTATATCCGCACTCGCCTGACCCACAGCCTTGAGGCCTCCAGCATTGGTCGTTCGCTGGGCACCCAGGTGGGTGAGCAGGTGATCGCGCGGCGGGGTCTTAAAGGCTTCGAGGCGTCCGACTTCGGTGATATCTGTGCCGCGGCCTGTCTCGCTCACGATATCGGAAACCCCCCGTTCGGCCACTCCGGAGAGGATGCGTTTCGAAGCTGGGCCAGCGAGGCCAGCTACGGCCGGCCCCGGGTCGATATGCTGAAGGACAGCGAGCGGGAGGATTTCACCAGTTTCGAGGGTAATGCCCAGGGGTTTCGTATCCTGACCCGCCTGCAGAATCCGGACAATCCGGGCGGGTTGCAGCTGACCTGCGCCACCCTGGCCGCCTTTACCAAGTATCCCCGGGAGTCCTGCCTCGGAGGCGGACGATATCCCGGGGTGAGTGCGAAGAAACATGGTTTCTTCGCCGAGGACCGGGCGCTGTTCGAACAGGTTGCCGACCAGGTCGGGCTGATTCGCAGGGATGGTTCCAGGGCGGTGTGGTGTCGCCATCCGCTGGCCTTCCTGGTGGAGGCGGCGGATGATATCAGCTACCGGGTGATCGACATCGAGGATGGCTACCGGCTGGGCTACCTGGCCTTTGACGAGGTGATGTCCCTCTACCTGGACATACTCGGTGAGCCGGAGAAGCAGCGCCTGCGCATGCAGGCTATCGGGGATCACAAGGGACGGGTCGAGTTTCTTCGTGCCAAGGTGATCAACGAGGCGATTACCCAGGCGATGGACTGCTTCCTGGACAATGAGCAGGCGATTCTGGACGGCGAGTTCGACCAGCCCTTGCTGAGCCAGTTTCCACGCCGCGCAGCCATGGACCGGCTGATCGAAATGGCCAGTGACCGGATCTACCGGGCAACCGAGGTGGTGGAGATCCAGGCGGCCGGTTTTCAGGTGATCGGTGACCTGCTGGAGCGCTTCATCCAGGTGCTGGACAACCTGGCCGAGCAGGGTGGGCGGGCGACGCCCAAGAGTCTCATGATATCCGGGCTGATCCCGGAGCAGTTCATCGGTCCGGGGCGTATCCCCTCGGATAATTTCTATACCCGGTTGCTGCGTCTCACCGATTATATCGCCGGCATGACGGACTCCTACGCGGTCTCTCTGTACAAGAAGATCACCGGTATCTCCCTCCCCAACAGCTGAATTTCCCGAATTGTGACGCAGGCGAGGTATCTTCCTAAAGATACGGCCTGCACGGTCGCTACACCTGCCACTGGAAAAGGGCTTCGTTTTCCGGGGGCGCCTTATCGTCTTCGGTATTCAGGTCACTGCGGATGCAGGGTGTTTACCTGTCCCGAAGAAACAGTTGAAGCATACAGGCAAAGGCCGGGCGGGGAATGGCAGAGCAATCGATCGAGAACAGGGTGGCTGAGAATACGCCAACCGACAGCATGGTGCCCCGGGTCTGGGATGAGTGCAGCGTCGGTCTGTTCGTCGTTGGCCAGGCTGGCGAGGTGATTCACTGGAACCGTTGGATGTCGGAATCCACGGGCATTGATGTTCGAAGTGCGGCCGGATGTTCACTGGTCGAGTTGTTTGAAGGCTATTCCGGTTCCCCCCTGCAGCTGGCAATGGAGGCAGGTCTGGAGCGGGGCGAGGTGACCGTACTGCCCAGGCTTCCCAGGTTGTCCGTTGCTGCGGTCCATGCATCCGGTATAGCGGCAGAGGCTGAAGCTGGCCCCGACTGGATGGTGATTGTGAAACCGATGGCCGAGGGGGGACGGCGTGTTCTGGTCCAGGTGTTTGAGCTGCCACCGGCAGTCCCGGAGGTGACGGGCGCGGAGTACGCGGAACGCGAGATCTATACCCGCTCTATCCTGTCATCGATAGCTGATGCGGTGATCACCACGGACGGCTCCGGCCGCATCAACTACATGAATATTGTCGCCGAGAAGCTTACCGGGTGGCGCCTAGGTGAGGCCATGGGACTCCCGTTGCAAAAAGTTTTTCGCGTAATCGGAGAGGCGGCAACGGCACTCTCCGAAAGCATCGCCGGGTGCCTTGGGAGTGGTGCTCCCCAGCGGGTGGAGCAGAAGGAGCTGGTTCTGGCGCACCGTGACGGCATTGGCGTGGCGGTAGAAAAGTCGATAGCCCCGATTCGAGACCCTGAGAGACGGGTGCGGGGACTGGTGGTGGTGTTCCGGGATATCAGCCAGGAGAGGCGTCTTGCCGCCCAGGTGAGTTGGCAGGCTTCACATGATGCGCTGACAGGGCTGGTCAATCGGGGCAGCTTCGATCGCAAGCTGGATGAGCTGTTGCAGGAGTCCAGGATATCCGGCCGGATACACTGTATGCTCTATCTCGATCTGGACCAGTTCAAGATCGTCAACGATACCTGTGGCCACGTGGCGGGGGATGACCTGCTGCGGCAGATTGCATCCACGCTCGCCTCCCACGTGCGCTCGGGGGATACACTGGCCCGTCTGGGCGGGGATGAATTCGGCGTGCTGCTCGCCGGATGCAACGAGGTCGTGGCGCAGCGCATTGCCAACGAGATGCGCCAGGCGATTCTGGATTTCCGTTTTACCTGGGACGACAAGACATACTCCATCGGGGTCAGCATCGGCGTGGTGACCATAACCGCCCAGAGCGAGGGTGTGGAGTCTGTTCTCAGTGCCGCCGACGCGGCCTGCTATGCAGCCAAGGATTGCGGACGCAACCAGGTCCACCTCTACCAGCCCCATGTGGGAGAGGCGGCGCAGCGGCAGGGGGAGATGCGCTGGGTGTCACGCCTGCACGCGGCGCTGGAGGAGGACCGGTTTCGTCTCTACGTACAGCCGATCGTGCCGGTGGAATCCGGCTCGGGAAAGAAGGGGCACCATGAAGTCCTGATCAGGATGGAGGATGAGCGTGGCGAGCTGGTTCCGCCCGGTGACTTTATTCCGGCTGCCGAACGCTACGGTCTGATGCCGAAGATCGACCGCTGGGTGGTGGCCCGGGTGTTCAGCCTGGTTAAGCGCGAGTACCCGGTGCTGGTGGAGAGGGGATGCCGGTTCGCGATCAACCTTTCCGGCGCGTCGGTGAATGACGAGGACACCTTGCTCTTCATCGGCGAGATGATGTCCGAATATCGCATACCGCCGGGCATGATCTGTTTCGAGATTACCGAAACCGCGGCGATCGCCAACATCGCCTCGGCCAACTACTTCATCCGTACCCTGAAGCAGGCCGGGTGCATCTTTTCGCTGGATGATTTCGGCAGCGGGCTCTCCTCGTTTGCCTACCTGAAAAACCTGCCGGTGGACTACCTGAAGATTGATGGCGCCTTCGTGCGCGACCTGGCGGATGATCCGGTCGACTTCGCCATGGTCCAGGCGATCAACCAGGTGGGGCAGGTGATGGGGCTGCGCACGGTGGCAGAGTTTGTCGAGAACAGGCGCATTCTGGATCGGTTGCGGCTGATTGGCGTCGACTTCGCCCAGGGTTATGGAATTGCCCGACCGAGACCCTTACTGGATGCGCATGGGGCTCTCCTTCTAGACCCCGACCAGCAGACGTATGCTGTCGAGCCGAACCCGACTTGAGGTGATGTGTTCGGCCAGTTGTCCCTGTACCTGTTGCAGCCGCAGGATATCTTCGGTTTTGACGTTCGGGTTTATCCGGCACAGCGCCTGCAGCCGCTGCCGTTCGGCGTCGTAGTGCCGGTCCATCGAGCTCCGGGCGTTTTGCATTACCGTCGATAGGTGTCCTGAGGCCAGGCGTTCCCCCTGACCGATCATGCCCTGTATGTGTCCGCGCAGCGGCGTGACCAGTTTCCGTACCACGCCTCTCGGTAACGGGGTGACCCGTTCCTGCTCCAGCTGCTCCGGGTTCAGTTCCAGGGTCTGCAGGTCCTGGCCGATCACCAGTGGCAACAGGGTTGGAGGCAGGAAGCGGCCCGCCTGCAGTGACTTTGGTGCGGGGCACTCAAGAACATACAGCAGTTCCAGGGCCAGCGTTCCGCCTGCCAGTTGCGGTGTGTGCAGGGCGATCGCGCTGCAGTTGCCCCGGCCGCTCTCCAGGACCAGTTCCATGCCGCCAAGTACCATCGGATGTTCCCAGGTCAGAAACAGGTAGTCTTCATGCAGGAGGGCGGTTGCCCTGTCGTAGGTCACGGTGGCGCCCTCCCCGGTCAGGCAGGGGAACTGCTCGGTCAGTACCTCTGTTCCGGGACGAATCGCCAGGCTGTCGCTGGAGTGCGCTTCGCTGTCGATTCCGTAGGCGTCGAAGAGTCGTTCCATGTACTCGGGCAGGTCCGGGTTCCGGTCAGCCAGCGATATATCACGGACCAGTGATTCAGCCTCATCCGGGCGACAGGAGTTAAGCTCCAGGAGGTGATCGCGTCCCGCTTTCAGTCGTTGGCTGATCTCCCGGTGCAGGCTTCTGGTGGCATCGATCAGGGGATTCAGCGTAAAAAGTTCGTCTCCACAACTGTCATAGGCCTCGTGCAGCGCCGGAGCCAGTCGGTCGAGTATCCCGGATCCCGTCTGGCAGGTATGGACAAAGGCATTCATGCCGTCGTGATACCAGCGCAGAAGCACCTCCTGCGGGGTGTGGCGGAAGTAGGGGGCGTGCAGCTCGATGGTGGCCGACTGCCCGATGCGGTCCAGTCTTCCAATCCGCTGCTCAAGCAGGTCCGGGTTTTCCGGCAGATCGAACAGCACCAGGTGGTGGGCAAACTGGAAGTTGCGCCCCTCGCTTCCAATCTCTGAACAGAGCAGGAGCTGGCAGCCCTGCTCCGGGTCGGCAAACCAGGCGGCGGCCCGGTCCCGCTCGATGATGGTCATCTCCTGGTGGAACAGGGCGGCGGAGATGCCTTCCCGAATGCGTAGCGCCCGCTCCAGGCCGATCGCTGTTGAGGCGTGGGCGCATATCAGTAGCAGCTTCTCCCGTTTCAGCTGTCTTGACAGTTCGATCAGCCAGTCGACCCGCGGGTCGGCTCGCCACCACTCCTTGTCTGGGTCTGCGGCAAGCTGGAGCTGTTCCGGGTAGAGCAGCTCCCGGGCGGCGCCTGTCTCTTGCTGCGCAACATCCCTGTACAAGGCAGGCAGATCGAGTGGATAGGCATGGAAGCGTCTCGCCTTGAAACCCTCCACCCGCTCCCGGGTGTTACGGTACATTCCCCTTCCGGTGCCGTGACGATCCAGCAGCAGGCTGATCAGTTTCCCCCTGGCCTGTTGCCGCGCGGAAGGTGGTGTACCCTCTTGCCGCAGGGTGCTTAGCAGTTCCTGCGTATCCTGTTCGTCGATCAGCTGCTCCAGCACCCCGCTCGCGCCAGCCGTCAGGGGCTGGCCGGATATCAGCTCGGCGGCCGCATCGGCTACCGGTTGGTATTCACTCTGCTCCTGGTGAAACTGCTCCAGACTGTAGAACCGGTCCGGGTCGAGCAGCCTCAAGCGTGCGAAATGCCCATCCTGGCCGAGTTGTTCCGGGGTTGCGGTCAGGAGCAGCACTCCGGGAGTTGCTTCGGCCAGGGTGGCAATCGCCTCGTAGGCCGGGCTGGAGCCCTCCTCGTGCCACTCAAGATGGTGCGCTTCGTCCACGATCAGCAGATCCCATTCACCAGCCTTTGCCTGTTGCAGTCTGTCTGCTGACTCGGTCAGCAGGTCCAGGCTGCATAGCACCAGTTGCGCTGAAAGAAACGGGTTGTCGTTCTCTCCGGAGTCGACGATCGCGTGGCAGCGTGCCTCGTCGAGCAGGCTGAAATGGAGGTTGAATCGACGCAGCAGCTCCACCAGCCACTGGTGGAGCAAGGGCGCCGGCACAACGATCAGTGCCCGCTGTGCCCTGCCGGTAAGTAGCTGGGCATGGAGAATGAGTCCGGCCTCGATGGTCTTGCCCAGGCCGACCTCGTCCGCCAGCAGGACACGGGGCGACTGGCGCTGCCCCACCTGGTGGGCGATGAACAGCTGGTGGGGCAGGAGTTCGGTGCGTGCGCCGCCCAGTCCGATCAGGCTGGATCGCTCCAGCCGTTCACGCTGTAGCAGGGTTTCCCTGCGCAGTCGGAACCAGCGATTGTCGTCGCTCTGCCCGGCAAAAAGCTTGACCTGGGGCCGGTTGAACTGAATGTAGGGACTGAGTTCGGTTTCCAGCAGGTCTCCGCTGCTGCCGTCAAGGCGGGTTCCCCGGTAAACCAGCAGGCCGTCGACCAGTTCGGTGGCGGTTACTCTCAACTCGGTTCCCCGGGTGTCCAGAATGGTGTCGCCGGGTTCAAACCGGGCGCGACTGAGAGGTGCTCCAGCCAGGGCATAGCGACGGTTTTCGTTGCTGGCATCGAAGTGCAGGTCGATGGTTCGGGGGGCGGTTGCGGTGACGCGTCCAAGGCCGAGCTCGGGCTCGCTGTCGCTGATCCACCGCTGTCCTGGAATAAAGTGCTGGCCTTGCATGAGCGCTGTCGTCTGCTATACGTCGGGGGGCGCAAGAATACGCCTAAAACCGGGGCTTGGCCAAGGACCTGTCCTGTTTTCCGGGGATGGCGGGATTGATTGGTACCGGGAGAAAAATATCCCGTATAAAATTTAAGGGGTTGTCCCGGGCGAATAAATGGTAATATTACCCCTCTGTTTAAAATCAGGTTCTGCCGCCCCGGGGCTTGCAGGACAGCGACATTTCAACCTTAGACTCAGGTACTGTACAGATGAAGACAATTGCCATGCTCGCAGGCGCCGCCCTGCTCTCACTCGGTTTCGTAGGTAACGCAACCGCCGCCGACGGCGCGGCTCTCTACCAGTCGAAAGGCTGTGCCGCCTGTCACGGCGCTGACGCGAATACTCCGATCATGCCGGTCTACCCGAAACTGGCCGGCCAGAACGCACAGTATGCCTTCAACCAGATGAAGGACATCAAGAGCGGTGCCCGCAACAACGGCCAGACCGCTGTTATGAAGGGTATTGTCGCAGCAATCAGTGACGAGGACCTGCAGGCAATCGCGGAGTGGCTTGCCGCGCAGTGATTCAGGCATTGCGTTAGCTAGTGCCAGAACGCCGGGCTTGCCCGGCGTTTTTTATCTCTGAAACTTTCCCCGCAGCGGCCGATGCAAAGCAAATATCTGCAGTTCGGCTGGACTTTTCTTGGCCCGGCTGATAAAAATCACACTCACGGGAGGTGTTGTGTCATTTGACACACTTTTTTTGGCATTTGCGGCACTTCATTGATCGAAGTCAATGATTTCACCCCAAGGCCAGCGCACCATGCCAATGCAAAATAAACAATAGCGCGATTTGCGCAAGAACAAGAGTCCTTAGACGGAGATGTGTCTCATGAAATTGAACAAGAAGCGAGCGTTGTCGCTGATGATGGGTTTGGCGATGGGCTTCGGCGCATCGTCAAGTGCCTATTCTCAGGCGTCGCTTGAAGATGTCATGAAGGCTCGCGGTCTGACGCAGAAAGATCTGCTGGCTGCAGCCAAAACCTACACCCCGACCGGTGGCCGCGACGAGTACCTCGTCTTTGCCTCCGGCGGACAGAGCGGCCAGGTGATCGTGTACGGTATTCCGTCCATGCGTATCCTGAAGTACATCGGTGTATTCACCCCGGAACCCTGGCAGGGCTATGGTTTCGACGACGAGTCGAAGTCGGTTCTGGCGCAGGGGCGTATCAAGGGCAAGGATATCACCTGGGGTGATACCCACCATCCTGCATTCTCCGAGACTGAGGGCGAGTACAACGGCCGCTACCTGTTCATTAATGACAAGGCCAACCCGCGTATCGCCGTGATCGACCTGCACGACTTCGAGACCAAGCAGATCGTGGTCAACCCGTTCTTCAAGTCGGCACACGGCGGCGCGTTTGTGACCCCGAATACCGAGTACGTGATGGACGCAGCGCAGTACGCGGCCCCGTTCAGCGATGACTTCGTTCCGCTGGAGGAGTTCAATAGCCAGTACCGTGGTGGCCTTACCTACTGGAAGTTCGATGACAAGGAAGGGAAGCTCAAGCCGGACGAGTCCTTCACCTTCGAGCTGCCGCCCTACAGTCAGGATCTCTCGGATGCGGGCAAGAATGCCTCATACGGCTGGGGCTTCACCAACTCTTTCTGTTCCGAGCGCTATGTAGGTGGTATCGAGAGGGGGCGTCCTCCGTTCGAGGCGGGCTGTTCCCAGAAGGATACCGACTTCCTGCATATCACCAACTGGAAGAAGGCTGCCGAGCTGGTGGCCGCAGGCAAGGTGGAGAAAGTCAACGGTTCCTACATGATCCCGATGACGCAGGCTATCAAGGAGGAGCTGGTCTACCTAGTACCCGAGCCCAAGAGTCCGCACGGTGTGGACGTCAATCCGGCCGGTACCCACATTATCGTTTCCGGCAAGCTGGACAGCCATGCGTGGGTCTACAGCTGGGAAAAGATTCAGAAAGCCATTGCTGAGAAGAAGTTCGAAGGCAAAGATCCGTATGGTATCCCCATCATTGCACTGAAGGACGCACTGCATACCCAGGTGGCGGTTGGCCTCGGTCCTCTGCATACCCAGTATGACGCCAAAGAGTGTACCGTTTTCACCTCCATCTATGTGGATTCCATGGTTACCAAGTGGGACTACTGTGAGGGTAAGGTGCTGGATCAACTCCACATCCACTATAATATCGGCCACCTGATGGCGATGGAGGGTGACTCGGTCACGCCGGATGGCAAGTATCTGGTCTCCCTGAACAAGCTGGCTATCGATCGTTTCAATCCGGTGGGTCCGCTGCATCCGCAGAACCACCAGCTGATCGATATCAGTGGCGACAAGATGCAGCTCCTTTACGACATGCCTCTGCCGCTGGGTGAACCGCACTATGCCGTCGCCATCAAGGCGGACAAGCTGAAGCCGGTGATCCGTTACAAGTCCGGTTGGGACAGCCGTGCCGACAAGCGTTCGGCTTACCGCACCCGTGCCGGTCGTGAGAAGGTGGTCAGGGAGGACGGCATGGTCCATGTTTACGGTACCGTGATCCGCTCCCACATCACCCCGGAGATCATCGAGGTGGAAGAGGGTGAGACCGTCTCCATTCACCTTACCAACCTTGAGCGTGCACAGGACGAGACCCATGGCTTTGCCATCTACGGCCAGAGCGTGAACCTCTCGATCGAGCCGGGCAAGACCGCCTCCTACACCTTCACGGCGGAGAAGGCCGGTGTCTATCCCTACTACTGCACCGAGTTCTGCTCCGCGCTGCACCTGGAGATGCAGGGTTACCTGCTGGTGAAGCCGAAAGGCTATCAGGCCAAAGAAGGTGTCATGGAAGAGGGCGAGCAGTACACCAAGGCTGACTACGAGAAGCAGGTCAAGACCAACATCGAGACCCAGGCCGTGATTGACTCCGTGGTGGCCTTCATCACCAGCCATAACTTCAAGGACTTCCCGCCGGTTGTGGCGCTGGTCGAGGATGCGACCGAGCAGCTCGGGTTTGCCGACGAGTCCAAGAAGAAGGCAGAGGCCTTTGCCGCCAAGGGCGACTACCAGAACGCAACACTCTGGGCCGGTCAGTGGTGGCAGTACCAGGTGAAGACTGCCGATATGGGTCTGCGTGCCAAGACCTATCTTGAGCAAAATGGAGCAGTCAAGGTCGAAAGCAAGTAAACTGAGCGTTACCGGAAGGTAACCGACCTGAAGGGGAGGGGCTCTTTTAACGGGGCCCCTCCCTTTTGTAGTCCTGATGCTTTTATGTTTTGAGGAAGTAGATATGTTGAAAATCAAGAACTTGGTATTTGTCGGCTCTGTAATTGCCAGTCTGGTTGCGGGCGCTCCGGCAGTCGCCCAGGACGGCCCGGCCCTGTACAAGGCAAAGACCTGCTGGTCCTGTCACGGCAAGGATGCGAAGACCCCACTGATGCCATTCTATCCCTCGCTGGCCGGTCAGAATGCTGACTACATGTACAACCAGATGGTGGATATCAAGTCCGGCGCCCGCTCCAACGGGCAGACGGCTGCCATGAAGGGTGTGATGGGGCTGGTCAACGAGCAGGAAATGCGTGTTCTTGCCGATTGGCTTGCGACTCTTGAGTGACGATTTGCGGAAATTGACAGTTCTCAATGCCTGAATCCTGCCCCTGTGAGACACTTTCAACCAGTTTCATAGTGGGCAGGCAGGTAGGCCCCTATGCCGGATTGCTGATCATTACATTGATTCACGTCAATTTACATGTATCTGCGTTGTGGCACTATTTCCCGCTCTTTTGGGACGTCGCG
>JAPHTA010000013.1 GCA_026196475.1 Sedimenticola sp.
CCGCATCCTGCTGCCCCAGGCGATGCGCTTTGCCCTGCCGGGGCTGGGCAACGTCTGGATGGTGCTGCTCAAGGCCACTGCTCTGGTCTCCATCATCCAGCTCGATGAGCTGATGCGGAAGACCAAGATCGCGGCCAATGCGACCCACCAGCCGTTCACCTTCTACCTGCTCGCCTCGCTGATCTTCCTCGGCCTGACCATAGTCTCCATGTTGTTGCAGCAGCGCGCCGAGCGCTGGGCCAACCGTGGTGTTGGCGGGGGTTCCTGATGGATCTCGGTGTGGTCTGGGAGAATTTGCCGAAACTGCTGGAGGGGGCGCAGCTGACCCTGGAGATCACCCTGCTCAGCCTGTTGATCGGGCTGGTGATTGCCATCCCCACGGCACTGATGCGACTGTCTAGACACGCCGTTCTCTGGATGCCGGCCTACGCCTACATCCTATACTTTCGCGGTACCCCGCTGCTGGTGCAGCTGTTCCTGGTCTACTACGGCAGCGGGCAGTTTCGTGCCGAGTTGAGCGACCTTGGCCTGTGGGGATTTTTCAGGGACGCCTACTTCTGCGGCGTGCTTACCCTCACTCTGAACACCGGAGCCTACACCGCCGAAATCCTGCGCGGTGCGATCCAGGCGGTGCCATCCGGTGACATCGAGGCGGCCCGGGCCTGCGGCATGAACCGGTTTCTGATGTTCCGTCGCATCGTCCTGCCCAAGGCGATGCGCCTGGCCTGGCCCATGTACGGCAACGAGGTGGTGTTCCTGATGCAGGCCACCTCCCTGGTCAGTGTCATCACTTTGCTGGATCTCACCGGCATTGCGGGGCGTATCGTCTCCAGGACCTTTGCCGTGTACGAGATCTATATCGCTACCGCGCTGCTCTACCTGGTGATCACCTACCTGATCGTGTTCCTGTTCAAGCGGGTGGAGAAGCGGCTGAATCGCCACCTTCCGGAGCGCTCCTCGGCCTGAAGTCGGCAGCCGGATCCACGGTTCATTGATCAAGGTCCTATCGGCCCGGGGGCGGGCCTCTTACGGGCCGGTTGGCCGGTAGGATGGGTGGAGCCGGAACGGCGTAACCCATCACGTGTCACGGATCGGTTGATGGGTTGCGCTTCGCTCCACCCATCCTACCGCTTTTTCGTGGGACAGTTGCGCCTCAGCAGGCGCCTACGTAGCTGATCGGAGTGAGTGAAACGAACTCCAACGAATAATGGTAGCGTTTACGCTGGTTGTTGAAGTTCACAAGCACACGCCAACTACGCGCTAGGTATAAGAAAATATTTATGTAGTCGAAAATTATAATTAATTAGACTTTATAGTCGTTCAACGGAAAAATCGATCCGAGAAACTTAGATCACTCCATGAAGTGCACGCCCGACTCCGCTCGCCTGTCGGGTCTGGCCGTTGATACAGGAGGGTAATCGATGCCTCTGGTCCATATGGGAGATATGTTGCGCCACGCCTACGAGGACGGTTATGCCGTTGCCGCTTTTGATGTTGTAAGCCTGGATTTTATCAGCGGCATTATTGCCGCTGCCGAAGAGAGGCAGGCACCTGTCATCATCAGCCTGGCGGAATCGCATTTCGAGTATTTTAAGTTCGAACTGCTGATGAGCGCCGTGGTGACGGCTGCGCGTGAAACATCGGTACCGGTGGCGATTCACCTGGATCATGGCCAGTCTGTCGAGTCTGCCATTGCGGGTATCAACAGTGGATGTACCGGTGTCATGGTTGATACCTCGGACCTCTCTCTGGTGGAAAACATCCGCAACACCAAGGCGGTCGTGACCATGGCCCACGGTTGCGGTATCCCCGTGGAGGGGGAACTGGGGTATGTTCCCGGTGTGGAAGGTGAAGATGCCGAACGTCATCCCGGCGAGGTCATATACACCACTGCCGCCGAGGCGAAGGCCTATGTTGATGAGACCGGGGTGGATTTTCTCGCGGTATCTGTCGGAACTGTTCATGGGCGTATGGATGGAGAACCGAGGATCGATTTTGATCGCCTGTCGGAAATCAACCAGGCCGTTGGGATTCCGTTGGTAATACATGGTGGTACGGGCTTGAGCGATGACCAGTACCGACAGCTTATCAACAACGGGGTAACAAAGATTAATTACTACACCGCCTTGTCGGATGCTGCAGGTCGCTGTATCGGCGAAAACGCCCGGGTCGAGGGGAGAGCGGGTTACACCGCGATGGTGAAAGGTGTGGCCGAGGCTATCAGGAAAGAGGCCGCACGTTGTATCGGGATTTGGGGTAGTGCGGGTAAGTCCGGACAACTGCTTTCTCGCTGTCGTCCCTGGAAGCCGGTTGCGCATGTGATTGTATATAACACCGAAGGACTCGTTGCCGAGGGAGTGGATGAGATGATGGCGGTGGGCCGGCAGGTACTCTCAGCCATTCCCGGCGTCACGGAGGTGTTTACCGGGCATGCAGTTCAGGAGGATGCTGAATACCGCCACTGCTGGGTGGTACGCTTCACCGACCGAAAGGTAATCGACAGCTATAGGGATCATCCGGACCACCAGCAGTTTGCCGATCAACGATTCCGACCCTATGCGGGCGGGCGCATCAGTATTGATTACGAGGAGAGCCTCTAAAAAGGGTCGCTGACAACTTCAAGTATGAATACCTGCCGATGCCGGCCTACGCCGACACCTCCTATTTCTTCAAACGGAACGAAACGTGAATCAACCGTCATCTACCGGATCGCTCCCAGGCCTGGAAAAAAACATAGAAGTATGCAGACCCGTAGGATGGGTGGAGTCGGCACGACATAACCCATCGTGTGTACCGGTCCGGTTGATGGGTTGCGCTTCGCTCCACCCATCCTACTGTCCCGTTCGTGGGCCTGCGGAAAATCATAGAGGTGTGCAGACCCGTAGGATGGGTGGAGTCGGCACGACGTAACCCATCCTGTGTTCCGGTCCGGTTGACGGGTTGCGCTTTGCTCCACCCATCCTACTGTCCCGTTCGTGGGCCTGCGGAAAATCATAGAAGTACGCAGACCCGTAGGATGGGTGGAGTCGGCACGACGTAACCCATCCTGTGTACCGGTCCGGTTGATGGGTTGCGCTTCGCTCCACCCATCCTGCCGCGCTACCCCGTGTCACTCCAGCAGCAGTTTCAGTGCCATGGCCAGGGTGGCGATGATGATGGCCGGTTTGACCAGGGCGGTACCGCGGGTGATCACCAGGTTGGAACCGATGCGGGCGCCGATGACTTGTGCTACCGCCATCACCAGGGCGGCGGCCCAGACCACGTGGCCGCCGAGCAGGAAGATCAGCAGGGAGGTGCTGTTGGTGATCAGTACCAGGGGCTTGGTGTGGGCGGTGGCACTGCGCATGTTGTCACCGCGCAGGCCGGAGAAGGCGAAGGCGAAGAAGGAGCCGATGCCGGGGCCGAAAAAGCCGCCGTAGAAACCGATACCGCCACCCATCGACCAGTTGAAGGTGGCGGCACTCATTCTCTCTTTCGAGTCCACGTCGGTGACCCGGGGGGAGAAGCCGAAGTAGAGGGCGATAGCGATCAGCAGAAAGGGGATCAGCTGTTCCAGTATCGCACCCGAAAGGTGTTGCACCGTCAGGGTACCGAGCGCGGAGCCGATACCGGCGCAGAGCAGGGCGGGGTAGAGTCGGGCAAGGTCTATGTGCCCCTTGCGGAAGTAGTTGAGGGCGGAGGAGAGGGTACCGAACACGCTCTGGAACTTGTTGGTGGCGAGGGCGTTCAGGGGCGGCATGCCGACCGACAGCAGCACCGGCAGGGCGATCATGCCGCCGGCGCCGGCGATGGAGCTGACAAATCCGGCAGTGAAGCCGACCGCCGCCAGCAGAATGAGAATGTGCAGGGAGAGTTCGATGGCTCGGGTCCCACCGGGCGGCATAAAGAAGAGGGCATGATACTGGCCTGGTGGCGGGTTTCAAGCGCTTTTAGAATTGTCCGTGTCGCGTCTCTTTCGTAGCAGGTGCTTCCCGGGGGAGTGGAATCGGTGGCGTGTCCGGGCGGGGTTCGCGACAGGTCGGGTCAGCAGTAGACGAAAGGGGGAGGGAATGGCAGACCAGCCATTCGCCGTGGGCCCGGGGATTCCGGGTTCAAAGTCCCAGCAGTTCGTAGAAGATCTCCAGCTCCTCCTCGCTCAGTTCATCCAGGTCCAGCTGATCGAAATCGATCTCGTCGTAATCGAAGCCGTCGTTCGCTTCCCAGTCGTAGGCC
>JAPHTA010000196.1 GCA_026196475.1 Sedimenticola sp.
ACTGACCTCGTAGCCATTGGTCAGCCGCACACGGGCCACCTTACGCAGGGCCGAGTTCGGCTTTTTCGGCGTCGTGGTGTAAACACGCGTACAGACACCCCGCTTCTGGGGGCAAGCCTCCAATGCAGGCACGTTGCTTTTTTCAATTTTGCGCGAGCGTGGCTTGCGCACCAGCTGATTGATTGTAGCCATTAATTCCCGTCTCCAGAGCGGCCCGTTTAACCGCCCTATCGCACCAGAAAAGCGTGCAGCTCCCGGCTGCCCTGTCAAACCAGAGCAGTAGTGCCGCAGGCTTAAAACCTTGTATCCAGACTGAAGAACGCCTGAAGTAATATCGAAACCCGGGCCGAAAAACATCCCTTCAGCCCAAGTGAAGAGCGCGCATTCTACGCGCCCGACAAGGAGGTGTCAACCTTGTAAAAGACCCCGCGCTGACATCAGCCAGCACGGGATCACCCTCACTTTGCTACGCCCGGATGATTTAACATCCCATGGCGTACTACGCGATCCTACTCGCTGTCTGCGGTATTCAGAGCCTGTTTGATAGCCTCTGCCACCTCATCCGCATCCATCTCCACCTTGGCCTCTGCCGAGTCACCCTCCAGCTCCTGAAGCCGCCGCTTCTGGCGTTCGTTGTGATAGGAGAGCCCTGTTCCCGCAGGGATCAGGCGTCCCACGATCACGTTCTCCTTCAGGCCGACCAGTGAGTCACTGGATCCGCGTACCGCCGCTTCGGTCAGTACCCGCGTGGTCTCCTGGAACGAAGCCGCGGAGATAAAGGATTCGGTCGCAAGCGACGCCTTGGTGATACCGAGCAGCATCGGGTACCAGATTGCCGGCTGCTTACCCTCCTTCTCGACCTTGTCGTTCTCCTCGAGAACACGGTAGCGCTCGATCTGCTCACCGCGCAGGAACCTGGTGTCACCCGGGGCGGCAATCTCGACCTTGCGCAGCATCTGGCGAATGATCACCTCGATGTGCTTGTCGTTGATCTTCACACCCTGCAGGCGGTAGACATCCTGGATCTCCTTGACCAGGTAGTCGGACAGGGCCGTAACACCCTTGATACGCAAGATGTCGTGCGGATTGAACTCGCCGTCCGAGATCACCTCGCCCTTGGCCACGTGCTCGCCCTCAAACACGTTGACGTGGCGCCACTTGGGAATCAGGTCCTCATGTTGCTCGCCATCGGCATCGGTAATGATCAGTCGCTGCTTGCCCTTGGTGTCCTTGCCAAAGCCGACCGTACCGGTCGCCTCCGCCAGAATTGCCTGATCTTTCGGCTTGCGCGCCTCAAACAGATCGGCGACCCGGGGCAGACCACCGGTAATATCACGGGTCTTGGACGACTCCTGGGGAATACGCGCCAGGGTGTCGCCGACCTCGACGCTTGCGCTGTCCTTGACGATAACCACCGCGCCCGCAGGCAGGTAGTAGTGGGCCGGAATATCGGTACCGGCGATATTCAGATCATTGCCGTCCTCATCCACCAGCTTGACCATCGGACGCATGTCCTTGCCGGCGGCCGGACGCTGCTTGGGATCGATAATCGCAAGAGAGGAGAGACCGGTCACGTCGTCAACCTGGCTCTGCACACTGACGCCGTCGGCAAATTCGACGAACTGCACCTTACCCGCCACCTCGGTGATAACCGGATGGGTATGCGGATCCCAGTTGGCCACCATCTGGCCGGCATCCACGTTGTCGCCGTCCGCCGCCTTGATGTTGGCACCATAAGGCACCTTGTAGCGCTCACGCTCACGTCCAACTTCATCAACCACCGTCAGCTCACCGGAACGGGAGACCGCCACCAGGGTGCCGCTGTGGTGCTGGACCGTCTTGATATTGTGCAGACGCACGGTACCGGCCGTCTTCACCTCGATGCTGTTAACCGCGGCGGCCCGCGATGCGGCACCACCGATATGGAAGGTACGCATGGTGAGCTGAGTACCCGGCTCACCGATCGACTGGGCTGCAATAACACCTACCGACTCGCCGATGTTCACCTTGTGGCCACGGGCCAGGTCGCGGCCGTAACACATCGAGCAGACGCCAACCTTGGACTCGCAGGTGATAGCGGAACGTACCCGGACGTGGTCCACGCCGAGCCTCTCGAGCTGTTCGACGGTGTTCTCCGAAAGCAGGGTCCCGCGCTCGAATATCACCTCGTCGGTGCCCGGCTTGAAGATGTCCGCCGCAGTCACCCGACCCAGGATACGCTCACGCAGGGGCTCGACCACGTCACCACCCTCAATGATGGGGTGCATGTCGATGCCATCCTCGGTCCCGCAGTCAACCTCGATCACCACCATATCCTGCGCCACATCGACCAGTCGACGGGTCAGGTACCCGGAGTTCGCGGTCTTCAGCGCGGTATCAGCAAGACCCTTGCGCGCACCGTGGGTGGAGATGAAGTACTGCAGTACGTCCAGTCCCTCGCGGAAGTTGGCGGTAATCGGGGTCTCGATAATGGAGCCATCCGGTTTCGCCATCAGTCCACGCATGCCGGCCAGCTGCCGGATCTGTGCAGCGGAACCACGGGCGCCGGAGTCGGCCATCATGTAGATGGAGTTGAAGGAGTCCTGCTCGACCTTGTTGCCCTCCCGGTCAACCACGCTCTCCTTGCCGATCCGGGCCATCATCGCCTTGGCCACCTGGTCATTGGTGTGCGACCAGATATCCACCACCTTGTTGTAGCGTTCGCCGTTGGTCACCAGGCCCTGGGCATACTGGCTCTGGATCTCCTTTACCTCGCGCTCGGCGGACGCCAGGATCGGCCCTTTCTCCTTCGGGATAATCATGTCGTTCATGCCGATCGATACACCGGCACGGGTGGCGAAGCGGAAACCCATGTACATCACCTGGTCAGCGAAGATCACGGTCTCCTTCAGGCCGACACGGCGGTAGCAGGCGTCGACCAGGCCGGAGATAGCTCGCTTGCCCATCGCTTTGTTGACCAGTTCGAAGGGCAGCCCCTGCGGCAGGATCTCGGAGAGCAGCGCACGGCCGACCGTGGTATCCACCAGGCGACGGACGGTGCGGGGCTCACCGCTTTCATCCTCCGCAATCTCGCTCAAACGCAGCTTGATCTTGGCCTGCAGATCCACCATCCGCGACTCATAGGCGCGATGGACCTCGGCCAGGTCAGAGAACACCATGCCCTCGCCCTTGGCATTGATGCGCTCCCGGGTCATGAAGTAGAGACCCAGCACCACGTCCTGGGAAGGTACAATGATCGGTTCACCGTTGGCCGGCGAAAGAATGTTGTTGGTTGACATCATGAGGCTGCGCGCTTCCAGCTGCGCCTCGATCGATAACGGTACGTGTACCGCCATCTGGTCGCCGTCGAAGTCGGCGTTGAAGGCGGTACAGACCAGCGGATGCAGCTGGATCGCCTTGCCCTCCACCAGTACCGGTTCGAACGCCTGGATGCCGAGACGGTGCAGGGTGGGCGCCCGGTTCAGCATCACCGGGTGCTCGCGAATCACCTCTTCCAGGATATCCCACACTTCGCCGGTGCCACGTTCGACCAGCTTCTTGGCCGCCTTGATGGTGGTGGCCAGGCCGCGCAGCTGGAGCTTGGAGAAGATAAACGGCTTGAACAGCTCCAGTGCCATCTTTTTCGGCAGACCGCACTGGTGCAACTTGAGGGTCGGACCAACCACGATCACGGAACGGCCGGAGTAGTCGACGCGCTTGCCCAGCAGGTTCTGCCGGAACCGCCCCTGCTTGCCCTTAATCATGTCGGCCAGGGATTTCAGCTGTCGCTTGTTGGTGCCGGTAATGGCACGCCCGCGGCGCCCGTTGTCGAGCAGCGCGTCCACCGACTCCTGCAGCATGCGCTTCTCGTTGCGCACGATAATGTCCGGCGCGTTCAGGTCCAGCAGGCGCTTGAGGCGGTTGTTGCGGTTGATAACCCGGCGGTACAGATCGTTCAGATCGGAGGTCGCGAAGCGGCCACCATCCAGCGGTACCAGCGGACGCAGTTCCGGGGGCAGCACCGGCAGCACGGTCATCACCATCCACTCGGGACGGTTACCGGACTCGTGCAGCGACTCCACCAGCTTGAGGCGCTTGCTCAGCTTCTTCAGCTTGGTTTCGGAGTTGGTACCCTGAATCTCCTCCCGAAGCAGGTCAATCTCTTTCTGCAGGTTGAGCGAGGTCAGCAGCTCGTAGACCGCCTCGGCACCCATACGGGCATCGAACTCGTCGCCATTCTCCTCGATCGCCTCCAGGTACTGGTCATCATTCAGCAGCTGACCCCGCTCCAGGGGCGTCATGCCGGGATCGACCACCACGAAGGACTCGAAGTAGAGCACCCGCTCAATGTCACGCAGAGTCATGTCCAGTAGCAGGCCAATTCGCGACGGCAGCGACTTGAGGAACCAGATGTGGGCCACCGGGCTGGCCAGCTCGATATGGCCCATGCGCTCGCGTCGCACCTTGGCCAGGGTAACCTCCACGCCACATTTCTCGCACACCACACCGCGGTGCTTGAGCCGCTTGTACTTGCCGCACAGGCACTCGTAGTCGCTGGTGGGGCCGAAAACCTTGGCACAGAACAGACCCTCACGCTCGGGCTTGAAGGTCCGGTAGTTGATGGTCTCCGGCTTCTTCACCTCGCCATAGGACCAGGATCGGATCATGTCGGGTGAGGCCAGACCGATCTTGATCGAATCAAAGTCTTCGGTCTGTCCCTGCTGTTTCAGAATTTTTAATAGATCTTTCAAGATCGTATCTCCTGCTGTCGGGTTCCGGTAACTGTCGCGGTTATCACTTCACCTGAAAGGTGAGTACCGGACCCTATTCCCGCTCCAATTCAATATTGATGCCCAGTGAGCGTATCTCTTTGACAAGCACGTTGAAGGACTCCGGCATGCCGGCCTCCATCTGATGGTTGCCGTCGACAATGTTCTTGTACATCCGGGTACGCCCGGTCACATCGTCCGACTTGACCGTCAGCATCTCCTGTAGCGTATACGCGGCGCCGTAGGCCTCCAGGGCCCAGACCTCCATCTCACCGAAGCGCTGACCACCAAACTGCGCCTTTCCGCCCAGCGGTTGCTGGGTGACCAGACTGTAGGGGCCGGTGGAGCGTGCATGCATCTTGTCATCCACCAGGTGGTTCAGCTTCAGGACATACATGTAACCCACCGTTACCGGGCGATCGAACGCCTCACCGGTGCGCCCGTCAAACAGCGTGGTCTGACCACTCTCCGGCAGATCCGCCAGCTTCAGAAGCTTGCGGATCTCCCCCTCCGATGCACCGTCGAACACGGGTGTCGCCATCGGCACGCCCTTTTTCAGGTTGGTGCAGAGCTCGACAATCTCGTCATCGGTGAAGCTGTCCAGGTCTTCCGGCTTGCCACTGGTATTGTAGACCTTCTCCAGGTACTTCCTCATCTCGGCCACCTTGGCCTTGGCTTCTAGCATCTTGCCCAGCTTTTCGCCAACACCCTTGGCCGCCCAGCCCAGGTGAGTCTCCAGGATCTGTCCCACGTTCATACGCGACGGCACACCCAGCGGGTTGAGCACGATATCGACCGGTTCACCATTCTCGTCGAACGGCATGTCCTCCACCGGCTGGATCATGGAGATCACACCCTTGTTTCCGTGCCGACCGGCCATTTTGTCGCCCGGCTGGATGCGGCGCTTGACGGCAACGTAGACCTTCACCATCTTCAGCACGCCCGGCGCCAGGTCATCACTGGTGGTCAGCTTGCGCCTCTTCTCCTCGTACTTCTCGCGGAACTCCTCGCGCTGCTGCCGAACCTGTTCTGCAATCGCCTCCAGCTGGGCTGCTGCCTCTTCGTTGTGCAGGCGAATCTCCAGCCAACGATCCTGCTCCAGGTCCGCCAGGTAACCCTTGGTGATCTTGGCGCCCGCCTTCAACTGGTTCGGGCCACCGTCAGCCACCTTGCCCAACAGCATCTTCTCGACACGCTGGAAGGTATCCCCCTCCATGATCCGCAGCTGGTCATCCAGGTCCTTCTTCACCCGGTCCAGCTCGGCCTTCTCGATTTGCAGCGCCCGGGCATCCTTCTCCACGCCGTCGCGGGTGAAAACCTGTACGTCGATCACGGTACCCACACGTCCGGAGGAGACGCGCAGGGAGGTGTCTTTCACGTCGGCCGCCTTCTCGCCGAAGATGGCACGCAGCAGCTTCTCTTCCGGTGTCAGCTGGGTTTCACCCTTGGGCGTCACCTTGCCCACCAGGATATCGCCCTCCTTCACTTCGGCGCCGATATAGACGATACCGGACTCGTCCAGCTTGGCCAGAGCCGCCTCGCCCACGTTCGGGATATCACCCGTAATCTCCTCGGACCCCAGCTTGGTGTCCCGGGCCATGCAGGTCAGCTCTTCGATATGGATGGTGGTAAACCGGTCCTCCTGCACTACCCGCTCGGAGACCAGGATCGAGTCCTCGAAGTTGTAGCCGTTCCAGGGCATGAAGGCGACCCGCATGTTCTGACCCAGCGCCAGCTCACCCAGGTCGGTGGAGGGTCCGTCCGCCATCACGTCGCCGCGGTTGATCTTGTCACCCGGGCTTACCAGCGGACGCTGGTTGATACAGGTATTCTGGTTCGAGCGGGTGTACTTGGTCAGGTTGTAGATGTCGACACCGGCCTCGCCAGCCACGGTCTCCTCATCATTGACGCGAACCACAATACGGGCGGCGTCCACAGCCTCCACCAGGCCACCACGACGGGCCACCACGGTAACACCGGAGTCCACGGCCACCGCGCGTTCCATACCGGTACCCACCAGCGGTTTTTCGGCACGCAGGGTCGGCACCGCCTGGCGCTGCATGTTGGATCCCATCAGTGCGCGGTTGGCGTCGTCGTGCTCCAGGAACGGAATCATCGAGGCCGCCACCGAGACGATCTGCTTCGGCGAGACGTCCATGTACTGGACCCGGTCCGGGCCGGTCAGCATGGTCTCGTTCTGGAAGCGGCAGGGGATCAGGTCTTCGCTCAGGTTGTTGTTCTCATCAAGCTGCGCACTGGCCTGGGCGATGACAAAGCGGCCTTCCTCGATGGCCGAGAGATAATCGATCTCATCGGTCACCTTGCCATCCTTCACCACCCGGTACGGGGTCTCCAGGAACCCGTAGTCATTGGTCCTGGCGTACACCGCAAGCGAGTTGATCAGTCCGATGTTGGGACCCTCCGGCGTCTCGATCGGGCACACCCGGCCGTAGTGCGTGGGGTGCACGTCACGCACCTCGAAGCCGGCACGCTCACGGGCCAGGCCACCCGGACCGAGAGCGGAGACGCGGCGCTTGTGGGTCACCTCGGAAAGCGGGTTGTTCTGGTCCATGAACTGGGACAGCTGACTGGAGCCGAAGAACTCCTTGATCGCCGCGGAAACCGGCTTGGCGTTGATCATCTCCTGCGGCATCAGTCCCTCGGACTCGGCCAGGGTCAGACGCTCACGCACGGCCCGCTCGACACGTACCAGCCCGACACGGAACTGGTTCTCCGCCATCTCGCCCACCGAGCGGATGCGACGATTGCCCAGGTGATCGATATCATCCACCACCCCGTGCCCGTTTCGGATATTGATCAGCTCCCGGAGTACATCGACGATATCCTCGTTCGACAACACGCCTTCGCCTGTCACCTCGTCCCGGTTCAGGCGCTTGTTGAACTTCATCCGGCCGACCGCCGACAGGTCATAACGCTCGGGGCTGAAGAACAGGCTGTTGAACAGCTTTTCCGCCGCCTCCTTGGTGGGAGGCTCGCCAGGGCGCATCATGCGGTAGATCTCCACCTGGGCCTCCAGCGCATTCACCGTCGAGTCGATGCGCAGGGTGGTCGAGAGGTAGGGTCCCTGATCGAGATCATTGGTAAACAGGGTCTCGATCTTCTTGATCCCGTTGTCGATCAGCGACTCGATCAGCTCCTCGGTAAGCTCGTCGTTGGCAGTTGCCAGCAGCTCACCGGTATCCTGATCCACCACGTCATGCGCAATGGTCTTGCCGTAGATAAAATCGAACGGCACTTCCAGTGTTTTGGCTCCGGCCTTTTCGAACTCGCGAATATGCCTGGCGGTAACCCGCCGCCCGGTCTCCACGATTACCTTCTTGCCCACCTTTATGTCAAAGGTGGCGGTCTCGCCGCGCAGCCGTTCCGGCACCAGGGTCAGTTTCGCCGATTTCTTGCTCAGGGCGATCTTGTCGGTCTCGAAGAACATATCGAGCATCTGCTCGGTGTCGTAGCCCAGTGCCCGCAAAAGTACCGTCGCCGGCAGCTTGCGTCGGCGATCGATGCGGACAAACACGTTGTCTTTCGGGTCGAATTCGAAATCCAGCCAGGAACCGCGGTAGGGGATCACGCGCGCGGAGAACAGCAACTTGCCGGAGCTGTGGGTCTTGCCCTTGTCGTGATCGAAAAACACACCCGGCGATCGGTGCAACTGGGAGACGATCACACGCTCGGTACCGTTGATGACGAAGGTACCGTTCTCCGTCATCAGGGGCATTTCACCCATGTAGACTTCCTGTTCACGGATATCCTTTACCACCTTTGACTTGGCCGGTGCATCCTTGTCATAAATCACCAGGCGAACCAGTACACGCAGGGGGGCGGCATAGGTGGCGCCTCTCAGCTGGCACTCGCGCACGTCGAAGACCGGGGTACCCAGACGATAGCTGACATATTCCAGAACGGCATTGCCGGAGTAGCTCTCAATCGGAAACACCGACTTGAACGCGGCATGCAGCCCAACATCCGTACGATCCGCTATCGCCACCCCCTCCTGGAGGAACTTGCGATAGGAGTCGATTTGTGTCGCCAGAAGAAAAGGCACTTCAAGGATACTCGGACGCTTGCCGAAATCCTTGCGAATACGCTTTTTCTCAGTGAAAGAATAGGCCATGTTGCCGTCCCTCGAATTCTTGAGATCCCGTGGATCTTCTAAAAGATACTCTTTTCCAATCTATTCCAGCCTTCCCTGCCGGAATACTTCCCTGTAGCGGTATTCCTACCCGACGCCCTCATCAGGTTCTTGCCAGATCTTGACGATCATTGATCGGCTGGTCTCCTGAATTACCAGGCCAGCCATCCAGAGCTCTTCACTCCTAACCGGGTGATTGGCTCCAGAAGCGGGAAAAGGCCGGTAGCGAATACGCCAC
Source organism: Sedimenticola sp. (assembly GCA_026196475.1). Classification (GTDB taxonomy): domain Bacteria; phylum Pseudomonadota; class Gammaproteobacteria; order Chromatiales; family Chromatiaceae; genus Sedimenticola. Next base: position 9,137 of record JAPHTA010000196.1, read on the forward strand.
CAGCCCTAACCTCTGCGTGTATGCAATCGTGCGAAATCAAGAATTATTTGATCTCTACTTCTGCACCTGCCTCTTCCAGATCTTTCTTCACGCTCTCTGCCTCTTCCTTGGAGACAGCTTCCTTCAGGGTGGTGGGAGCGCCCTCTACGGCTTCCTTGGCCTCCTTCAGACCCAGACCGGTGATACCGCGTACTGCCTTGATGACGGCAACCTTGTTGGCGCCGAACGAGGTCATGACAACGTCGAACTCGGTCTTCTCTTCAGCGGCTGCGGCTTCGCCACCAGCTGCCGCGGGAGCGGCTGCAACAGCGGCTGCGGCGGAAACACCAAACTTCTCTTCCATTGCCGAGATCAGCTCGACAACTTCCATCACGGACATGCCGGCGATGGTCTCCAGAATATCTTCTTTAGAAACGGCCATTGTAAAAACTCCTGATAATGGGTTAACACTTACCAATGTGTGTATTTGAAAAACTAGCTATTACGCTGCCTCTTTCGCATCACGTATCGCAGCGACCGTGCGGACCAGCTTCCCGGGTACCTCGTTCATGGTACGGGCAAGCTTCTCCACCGGCGCCTTCATGACTGCCATGAGCAAACTGATAGCCTGATCGTACGTAGGCATCTTGGAAAGGGTCTCCAGGTCAGACGCAGCCAGCAGCTGTCCGCCAATGGAGATAACCTTTACAACCAGTTTGCTGTGATCCTTGGCAAAGTCCTTGATCACGCGGGCAGCAGCACCTGGATCCTCCTGCGAGAAGGCGATGACGAGTGGACCCGTCAACTCATCCTTCATACAGGCAAAATCGGTATCCTCGATCGCGCGCCGGGCCAGTGAGTTCTTTATCACCCTGAGATAGACACCCGATTCACGCGCCTTCACGCGCAACTCGGTCATCTCGCCCACGGTCAACCCACGGTACTCTGCGGCTATCGCGGAATAGGCACTACCTGCCACTTCAGCGACTTCGGCGACGACAGCTTTCTTCTGCTCAAGATTGAGTGGCACTCGTCACCTCCTAACAAAAAATGACCAGGTCATTTTATTAACAACGCCTTCACCCGGGAGGGATCAGGCTCTTCCTTCAACGTGCACCATCATCAGAAGTAAAACACCCGAATCAGGAGCTCCGCCTGCGCAGGCATGATTAAGCCCTCAGGGCACCTGCGGTCT
>JAPHTA010000052.1 GCA_026196475.1 Sedimenticola sp.
CTTCTCACGCGACAGCAGGTCCCACTCCCGCCAGGGCGCGATGATCTTCACGTCCGGCATCAGGGCGTAGGCACCCAGCTCGAACCGCACCTGGTCGTTGCCCTTGCCAGTGGCGCCGTGGGAGATGGCGTCGGCCCCGGTCTCGCGGGCGATCTCGATCAGCCGCTTGGTGATCAGTGGGCGGGCGATGGAGGTCCCGAGCAGGTACTCGCCTTCGTAGATGGCATTGGCACGGAACATCGGGAACACGAAATCGCGTATGAACTCCTCGGTCAGGTCCTCGATGTAGATCTCCTTGACCCCGGCCGCCTCAGCCTTGGCGCGGGCCGGCTCCACCTCTTCGCCCTGGCCGATATCGGCGGTGAATGTCACCACTTCACAGCCGTACTCCTCCTGCAGCCACTTGAGGATAATCGAGGTATCCAGCCCCCCCGAATAGGCGAGAACGACCTTTTTGACGCCAGACTCTGACATGGGATGACTCCGTGAGATTCAGCCGCGATACGGCAATAGCTATGGATTAAAGGAGCGCATTATAACGCAGTTGCTAGCCGATTTTTACCACCCGAGGTGCAGTTCCCGATCCCTAACCGGTAACCGGTTCAACGCCCCTGGCGCCACCAGCGGTGGACAATCGCCTCCACGTCGACACTGCCCGGGCCCTCCCGCCACATGGTGTAGAAATCGATATCATTGCTGTTGGGAGCCGGGTCGGGCACCCGGAACTGTAGCCGGGTCGGTAGTGGTACCGCCTCGCCCAGGGCCATCGCCTCGCCCCGCCCCAGGGCCGCCAGGATATCCACCAGGTTGGACTCCGCATCGGGTACCAGGTCGCGAATATACTGCTGGTCGTCCGGGTTGGTCACTCGCAGGCAGATAAAGCTGCCGCACTGGGCCAGTACCGTCTCCGACAGCTCGTGCGGACGCTGGCTGACCACCGCCAGCCCCACGCCGTACTTGCGCCCCTCTTTGGCGATCCGTTCCATGGAGCGCCTCGTCCCCTCGAACTGGGTACCCGACTCCCGCGGGATGTAGTTGTGGGCCTCTTCGCACACCAGCAGGATGGGGAACTCCCTGGACTGGGGGTTCCAGTAGTTGAACTCGAACGCCAGGCGGCCGATCTGTGCCGAGACGGTAGGCCGCACATCGAACGGCACCGAGCTGAAATCGATCACTGTGATCTGGCGCCGCGGCTCCACCAGGCCGACAAACTCCTTCAGCAGGTCGACCAGGGTGTGAGAGGCCTTGCGCCTTCTCGGCTTGAACAGGAAATCGTAGCGCACGTCGTTGAAGCGACTCTGCATCTTGATCAGGAACTCATCGAACTGGCCATACAGGGGCCCCTTTACCTTGCCGAAATCGGTCACCTGCTCGTTGGCGCGCTTGAACTGCTGGAACATCTCGGCCAGGGAGAAGTAGACCGGCGAATCGATGGAGATATGGGCATCATCCATATCGCTGTTGGCCTTGCGGCGCAACATCAGCAGCACCTCGCGCAGAAACGCCATCTGGGTGGAGGCCCGCTCGTCATCCCGGTCAATCAGCAGATCCACCAGTTCTCCGTAGGTCAGCAGCCAGTAGGGTATCTCCAGCTGGCAGGCGTCGATGTAGCGATAGTTCTCCTCGGCGAAGGCGGCGTGGCGCTGGTCACCCTCCTGCCAGGCGTATTCACCGTGCAGATCAAGCAGAATCACCTGGGCTTTCGGCATTACCTGCACGGTCCGTTGCAACATGCTGGCTACAGCCCAGGATTTACCGGAACCGGATTGGCCGAGTATCGCCAGGTGGCGACTGAACAGGGCCGTGGGATTCAGGCAGACGCCGTAATCGGCATGTGAAGGCAGGACGCCCAGTTCGAAACCGGTGGCGTGGTAGCGGCTGAACAGGATGGTGATCTCCTCCGGACGGACCACGTGTACCTCCGCGCCCGGCGTCGGATAGTGAATAACGCCGCGATGGAAACTGCGATCCTGATCGAGCTCACCCAGCGGTACCAGGGTCATCTGCCCCCGGGCATCCCGGGAGCCGACGCTGGCACTGATCACCATGGTCACCACCTCGATACCACGCTGCTTGACCATGAGATAGGTCCCAAGCTGTCCGACCACAACCTCGTTGCCATCAGCGATTACGATGGGGAAGTCGCCCCCGTCCATCCTGACCAGTTCGGCGGCCATGATGTTTTCACGTACCTCGGTAACTCTACCGATCAGGGTTTCCGTATTTGCCGTCATTCTTGAGACCCCTTCCTGGTTATCCATTGCTGTTATAGATTGGCTATTCCGATGCCCAGAATATCGCACATTGCGCAGCGGTATTGCGATTTTTTTCCGATTCCGGCGCAAACGGGAGGCACTCGCGACAGGTCCGCGGGATGAATCACGGACAGGGGAACGGTCTCAGAACTGGCGCAGAAACCCGCCCAGCAGGGAGGCGAACGCCTGCGGCTGCTCGGCATAGATCCAGTGTCCGGCGTCCCGGATACAGCTCATCCGGGCCTGGGGAAAGAGGCGGGAAATCCTGGGCTTCGACTCTGCTGTCACGTAGTCGGAGAGCTGTCCGTAGATAAACAGGGTGGGACCGTCATAGTGCGGGGGGTTCTGCGGCAGGGGGAAATCGACGATCTGCGACATGCCCCGGCTCAGGGCCTGCAGGTTGATTCGCCAGCGCCACCCACCCTGTGTCATGTGCAGGTTCTGCAGCAGGAACTGGCGAAGGCCGGTATCATCCAGGTGTTGCGCCAACACCTGGTCCGCCTCGGCGCGGCTGCCGATATTCGCCTCATCCACCGCGTGCAACGCCTGGTAGATGGGCTGAAAACGGTTTTCATAGGGAACCGGTGCAATATCCACCACCACCAGTCCGGCAACCCGCTCCGGTCTATGCAGTGCCAGCCACATGGCCGCTTTTCCACCCATGCTGTGGCCGATCAGCAGGGCAGAGTCGAGTCCCTGGTCCTCGATCAGCTGTACCACGTCGCCAGCCAGGGCCGGGTAGCCGACTTCATCATCATGCGGGGAACGACCGTGGTTGCGAAGGTCCGGCACCAGGACATGAAAATCATCGGCGAGGCTTCGCGCCAGGCTGTGCCAGTTGGAAGAGGAGCCAAGCAGGCCGTGCAGAAAGATCAGGGTCGGGTGCAGCTCCGAATAGCTGCCATATTCACGATAGTGGAGTTGCATCCGCCTTCCTGTTCCAGTTCTGCAGCCGACACGCCGGAATGGACACCGGCACCTGTCGGCCCCACAGCACTATTATCGCTTTTTTGGCGGCATCAGGTCGGTGATCGAGCCTTCCGCCATCTCCGCCGCGAAACAGATGGTTTCATTCAGGGTCGGGTGGGGATGGATGGTCAGACCGATATCTTCCGCATCAGCGCCCATCTCCAGGGCCAGCACCGTCTCGCCAATTAGCTCACCGGCATTGACACCAACAATGCCGGCCCCCAGTATGCGCCGGGTTTCGGGATCGAACAGAAGCTTGGTCATACCCTCTTCCCGCCCTATCCCCAGCGCACGACCGGAGGCTGCCCAGGGGAAAGATGCCTTTTCGTAGGCGATGTTTTGCGCCTTGGCCTCGGTCTCCGTCAGTCCCATCCAGGCCACCTCCGGATCGGTATAGGCCACCGACGGTATGGTCAGCGGATCGAACAGGGCCGAATGACCGGCAATCACTTCGGCCGCCACCTTCGCCTCGTGGGTCGCCTTGTGCGCCAGCATCGGGTTGCCCACCACGTCACCAATCGCGTAGATGTTGGGCACGTTGGTCCGCATGTGCTGGTCGACAGGTATAAAGCCGCGCTCATCCACGCTGACACCGGCCAGGTCTGCACCGACCAGCTTGCCGTTCGGAACCCGTCCCACCGCCACCAGCACCTTGTCGTAGACAACCGGCTTCTGCGGTGCGTTCTTACCTTCGAAGGTCACTTTCAGACCACCCTTCTGGGCCTTGATCTCGGTTACCTTGGTATCCAGCATGATACTGTTGAAGCGCTCCTTGAGGCGCTTCTGCAACGGGCGCACCAGATCCGTATCACAGCCCGGTATCAGGCCGGACTGCAGCTCCACCACGTCGATCTGGCTGCCCAGGGTGGCGTACACCGTACCCATCTCCAGGCCAATGATACCGCCACCGACCACGAGCATCTTTTTCGGGATATCCTCCAGCGCCAGGGCACCGGTGGAGTTGATCAGGCGGGGATCATCGTTGGGGAAACCGGGAATCGCCACCGGGCGTGATCCACAGGCGATGATGGCGGAGTCGAAACCGACAACCACCTTGCCTTCCGCGCCATCCACGGAAATCCGGTTGGGGCTCTCGAACTGTCCCCAACCGTTGACCACTTCGACCTTGCGTTGCTTGGCCAACGCGGCCAGCCCCTGGGTCAGCCTGCCTACAACCTTGTCCTTACCAGCGCGCATCCTGTCCAGGTCGATCTTCGGTTTGCCGAAACTGACACCCATATGCTCCATCTCTGCCGCCTCGTTGATGATGGCCGCCGAGTGCAACAGGGCCTTGGAGGGGATACAGCCGACATTCAGGCAGACACCGCCCAGGTTGGAATGCTTTTCAATCAGTACGACTTTCTTGCCCAGGTCGGCGGCGCGAAACGCTGCCGTATACCCACCTGGTCCCGCACCGAGTACCACGACCTCTGCCTGGATATCTACTGCGCCCTGAGCGCTGTTGGAGCCGGTATCATTATTCATCTCTTCTGCTTCACCCTATGCGTTTGCCATAAGTCTGGATAGCGCCCCACACTCCTGCAACTCCAGCGGAGGAAAGGGGCTACCCGCGTCAGTTTGGCCACTATTTTTCCGAAAAACCCAAAAACTCGAGAAAAAAATAAAGAAAATATTGGACAAACGTACTAATTTATGAATTCAGCCTGAAAACATGCAAAGAGTAGCCTATCTGCCAATAAATTGAAATTATAAATTTCCCACGCCTCCCTATTTGAAAAAACCTCACTACAGCAGCAGGCGACGGATATCCGCCAGTAGCGTGGAGAGCAGGACCGTGAAGCGGGCCGCCTGTGCACCATCGATCACTCGGTGATCGTATGAGAGCGAGAGCGGTAGTATCAGCCGCGGCGTAAACTCGTTGCCGTTCCACACCGGCTGCATGCTGGAGCGGGAGACCCCCAGGATTGCCACTTCCGGGGCATTGACGATCGGTGTAAAGGCGGTACCCCCGATCCCACCCAGGCTGGAGATAGAGAAACAGCCACCCTGCAGGTCCGCCGGGGCCAGTTTTCCTTCCCGGGCCCGCCCACTTACCTCCGCCAGTTCACGAGCCAGGGTGAAGATCGACTTCCGGTCCACCTCCCGGATCACCGGCACGGTGAGGCCATTCGGTGTATCCACCGCCACACCTATATTGAAATAGCGCTTGTAGAGCAGGGTCTCCCGGTCCGGCGACAGCGAGCTGTTGAACTCCGGCATCTGCTGCAGGGCACCGACACAGGCCTTCATCAGGAACGGCATGAAGGTCAACTTGATCTCCTGCCGCTCGGCTTCCCCCTTCTGCGCCTGGCGAAACGCCTCCAGCCCGGTGATATCAGCCTCGTCGAACTGGGTTACATGGGGAATATTCAGCCAGCAGGCGGTCAAGTGACTGCCGCTGATTCGCTTGATCCGGCTCAGGGGCTGCTCTTCCACCTCCCCGAACTGACTGAAATCGATCTCCGGCACCGCCGGCAGACGCAGGCTCCCGGCAGGCGCTGCCGCACCGCCCGACTTGATCATCTGCCGAATATGGTTCTGCACATCCTCCCGGGTGATGCGCCCCTTGCGCCCGCTGCCCTGGACCCGGGTCAGGTCGACACCCAACTCCCGGGCGAAGGCACGGACCGACGGGCTGGCGTGGGCCACCCCTCCCGGCACATCGGAGGGGTGGGCCGCCACCGGTGGCGGCTGCTGTGCCTTGTCACCCGGCCGCCTGTGCGACTCCCCCCCCGGCTCCGCTGCAACCGGCGCCGGGGCCTGCACCGTCTCCAGCTCTTCGGCCGCCGGTTCCGGCGGCCTGAAATCATCATCACCCCCGTTGTCATCTTCAACGGAAGTTTCCACCGCAGGCTCCCGCTCACCTTCCTTCTCTTCCTTCTCTTCCTGCTCCGACTCAACCACTACCAGCAGGTCGCCCTCACTGATGGTGTCCCCCACCTTTACCGCTACCGCCTTGACCAGGCCGGCGTGGGTGGACGGGATCTCCATGGTCGCCTTGTCGCTCTCCAGGGTCACCAGGGAACTCTCAACCTCGATCCGGTCCCCCTCCGAGACCAGTACCTCGATCACCTCCACACCGGAAAAATCACCGATATCCGGTACCAGAACCTTTTTTTCACTCGCCACTGCCGCCTCCAGACTGTTTGATTCGGGTCTCACGCCTCTCCTGGCACCACTCACACCGTCACCGGGTTGGGCTTCTCCGGATCGATTTGGTACTTCTTGATCGCCTTGCTCACCACTTCCGGTTTCACAGCCCCTTCGTCAGCCAGCGCCTTCAGGGCGGCCACCACCACGTAGTAACGGTTCACCTCAAAAAAGTGGCGCAATCGGCTGCGTTGATCACTACGCCCATAGCCGTC
>JAPHTA010000300.1 GCA_026196475.1 Sedimenticola sp.
ACCTGAGGGAGAGGGAGTTTGTGGAACACCTGAGGGAGAGGGAGTTTGTGGAACACCTGAGGGAGAGGGAGTTTGTGGGACAGCAGTGTCAGGAGAACTGCATTTTGTCTGCCGTCGGGTATTCGTCACCTCTGAAGAGGGTGATGTTGGGACGGGGTTCGGCAGGGATGGTCTGACTGCCTGCAAGGAAATGACTGTGGAAAATCATCACCAGTTGATCGATCAGATCTATGCCGCGGCGCTCGATCCGTCTGTCTGGCCCCTGGTCATGCAATCCATGGAGCGGAAGTTTGGCGGAATCGCCTGTGGGATCTATACCTCCAGCCAGAGCATTAGCCGGGTCTCGCTGACAGAACTGCGCGGTATCGATCCCGCGCTGCTCGACATCTACATAGGCCATTATCTGATGCGCGACAATCCCTGGCGGGAGGTGCCTGCCCTGCAGCGACAGGGTTGTGTACGCACCGAAGCGTCGCTTGACCGTTACCATGGACGCCCGGGTTACTACCACGGCACGGCGCTGTACAACGAGTGGATGAAACCCCAGGATTTCATATACACCCTCGGTATCAATCTGCACGTGGACGAGGCGTCCCAGACCAAGTGTTTTCTTTACCGGCCGCGACCGATGGGGGCATTCTCGGATCACGATGTTGCCCGCTTCCGCTGGATCAGCGGGCATCTGGCGAATGCAGTTCGGGTGGCACGGCGGCTCTCGGAACAGGAGTCGGCGGTGGAGAATCTGCTGGGTGTCGTCGATCAAATGGCGCTCGGAGTGCTGTTTCTAGACCGCGAGGGCAAGGTCATACAGGCCAACCAGTATGCCCAGGACCTGCTGGACCGCAGGGATGGGCTGGTGCTGCGGGGTACTCGTCTTGTGGCCAGTCACCGTGGTGATGATGGTCGACTGCGTGGTGCCATTCGCTGCGCCCTGGCGGTGCAATATGGTGGAAACGGCCCGGAGGCGCATTTGGTAAGCCTGCGCCGTTCCGGTTCGAAACAGCCCCTTTGCGCCATCGCCATTCCCCTCTCCAGCCGGATTGCCGGTCCGTTCCTGGTTGAGAAGGCGGTCGCTGCGCTGATCGTGAATGACCCGGAATCCGGAGCCGTGATTTCCACCGATTGGCTGCAACAGCGTTTTCAACTGACCCCTGCCGAGGCCAGGCTGGCACAGGACCTTAGTCTCGGGTCCAACCTGCGCCAGGCTGCCGACAAGGCCTGCATCACCTATGAGACCGCGCGCTGGTACATGAAGTGCATTTTCCGGAAGACCGGTGTCGAACGACAGGCAGAACTGATTCGCCTGCTACTCTCGGAGCAGATGTTACTGCGTCAACAGAGGGTGCACTGACAGCCTCCGTATATCATGATCCGGGTTATCCTTCCTCCCGATTGGGGGGTGTCGCTCTCCGCTTGTTCCGCTACAACACAATGGACGGGAAATCAGCATGCCGTGATAAACGCCGGATGCTGCAACGATATGCGGTGTAAATGGAGAGTGGAATATGGCCCTCGTTGAGTGCGGGGAGTGTGGGAACAGGCTCTCCGACGCGGCGCTCGAATGTCCAACCTGTGGAGCGCCAATGACAGGGGACCCCGGGCTCGGGCGGGAGCGCTGCCCATTTTCCTCAGCGTGATCAGCAGGCAGCTGGCCACCTGTCCGGGCTGCGAAGGGCTATCTGTGCGTTCCCGGTTTTCGGGTGCTGGGGTGGAGGGGTACCGTTTTCTGGGGTGTCGTGGTGCCCGCCGTTACCCTTGTCGGGATCCCTTTCTCCCTCTATGCCGCCTACCGGCTGGTCGCCAGCGGTCGACGCTGGTTTCCCGGTCGGGAATTGTGACAAGCCTGTCGAGTATGTCTGCAACGGGCCGCTCCAGCTTCAATGTAAACAGGTCGTCAGCCCGGGTTCTGCCCCGGTTTACGGCAGCTACCGGCTTGCCCAGTCGGGCTGCCTCGCGCACGAACTGGAAGGCGGAAAAGACCATCAGTGAGGTACCGGCCACCAGCAGGCCGTCCGCCTCCTGCAGCGCCTGGTACGCGCGCTCGATACGGGGACGGGGGACCTGCTCGCCGTAGAACACCACGTCCGGTTTCAGGATGCCACCACAAGTTGGGCAGGGCGGTATCCGGATGTTCTCGAAGTCGATATCCAGGTCGGCATCGCCATCCGGCGCCTGCGCTGCTGTGTATCGCCCGATGCCGGGGTTGAGTGCAGTCAGCCGCTGCTGCATCCAGCGCCTCGACTCCCGCTCTCCGCACTGCTGGCAGCGCAGACTGGCCAGCCTGCCGTGCAGGTCAATCACCCGCTGGCTGCCCGCCTTCTGGTGCAGTCCGTCCACGTTTTGGGTTACCAGCTGCACCACATGTCCGGCCCGTTCCAGTCGCACCAGGGCGTGGTGGGCGGGGTTCGGGGCGGCCGCGCTGAACGGTCCCCAGCCCAGGTAGCTGCGGGTCCAGTAGCGGCGGCGGGTTGATTCGCTGCGCATGAACTCCTGGTAGAGGATCGGCTTGCT
>JAPHTA010000322.1 GCA_026196475.1 Sedimenticola sp.
AGGTGGATTCCCATACCCTGACCGTCAAGCTGGCCCAGGGCAACGCGGACCTGCCGTGGCTGATGACCGACTACCACCTGGCGATCTGTCCCGCCAACGATGACGGCAGCATCAACTGGCAGTCGGGTGACGGTACCGGCCCCTACAAGATCGTCGAGCACGAGTTCGGTGTCGGCACCAAGATGGTGCGACACGACGGGTGGCACCTGGAAGGGGCCTACTTCGATAGCTGCGATTTCATCGTTCTGAACGATCCCAACGCGCGCCAGACTGCGCTGGTCACCGGTGACGTGGATGCGATCACCCAGCTGGAGCTGAAGACCCTCAACCTGATGAAGCGCAACCCGAACATCCTGATCGACAGCGTACCCAGCGGTGCCGCGATCAGCATGCCGATGTTCTGCGACCAGAAACCGTTTGATGATGTCAACGTGCGCAACGCCCTGAAACTGGCCATCGACCGGGAGGAGATCATCAAGAAGATCGCCTTCGGCACCGCCATTCCGGGCAACGACTTCCATGTCTCTCCCAACATGCCGTACTGGCCCGATCTGCCGCAGCGTACCTACGATCCTGACAAGGCCAGGGCGCTGCTCAAGAAAGCAGGACAGGAGAACCTGAGTATCGATATCTCCACCGCGGACAGCGTCTATTCCGGTGCGGTGGATATGTGTGTCCTGTACGCCGACCAGGCCAAGCGGGCCGGTATCAACATCAACGTGGTGCGTGAGCCGAACGATGGCTACTACTCCGACGTCTGGCTGAAGAAGCCGTTCTGCATGGTGCAGTGGGGTGCACGTCCGACCCCGGACGTGATGTTCAGCCTCGCCTACAAGGACGATGCGGCCTGGAACGAGAGCCACTGGCAGAACAAGCGTTTCAACGAGCTGCTGCTGAAGGCGAAGGCCGAACTCGACCAGGAAAAACGAGCGGCCATGTACAAGGAGATGTGCATGCTGGCAAGGGATGACGGCGGCACCATCATTCCGATGTTCACCAACTTCGTCTATGCGCGGCGCAAGAACGTGATGCATGGCGAGGACCTGGCCGCCAGCTGGCAGGTTGACGGAGCACGCGGTGCCAGCCGCTGGTGGTTCGCCTGATTCGGAGTGGCGGGTGGCAGTCTCCGTAAAGAGGTTGAACTGTCACGAGTGGATCCCCGGGTGAAAACCCGGGTATCCGCAGGTCCCGGTCAGTTGATCGGCGGATACGCCCGGCCAACGCCCGGGACCTGTTCTTTCCCCCCTGGTCCGATCCTGGTGGCAAGCAAGCGAACCACCTGTCGGAGTACGGATTAATAGAACAATAATGGAGGAGAGTTATGGGCGATGTATTGCGCATAGTTCTGAAACGGCTCGGGCTTGGGCTCGTTACGCTGTTTGTCATCTCTATCATTATCTTCGGGGCGGTCGAAATGCTGCCGGGCGACGTAGCCCAGGCAGTACTCGGCCAGGGTGCCACCGAGGAGAATGTGAAGGCGATACGTGAGCAACTGGGACTCGACCGGCCGGCGCCAGTGCGTTACCTGGAGTGGTTGCAGGGGGCGGTTACCGGTGATTTTGGCAAGTCCCTGATCAGTCAGACACCGGTCGCGGAGGCGATAGGGCCGCGCTTCGGCAACACCCTGTTTCTGGCAATCTATGCGGCTGTGATCGCGGTACCGGTAGCGATTATCCTGGGCGTCCTGGTGGCCCTGTTCCGCAACTCGGTGTTTGACCGGGTGACCAACGTGCTGGCGTTGACCTCGATCTCCTCTCCGGAGTTCTTTCTCGGCTACATCCTGATCCTGTTCCTGGCGGTCAAGACAGGTTACTTCCCGGCTATCGCCAAACTGAGTCCCGGGATGTCGTTTGCGGACAAGCTGCATGCCACCTTCCTGCCGGCACTGACCATGGTACTGGTGGTAGTGGCGCACATGATGCGCATGACCCGGGCCGCCATTATCAACCTCTTATCCTCGCCCTATATCGAGATGGCGCGGTTGAAGGGTGTGCCGCCCTGGCGGGTGATTGTGAAGCATGCGCTACCCAACTCCTGGGCGCCGATCATCAATGTGGTGGCGCTGAACCTGGCCTACCTGATCACCGGCGTAGTCCTGGTGGAGGTGGTGTTCGTCTACCCGGGTATCGGGCAGATGCTGGTGGACAGCGTCACCAAGCGGGATTTCCCGGTGGTGCAGGCGTGTTGCCTGATCTTTGCGGCGACCTTCATTCTGCTTAACCTCGCGGCGGACGTGGGAGCGATCCTTACCAACCCCCGTCTGCGTCATCCCAAGTGAGGTAACAGCCATGAACTATTTTGTAATCGGATACTATGCACTGCTGATCGGCAGCTCCTGCGTGGCTGCCTACTTTAACAAGCGGGAGGCCTTTCTGCTGCTGTTCACCCTCACCCTGGCCTCTTTCGTGATGGGCATCGTGGGCGGTGAATCGACCCTCTGGAGCGTCACCCTGGTGGCCGGTGCCATCGGCCTGGCGGCGGGCACCGCCTATGCCTTTCGTGAATTCCTTGCCATCGTGTTGCCACGGGAGGCGGGCAAGGCGATTCGCGGGGCACCCCTGACCGCCAGCTTCGGCCTGTTCGTGGTCGGTACCTACACCATTACCGCCCTGTTCGCCCCGGTGATCGCCCCCTTTGGCGAGGCCGAGGTGATTGCCGATGCTTTTGCTCCCGCCGACGAGAGCATGCTGCTGGGTGCCGACCAGCTGGGGCGGGATATGTTCAGCCGGGTGGTGTTCGGGGTACGCAACACCGTCGGGCTGGCTCTTGTGGCCACCCTGCTGGCCTTCCTTATCGGTGCTATCGGGGGCCTGGTGGCGGCGGTCAGAGGGGGCTGGTTCGACCAGTTGCTGGGCCGCTTTGCCGACGTCGTAATGTCGATCCCGTCGCTGATCTTTGCGCTGCTGATGCTGAGTATCTTCGGCACCAACCTGGTCACCCTGGTGCTGGTGGTGGCGGTGATCTACTCGCCCCGGGTATTCCGCCTGACCCGGGCGGTGGCGGGAAATGTCGTGGTGATGGACTACGTGGAGGCGGCGCGCCTGCGCGGGGAGCGGATGTGGTACCTGATCCGCAAGGAGATCCTGCCCAACTCTACCGCGCCGCTGATTGCGGAGTTTGGCCTGGAGTTCTGTTTTGTCTTCCTGCTGGTGGCGGGGCTGTCGTTCCTGGGGCTCGGCATTCAGCCACCGACCGCCGACCTGGGATCCATGGTGCGTGAGAACGCGACCCTGATTTCGTTTGGCGAAATCACGCCGCTGATACCGGCGGCCGCCATTGCGCTGTTGACGGTGGCGGTCAACTTCGTGGTTGACTGGATGCTGTGGCGTTCAACCGGACTGAGGGAGTGATGGCATGACCAAGAAAGCAAAAAAACCCGTCCTGTTGGAGATTCGTGATCTTAAGATCGAGGGTTACGCCAACGAGAAGTGGATCGAGATCGTACATGGAATAGACCTGACCCTGCATCGGGGCGAGGTGCTGGGCCTGATCGGTGAATCCGGCGCGGGCAAATCGACCATTGGCCTGGCGGCGATGGGCTTTACCCGGGATGGCTGCCGCATCTCCGGTGGTTCGGTGGAGTTCGACGGCATGGAGCTGACCACCACCCCGCCGGCCGATCTGCGGGCCCTGCGCGGCTCCCGCATCGCCTACGTGGCCCAGTCCGCTGCTGCTTCGTTCAACCCGGCCCACAAGCTGATCGATCAGCACACCGAGGCACCGGTTCATTACCGGATCAAGAAGCGGATGGAGGCGCAGGAAGACGCCATGGAGCTCTACGAGCGCCTGCGTCTGCCCAATCCACGGGAGATCGGTTTCCGTTATCCACACCAGGTCTCGGGCGGACAGCTGCAACGTGCCATGACCGCCATGGCCATGGCCTGCCGGCCGGACCTGATCATCTTCGACGAGCCGACCACGGCGCTGGATGTGACCACCCAGATCGAGGTGCTGGCGGCGATTCGTGACATCGTGAAACAGTTCAATACCGCCGCTATCTATATTACCCACGACCTGGCGGTGGTGGCGCAGATGGCGGATACCATCAAGGTGCTGCTCAAGGGTGAAGAGGTGGAGGAGTCGACAACCGTCGAGATGCTGGAGAACCCGGAAGAGGAGTACACCAAGTCCCTGTGGGCGGTACGCAGCTTCAAACGCAAGCAGAAGCCACGCCCCGAGGGGGCGGTTCCGGTGGTTGCTGTGGAGGATATCGATGCGGCCTATGGCGATGTTCCGGTGCTGCAGGATGTCTCCTTCGATATCCACAAGGGAATGACCGTGGCCGTGGTGGGTGAGTCCGGTTCCGGCAAGTCCACCACCGCCCGCTGCATCACCGGCCTGTTGCCCCCCACCAAGGGGCGGATCCTGTTCAACGGCGAGGAGCTGCCGGCCAGCTACAAGAATCGCACCAAGGACCAGCTGCGCCAGGCACAGATGATCTACCAGATGGCGGATACGGCGCTTAATCCCAAAGTGCGCATCAGCGACATTATCGGTCGCCCGGCCAAGTTCTACGGCGGACTCAAGGGAACCAAACTAAAGAGCCGGGTGGATGAGCTGCTGGACCTGATCGAGCTGGAGCCGTCCCAGTTCTACAACCGCTACCCGACGGAGCTCTCGGG
>JAPHTA010000343.1 GCA_026196475.1 Sedimenticola sp.
TCAACCTGATCGGCTCGCCGTGAATGAATCTGCCTCGCTACGCCTCGGCCACCGCGCAGTAGCGCTGGCGCAACTAACGAGCACTTCGTGCCCGTTTTATTTTACCCATGAATGGATTTGCCACCGGTAGGAGGCCCGCCCCCGGGCCGATAGCACCTCGCACGGTTGGTTCCGTATGCATTCCCACGCAGAGCGTGGGAACGAGGAACGTACACCGCGAAGGCCAGCGTGGCCGCAGGATGGGTGGAGCCGGAACGGCGTAACCCATCACTGCCGCTCAACCTGATCGGCTCGCCGTGAATGAATCTGCCTCGCTACGCCTCGGCCACCGCGCAGTAGCGCTGGCGCAACTTCGGTTTCTCGATCTTGCCAGTGGCGTTGCGAGGAACCCGGTCGAACAGGATACGTCGTGGTCGCATGTAGCGGGGCAGGGCGGACGCGTAGTCGAGCAGCGCCTGCTCATCCAGCTGGCTACCCGTTTTCAGCTGCACCACTGCGGTCACCTGTTCACCCAGGCGCTGGTCCGGGGTGCCGATCACCGCCACGTCCTGGATCGCCGGGTGCTCCATCAGGAAATGCTCCACCTCCACCGGCGAGACATTCTCTCCGCCGCTGATGATCAGGTCCTTCTTGCGGTCCACCAGCCAGATGAAGCCATCCTCGTCCAACCGCGCGATATCGCCGGTATGCAGCCAGCCGTCCCGGATTGTCTCCGCGGTCGCCTCGGGATTGCCGTAGTAACCCGCCATCACCCCCGGGCCCTTGACCACCAGCTCCCCCGCCTGCCCCGTCGGCAGGGGGTTGCTGTACTCGTCCACAATCATCGCCTCCCAGTCGAACCCGGGACGACCGATGGCACCGATCTTGTGAGTGTTACCCAGTCCCAGATGGATACAGCCGGGACCGGTACTCTCGGTCAGTCCGTAGTTGGTATCGTACTCGTGGTGGGGAAAGAGCTTCTTCCAGGCCCGAATCAGGTTCGGCGGCACCGGCTGGGCACCGATGTGCATCAGCCGCCACTGGTCCAGCCGGTAGCGGCCAAAATCGAGTTCGCCATTCTCCCAGGCGATCAGTATGTCATGGGCCCAGGGCACCAGCAGCCAGACGATGGTGGCCTGCTCCTCGGATACCGCCTGCAGGATCCAATCCGGCCGTGCCCCCTTCAGCAGCACCGCCCGGGCGCCGACCACGAAGTTTCCGAACCAGTGCATCTTGGCCCCGGTGTGGTAAAGCGGTGGAATGCAGAGAAAGTTGTCCTCGTGGGTCTGCCGGTGGTGCTGGTTCTCCACGTAGCAGGCGTGCTCCAGGTTGCGGTGGGTCAGGCTCACCGCCTTCGGCACCCCGGTAGTGCCGGAGGTGAAGTAGAGCGCCGCCGGGGCCTGGAGCTCCAACTCCACCGCAGGCGGCAGGTCTTCCGCCCCCGCCACGAAATCGCCGTATCGGGTGGCAAAGTCTGGACAGTCGGCATCCGGACCCACGAAGACGTAATGCTTGACGGTCCCGTCAAGGCCCGGCCTGATCGCCTCGATGCGCTCAACAAACTCGGCTCCGAACAGCAGCACCCGGGCCCGGGCGATCCGGTTGCAGCTCTCGATCAGGTCGGCATCGAAACGGAAGTTGAGCGGCGCGGCGATGGCCCCGGCGGCAAGAATGCCGAAGTAGCAGGGCAGCCACTCGATGGAATTCATCATCAGGTGCAGCACCCGGTCGCCGCGTTTTACCCCGTGGTTTCGCAGGGCGTTGGCAAAGCGGTGCGCCTCGCGCTCGAAGTTTCGCCAGGTGAGCTCCCTTCGCCGGTCCTTGGCCGGATCCCGTTCCACCAGCGCGACCTCGTCGCCATACATACGCCCGTTGCGGGACAGAATCTCGGTAATCAACATCTCTGGGACTGACCTGGCACCCGGTTGGCTTCTCACTGGGCCGAATCGGCACAGCACTTGTGGGGTTAATTTACCACATAAGCCAACGCTGATGTTGTCCTGAAGCAGCCATGCTTCCGGGTTGGCCCTTCAGTGTTCCAGGGTTGCCATCTCGCCCAGGGCCCCTTCCATCTCGATAAACAGGGGCAGTTGCGCCTCGCTCAGGTCGCCCATGGCACCGTAGCAACGCAGCCTTGTCACATTCGGCTGATTGTCGCTGGCCAGCCAGTGGTCGTAGTAGCGCGCCACCAGGGGCTCGCCACCGTCCCAGGCCGAGAGCGGCAAGAGACCGGCCAGCCGGCGCTCCCCGGGCACAGAGACGATCTCGGTCTCGCCCAGGGAAACACGCTGCACGCTGAAGCTGTCCGGTTTAATGGTCTGGGGCTCCTGGCGCAGATCCCACACCACGAAGCTGCAGCTCGGAGTATACTGGTCGAGATCGGAGAAGGGAGTTACCGCACCCCGTTGCAGGAATACCCGGGTCTTGCCCGCCGGGACCTCCAGAGGCTGGTTGAGGGTGATCCGGGATCCCTCCTGAACCCGGTAGAAGCGGGAGCCGGAATCCTTCAGCGACGGTTGGCCGCAGGCCACCAGCAGGGCCGAAAGAAGGGGAAAGGTGAGCAGTTTCAGCGGCGTTTTCATATGCGACCTCGCATCTGGAATCCATGCCTGAATAGACAGGCCCATGGGAAGAGGGTTTCGTCTCCCGACCGGCAATTCAACCGGACTCCCTTCTCAGTTTGCAGAAGTTGACAACCGGCCGGCGATTGCCGGGTCTATAATCGACCTGTCTGACCGAAACAACAATACAGGATATCAAGTCATGAAGTTTATCACTGCTGTAATGATGAGCGCCCTTCTTGTCACCGGCACCGGCAGTGCCCTGGCGGCCAAGAAGGAGGGAAAGGGCTACGGCGCAGGCGGCCTCTCCGAGGAGAAGATGAGCGACACCGCAGGCGAACATCGCAAGGCCTGGGCGGGAAGCAAAGAGAAGGAGCTGAAGGAGGAGAAAGAGAAAAAGGAGAAGAAGATGAAGAAGGAGAAAAAACAGAAGTAGCCTGCCTGATCAAGTCGTCCCGGCCTCTCATCCCGCGCA
>JAPHTA010000159.1 GCA_026196475.1 Sedimenticola sp.
ATCACCGAGGAGACCGGTGCTACCGTCGACGTCAGCGATGACGGCGTGGTCAAGATCTTCTCTGTCGACAAGGCGGCCGGCGAGGATGCCAAGAAGCGTATCGAGCTGATTACCGCCGACGTGGAAGTGGGCGCGATCTACGAGGGCAAGGTGGCCCGCCTGATGGACTTTGGTGCCTTTGTCACCATCCTGCCGGGTCGTGATGGCCTGGTACACATCTCCCAGATCTGCGAAGAGCGGGTCGAGAAGGTAAGCGACAAGCTCTCGGAGGGTGACGTGGTCAAGGTCAAGGTGCTCGAGGTCGACAAGCAGGGGCGCGTACGTCTCAGCATGAAGGCCATTGCCGAGGGTGAGGCCTGAGTCGGGTAGCTGCCCGATAGACCGGTAAAAGGGGGCTTCGGCCCCCTTTTTGTTTTCGTGTTGAGGATGGATCTCCGTCCCGCTTCCACCTGCAGGAGGCCCGCCCCCGGGCCGAATCGCGGCGAGTCAGTTGGTAGGTTGGGGTGAGCCTGCGAACCCCAACAAATATGCATTCCCACGCAGAGCGTGGGAACGAGGAAATTCGCGGCGAGGACGCCGCTCCTACGGGTGCGGCAGGTTGCCGGGGTGGGCTGCACTGCAGGAGGCCTGCCCCCGGGCCGAATCGCGGCGAGGGCGCCGCTCCTACGGGTGCGGCAGGTGCCGGAGATGGCTGCACTGCAGGAGGCCCGCCCCCGGGCCGAATCGCGGCGAGGGCGCCGCTCCTACGGGTGCGGCAGGTGCCGGAGATGGCTGCGCTGCAGGAGGCCCGCCCCCGGGCCGAATCGCGGCGAGGACGCCGCTCCTACGGGTGCGGCAGGTTGCCGGGGTGGGCTGTACCGCATGAGGCCCGCCCCCTGGCCGAAATCAGCAGTATGTAACGGTTCCAGGATGGACGAAAAATGACAAGGAGGTGTGTGTGGGCAGCTATAGACGATGGCGTGGGTGTGACCTGCGTAAGGGTCGATTTTCTGAGAGCGGACGAATCTATCTGGTAACTACAGTGACCAAACTGCGGCGGCCGGTGTTTAGAGAATTGCGGGCGGCCAGGTCCGTGGTGAACGCATTACGTGCGGAGGAGCGGCGAGGGTGCGCCGCGACGCTTGCCTATGTGTTAATGCCAGACCATCTGCACTGGCTTCTGGAATTGCAGGGAAGGGCGCTTTTGTCACAAGTGGTCGGCAGGGTGAAATCGGTCACGGCTCATCGGTATGGCAGAGTCCTTTGGCAGAGCGGGTTTCATGATCATGCATTGAGAAGAGAAGAGGACTTGATCGCCGTGGCGCGCTATATCGTGGCGAATCCATTGCGCGAAAGGTTGGTGGCGCACATAGGTGATTATCCACACTGGCACGCCGTATGACTGTAGGAGGCCCGCCCCCGGGCCGAATTGCGGCGAGGGCGCCGCTCCTACAGGTGCGGCAGGTTGCCGGGGAGGGCTGTACTGCAGGAGGCCCGCCCCCGGGCCGAATCGCGGCGAGGGCGCCGCTCCTACGGGTGCGGCAGGTGCCGGGGGTGGGCTGTACTGTAGGAGGCCCGCCCCCGGGCCGAATCGCGGCGAGGGCGCCGCTCCTACAGGTGCGGCAGGTGCCGGGGAGGGACTGCACTGCAGGAGGCCCGCCCCCGGGCTGAATTCGCGGCGAGGGCACCGCTCCTACAGGTGCGACAGGTTGCCGGGGTGGGCTGCACTGCAGGAGGCCCGCCCCCGGGCCGATGAAGGCCAAACCGGACGCCTATCCCTCCTGCTGTCCGTAGAGTTTGGCATACAAGCCCTGGTTGTCGATCAGTTCCTGGTGGCTCCCCTGTTCGATGATTTTGCCATCCTCGAACACCAGTGCCCGGTCCGCCTGTTTCACCGCGCTCAAACGATGAGCGATGATCAGGGTTGTTCTACCCTTGAGGAACTGTTTCATCGCCAGGTGCAGCTTCTCCTCGGTGGTGGTGTCGAGTGCGGAGGTGGCTTCGTCCAGGATCACCAGCCGGGGATCGGTCAGCACCATGCGGGCAATCGCCAGGCGTTGACGCTGACCCCCGGAGAGGCGGATGCCGTCGCGCCCGATTCGGGTATCCAGTCCCTGGTCCAGCTCGCGAATGGTCTCCTCCAGCTGAGCCACCCGTAGCGCCTGCCACAACTGGTCGTCACGGTAGGGCCGGCCCAGGGTGAGATTGATACGTACGCTGTCGTTGAACAGTGCCGGTTGCTGGAGAACCGTGGCCACGTGTTCCCGCACCTTGTCCATGCCGATCTCGGAGACCGGAACACCGTTGAAGTAGATCTCGCCCGACTCCGGTGGATAGAGCCCCAGGATGACCTGCACCAGGGTGGTTTTGCCGCCACCGCTGGCACCCACCAACGCCACCTTCTCGCCGGCCCTGATGGTCATGGAGAGATGGTCCAGTACCCGCGGGCCATCACCGTAGCGGAAACAGATATTCTCAAGCCGCAGATCGGTGGTGGCGCAGCCCTCGAACGGGTCCCGGTGATGGGGGAAGCGGGGCTCCAGGTCCATCCGGATCAACTGGTTTATGCGTTCCAGCGCTGCCTTCGCCCCGTTATAGGAGTACTGCATGGCGAGAATCTCCTGCAGCGGGGTCATCATGAACCAGAGGTAGGCGTAGACTGCAAGCATCTCGCCAATGGTGAGATCGGAGAAAAGGACCATCACCATGCTCAGGGCGCGGAAGAAGTCGAAACCGAACAGCACCGTGGTGAAGGAGAGCCGGGTTGCCGCATCGCTCTTCCAGGTGAAGGCGGCAGAGTGACGGCGTATGTGATCCGCCTTGTCGATAATTCGCCGAATGTAGTGGGTCTCCCGGTTGCTGGCGCGGATCTGCTGAATGGCATCCAGGGTTTCGGAGAGGCTCTCCTGGAATGCCTGGTAGGCGCTGTTCTCGGTTCGCTTCAGGGCCTTCACCTTGTGTCCGAACATGGTGGTGATCCAGATCACGACCGGGTTGATCAGCAGGATCACGATGGCCAGCTGCCAGTGCATCCAGAGCAGCACCAGGGCGGTGCCTGCGATGCTCAGTACCGCCACCAGGAACTTGCTGGTGGCGACGCCGAGGAAGCTGTCGATAGCGTCGATATCGGTCACCAGGTGGGAAGCCACGGTGCCGCTGCCGAGGGTTTCGTACTCCGCCATGGAGACCCTTTCCAGGCGTCTCAGCAGGCTGCGCCGGATCCGGAAGGTGACATCTTTGGAGATGATGGTGAACTGGCGCATCTGCCAGACACCCAGCAGCAGGGCGGCCAGCCGCATCAGCATGGTCAATACCAGGATTGCGCCGATGTAGAGCAGTGGCGAATGCCACGCCTGGGGGAAAAGCTGGTTGATAAAGGGGACCGCCGGTCCCGGTTTTTCCAGCAGTACCTCGTCCACCAGCAGGGGTATCAGCAGCGGGATCGGCACCGCGATCGCGGTGCCGAGGATGGCGATGATATTGGCCTTGACCAGCTCCCCGTGATGCGCCAGTACCATGCTGGTCACCTCGGGCCAGCTGTAGTGCCTGCTGCGGATCCCGGCATCTGGTTGGTGGCTGGTATTCATACGATTGCTCGGGCAGGGAACGCCGCTTCGGGTGGGGTGGCGTAGTGTTTCAATTGGACCTTTTGTCTTGAACATTATTTCATGATTAACTGGTTGACTGAAACTTCCCGGATGGATAGACAGCCCTGCATCTGGCAGGGATATCTGTGGAGGATAAACACCAGGAATGCAGCCGACAGAAAACCGTATGAAAACATCAGTAAAGAGCCAGGCGGCACTCTTCCCGGTACCAGCCGTATTTTCCCGGCTGCTTGTCCTGGGTGGCCTGTTGCTATGGTCGATCAGCGTGGCCGCCTACAGCCTGGAGGGGCGTCCGGTTCAGGGCGGGTTGATGGTGGGGAAAACCGATCCCGGTGTGCGGGTGAGACTTGATGACCTGGAGGTGCGCGTCTCGCAGTCCGGGGACTTCCTGATCGGCTTCGGCCGTGATCACCCGGCACAGAGTATTCTGCAGCTGATCCATCCGGATGGAACCCGGCAGAGGGAAACGATCCAGGTGGAGAGGCGCAAGTACCGGATCCAGCGCATCGACAACCTGCCGAAACGCAAGGTGACGCCGAACAAGCGGGACCTGGAACGGATCCGCAAGGAGTCGGCACTGGTGAAAAAGGCGCGCCTGCGTGATGACCCCTCCCGGACCGACTACCTGAGCGGTTGGGAATGGCCGGTTCTGGGGCCGATATCCGGTGTCTACGGCAGCCAGCGGATTCTGAATGGCCAGCCGCGCAGGCCCCATTACGGTGTCGATGTGGCGGTACCGACCGGCACCCTGGTGCGGGCTCCTGCCAACGGTATCGTGACCCTGGCCCATCCCGACATGTTCTTCTCCGGCGGGACCCTGATCGTTGATCACGGACAGCGCCTCTCCTCCTCGTTTCTGCATCTCAGCGAAATCCTGGTGACGGAGGGGCAGCGGGTCCGGCAGGGTGACCCCATTGCCCGGGTCGGAGCGACTGGACGGGTTACCGGTGCGCACCTGGACTGGCGCATCAATTTCCATCAACACCGGCTGGATCCGCAGTTACTGGTGCCCCCGATGCCGCAAGAAGCCTCGGGCAAGCCCTGACTTTAGTGATATAATTTCCCGATTCAAGATTCTGTTCCAGGAATGACCATGAAAAAGCTGTACCTTCCACTGCTGATTGGAGTTTTGGCCGGTTCGTCCGTCGCCCAGGCGGAGGATCTGCTGGAGATCTACCAGCTGGCGCTCGACAATGACCCGCAGCTGAGGGCCGCGCTGGCCACTCGCAACTCGGCACTTGAGGCGCGCCCGCAGGCGGAATCCCGACTGTTGCCCAGCGTCAGTCTCTCCAGTAGCGCGAACCTGGTGCGTTCCGACGTCAATAGCTCCGCTTCCGGTGGCAGCCTGAACAACTACGGTACCGCCGCGCTCTCTCTCAACCTCTCGCAGTCGGTCTACCGGGAAGAGTATGGTATCCAGCTTGACCAGGCGGACAAGCAGATCGCCCGGGCCGAGGTGACCTACGCCGCCGAGGAACAGGCGCTGATCCTGCGCGTGGCCCAGGCCTACTTCAATGTCCTGTCGGCGGAGGACAGCCTGGAGTTCGCCCGTGCGGAAAACGCGGCCATTGCACGCCAGCTGGACCAGGCCAAGCAGCGTTTCGAGGTGGGGCTGATCGCCATCACCGATGTGCACGAGGCGCAGGCCGCATTCGACCAGTCCCGGGCCGATCTCATACAGGCCGAGAATGCCCTGGACAATGCCCGGGAGGCGCAGCAGGAGATTATAAAGCAGTCGGTCGACCAGCTGGTTCCCCTGGCCGAGGAGTTGCCGCTCAATCCGCCCCAGCCACAGAACCCGGAACGCTGGGCAAATACCGCCCAGACCCAGAACCTGTCGTTGCAGGCAGCGCTCTACGGGGTGGATGTCGCGCGCATGAACATCGATCTGCAGGATGCAGGTGACTCGCCCACGGTCGATCTGGTCGGTTCCCATGCTCTCAACCTGAGCAGCAGCCGCAGTGGCACGGATGCCCAGACCACCACTATCGGCCTGCAGCTGAATGTTCCGCTCTATACCGGTGGTGCGGTCAACTCCCGTACCCGCCAGGCCCGTTTCGATTACGAGGCGGCGCAGGAGAACCTGGACCAGCAGCGGCGTTCGGTGAATCGGACGGTGCGCGATGCCTACCGCGGTGTGATTACCAGCATCAGCACGGTGGAGGCGCTGAAGGCCAGTACCATCTCGGCACAGAGTGCTCTGGAGGCGACCGAGGCCGGCTTCGAGGTGGGCACCCGTACCATGGTGGACGTGCTCAACGCCCAGCGCGACCTGTTCCGGGCCCGCAGCAACTATTCCAAGGTGCGCTACGACTTCATTCTCAACGGTCTGCAGCTGAAACAGGCGACCGGTACCTTGACCGAAGATGACCTGAAACAGATCAACAGCTGGCTGCAGTAACAGCGGATAGCCTGGAACAGCGGTTCCCCCAACAGTGACGATACATTTGACGCATGTCTGGAAATAGCTACGGAAAACTCTTTACCGTTACCTCGTTCGGCGAGAGTCACGGCCCGGCCATCGGTTGTATCGTGGATGGCTGCCCTCCGGGGCTGGCCCTGGGCGAGGAGGATCTGCAGCGTGATCTGGACCGGCGCAAACCCGGCACCTCGCGCCATACCACGCAGCGCCGGGAGGCGGATCGGGTACAGATCCTCTCCGGGGTGTTCGAGGGGCAGACCACCGGTACGCCGATCGCCCTGCTGATCCAAAATACCGACCAGCGCTCCAAGGATTACTCGAAAATCTTGGACCGCTTCCGTCCCGGGCACGCGGACTACACCTATACCAAGAAGTATGGACTGCGGGATTATCGCGGGGGCGGGCGATCATCAGCACGCGAGACCGCCATGCGGGTGGCGGCGGGGGCAATCGCCAAGAAGTACCTGCAACAGCAGCACGGCGTCTCGATACGGGCTTACCTGGCCCAGCTGGGGCCGATCGGGATCGACCGGCTGGATTGGGATCAGGTGGAACAGAACCCCTTCTTCTGTCCCGATGCGGGAAAGGTCACAGAACTTGAAAGCTACATGGATGCCCTGCGCAAGGAGGGAAACTCGGTGGGTGCCCGTATCAACGTGGTCGCCAGCGGAGTGCCGGTGGGTCTGGGCGAACCGATCTTCGATCGTCTGGATGCCGATATTGCCCACGCCCTGATGAGTATCAACGCCGCCAAGGGAGTGGAGATCGGAGCCGGGTTTGACTGCGTGGCACAGAAGGGGACCGAGCACCGGGACGAGATGACGCCCCAGGGCTTTCTCAGCAACCATGCCGGCGGCATCCTGGGCGGCATTTCCAGTGGTCAGGAGATACTCGCCAGCGTTGCCTTCAAGCCCACCTCCAGCCTGCGCCTGCCGGGTCGCAGCGTCAATCTGCAGGGTGAGCCGGTGGAGGTGGTGACCGAGGGACGGCATGACCCCTGTGTCGGTATTCGCGCAACGCCCATTGTCGAGGCGATGCTGGCCCTGGTACTGATGGATCACCTGCTGCGCAACCGGGCCCAGAACCTGGACGTGGCGTGCCAGACGCCGGATATTCCCGCTTCCACCTGATCTCCGGCAGGCAGTCCCGGCCTGCCTGACCGTCTACTGACGGGACGTATCAAGCTTATGCCCTACTGGCGCCTTTCCGGATTTTACTTTTTCTACTTCGCGGCCCTGGGCGTTCTGGTGCCCTACTGGGGCTTGTACCTGAAAAGCCTGGAGTTCAACGCAGTTGCTATCGGCCAGCTGATGGCGATTCCCATGGCGACCAAGTTCATAGCACCCTACGTCTGGGGCTGGCTGGGCGACCATCTGGGGCGCCGCATGGCGATTGTGCGTATCGGGGCGTTTCTGACCACACTGATCTTCGTCTCCGTGTTCTGGTTACACGGGTTCTGGGAGCTGGGGATGGCCATGGTGCTGTTCAGCTTCTTCTGGAACGCGGTGCTGCCCCAGTTCGAGGCGGTGGTGCTCTGCTACCTGGGGCCCGCGGTCTCCCGCTACGCCCGGATCCGGGTCTGGGGATCGGTGGGGTTCATCGCCACGGTGGTGGTATTGGGTATGGCGGTGGACCATTACGGTCCGGTTGCCGTGCTGCCGGTGCTGCTGGCTATCTATGCCCTGTTGTGGGTGACCAGTCTGCTGGTAGCGGACCCGGTTGTCGAGCCCCATTCCGCGGATCAGCCGGGTATTCTGTCGGTACTGCGGCGGCCGGCGGTGATTGCCTTCCTGGTGGCCTGTTTCCTGCTGCAGGCGGGTCACGGCGCCTACTACGGCTTCTACTCGATCTATATGGATGAGCTGGGCTACAGCAAGACCCTGATCGGCCAGCTCTGGGCACTGGGGGTGGTTGCCGAAGTGGTGGTATTTATATTCATGCATCGACTGCTGCAATGGCTGGGGGCGCGCAATGTCCTGATGATCAGCCTGTTCCTGGCTGCTTTGCGCTGGTACCTGATCGGTAATCTGGCCGATTCACTGTGGATCCTGTTTTTTGCCCAGACCCTGCATGCCGCCACCTTCGGTACTTTTCATGCGGCTGCGATCCACCTTGTGCACCACTACTTCACCGGTCGTCACCAGGGGCGTGGGCAGGCCCTGTACAGCAGTCTCAGTTTCGGATTCGGGGGTGCCCTGGGGACCGTGGGCAGCGGCTACCTCTGGGAAGGGGCGGGGCCGACAGTGGCCTTCAACCTCTCCATGGTGGTCTCCGTGCTGGGGTTGTTGATCGTCTGGCGCTGGGTGGTCAACGATCTGTCCCGGGCACGCACCAGCGCCTGATGCACCGACACGTACCCGGGAATTGGCGCAGGCCGGGGTATCACCCCCGACCGGCTACCGCCGGTTACTTCGTTTTTATCAGGTCCCGGTAGGCGTGCCAGGAGGCGTGAGCCACCAGCGGGAAGCCGATTGCCAGTCCCACGTAGAGAGTGAAGAAGCCACCCAGGATCACCAGTACGATCAGGCCGGCCCAGAGCAGCATCGGTTCCAGATTGTAACGGAAGGCCTGGAAACTTACCCGCATGGCACTGAACACGTCCACATCATCCCGGTCCAGCAGCATCTGCACAGAGACCACGGTGATTGAGAAGACTCCGAGTGCGAAGAGGGCGCCCACCAGGGTGCCGACCGCCAGCATCGGCATGTTCTCGACCGAGAACAGGTAGGGCAGGGCGTTCTCCAGGGTTGGGGTGATACCGCTGCTCATCAGCATGAAGACCAGGCTGGCTGCCAGGAACCAGGCGATGAAGCAGACCACCATCGCCGCCCCCATGGTGCTGATCCGAAAGCTGTGTCGGGCGATGGAGCCCAGCGCGTGAAGTATGTTGACCGACTCCCCGGTCTCCAGGCGCCGCCCCACCTCGAACAGGCCGAGGGCCAGGGCCGGGGCCACCAGGAAGAAACCGCCCAGCAGAATGGGAACCAGGTAGAACAGGCCTGCATAGACGGTGCTCAGGGTGATCAGGTAGCTGGCGATGGTGATCAGCACGCCGTAACCGATACTGGTTGCCGGTGTGCGACGCAGATCACGCCAGCCGGCGGCGAGCCAGCGCCAGGGGTGCTCGGTGGTTATGTCCTCAACCAGTGCGAGTTTTCGCTGGTCGGAATAGGTACTCAATACGGTATGGCTCATAGGTCACCTCCAGCTGATTATCTTGGCCAGAAACGGGTGTTCCGTATTCTCCCAGTATAGCAGTCTGATATTATCCGACAGGGTTGACCGGCTGACGCATTACCCGTTCGGTGATGTGTCCAGAAAACGACGAATCCTGTCGGCTACCGGTTGCGGTCGTTCCATGTGCAGGTGGTGGCCGCCGGTCAGCCCCGTGACCTGAATGTCATTTATCAGTGCCTGGCGTTGTCTCCAGTGGTAGTGATGAGGTGGCTCCTGATCCCGGTCGTGGATAAAGAGAGTAGGTGCGCGGATAGCAGCCAGGAAGGCCCGGGTCTGCTCCTCCGTGATGTAGATGGGGGAGCGGAAACGTAGCCTGGGATCGGTCCGCCAGCACAGGTTGCCAGCCGGGTCCTGGCAGGTGTTACGCTCCACCAGCAGACGGGCGGAATCCTCGCTCAGGTTTCCCGCCCGCATCCGCGCACGTATTACCGCTTCCAGCGAGCGGGTTATACGGGAAGAGGGAGTTTCCGGTGTCAGTATCTGTCGCGTGGCCTCGGCCAGATGGCTGGCGCAAGCCTTTGGATCATCTCCCCACGGACCCAGCCCCTCAATAAGTATCAGGTGCGTTACCCGTTGCGGAAAACTGGCGGCGAGCAGGGAGGCGATGCCGGCACCCATGGAGTGACCGAGCAGAGAGAAGCGCTCCCATCCGAGACTGTCTGCCGCGGCAACCGTGTCGGCGACGAAATCGACAAAATGGTAGTGCTGTCCGGGCGGCCGGTGTTCCGACCGGCCGTGTCCCGCCAGGTCCAGGGCCATGAGGTCGAGTTCGGGCAATACTTCCGCCAGGGGCTGGAAGCCAGCCGCATTGTCGAGCCAGCCGTGAAGCGCGATTACCCGCTCACCGCCGGTCGGGTTGTAGCGCCGTGCAGCCAGCTTGATCCAGCGGGTTTCCAGGTTCAGTTCCTCGATCTCTCTCATACCTGCTCCGGGTTGTTCTGGGTCGGTTGTTTTCCTTGTCGTGATGACGGAGGCGCCGGGCGACTGGGAAGACTTATCCCAGATTGCAGTTCTGGCGTTACGAATCTACACAGGCGGTGTTACGGTTTCTGTGTTTTTCGGTAACACAGCAGGGTAACAGATACTGCATATCATTGATTCCCCGGACTAATATTATTCGGCATGGTTGTTGCTTTCTTAGCTCATGGTCGGGGCCAAGTCTGTGCGTGTGGCACACTGATTCGATCGGCAAACCCGGTAGGATATAAGATAAAGCCAGATACTTAATAAAGTATTCACGGCTTTCAATAATAATGGACTTGGCGGCCAGTCCATCAGATGATGGGCCGGCCGGATTGTAGCGCTGTTTCACCACTGGCTTTGATTCTCAGTAGTCCAAGTCCAGCGGTGCAACCCGGCATACAGCCAACAAGCGAGAAACGCACCGGGCGCCTTTCAGCCCCTGATGCACGTGCACAATAATCGGGCGTCCAGCCCGGC
>JAPHTA010000204.1 GCA_026196475.1 Sedimenticola sp.
GGGGCGGGCCTCCTACGGGCGGGATTGTTCCCGAATGGGCGCGGGGCTGTGGGAGCGGCGCCCCCGCCGCGAATACTTCCTCGTTCCCACGCTCCGCGTAGGAGCGCATAACCTGCATTTGTTGGGGTTCGTTTCACTCACCCCAACCAACTTTTGTGGTTTTACCGTAGGATGGGTGGAGCGAAGCGCAACCCATCAACCGGGGGGGACATTTGATGGGTTACGTCGTACCGACTCCACCCATCCTACAGACTGTGTTCCATCGGCCCGGGGGGGCGGGCCTCCTGCGGGCTGTAATGATCGGTTGCGCCGTTTGACTAAACCGTCCTGTTTCTCCGCTAACCGGGATGACCTGGCGGAGGGCCGACAAAACCGTCTTGGAGTTCCTGATGATGTTAAACGGCGTGTCACCCGGTGCCGGCACTAGGACGGCCAGATGGCTTAGCATACCTAATGCATGGGGTTAGGAATTATCGTTTTTTTCCCGCTTCTGCGACAGATAGGATGATCACTATCGCTCACGAACTGGATGGTAGCCGATGTCTGTACATAAAGCTGAACTGCTCTGGCAGCGCCGGGAACATGTCTCTGAGCCCAGCACCTATTCAAGGAATCACACGGTGAACCTGAATGGCGGACAGATCGTCAATGTTTCCGCCTCGGTTGAATACAAGGGTGACGAAGAGATGGCCGATCCCGAGCAGCTGTTGATCAGTTCCCTCTCCAGCTGCCATATGCTTTTTTTCCTCGCGATCGCCGAAATGAAGGGTTACACGGTGGAGTCCTATACCGATACCCCGGTGGGTTACCTGGAGAAGGTCCCCGGTGGCGGTGTGGCGGTCACCCGAATCGAGTTGGCGCCGCAGGTGGTGTTTGGCGGCGACAAGGCGATTGATCAACAGACCCTGGCACGTATCCACAACAGCGCGCACAAGAGTTGCTTTATCAGGAATTCGATCAAGGCGGAAGTGACCATCAGGGAGATGCCGGTTTCACAACCGGAAGTGGCGTGCGCATAAAAAACGGCCCGGTTAACCGGGCACAAGATAACCGGGGTTTTCCATCGCGTCTTTTTCAATACAGACAAGACGCTTGGGCAGGTACCGGGGAGGAGGTTTGGCGAGATGTCTGAGAGTTCCCAACTGGCGATGGAGAAGTGTGCGGCCAACTACACCCCGCTGACACCACTCTCCTTTATCAAGCGCACCGCCGAGGTCTATCCGGACAACACTTCGGTGATCTATGGCGAGCGGCGCTACACCTGGGCAGAGACCTACCGTCGCTCGAGCCAGTTGGCCTCTGCGCTTTGCCGTGTCGGCGTGGAGCCGGGCGATCGGGTGGCAATCATGGCCGCCAACACGCCCGAGATGTACGAGGCTCACTTTGGGGTGCCCATGGCCCAGGCCATTCTCACCCCGATCAACTACCGGCTGGATGCCGCTGCCATCGGGTTTATCCTGAAGCACAGCGAGGCCAGAGTGCTGCTGACGGATCGCGAGTTTTCCACGGTGATCAGACAGGCGCTCGCCACCCTGGAGCACCCGCCCCGGGTATTCGATATCGATGACCCGATGGTGGATGGCGGGGAGCGGCTCGGCGAGTGTGATTACGAAGCCCTGTTGCAGAAAGGGGATCCCGAGTATCAATGGCCGATGATCGAGGAAGAGTGGAAGGCCATCACCCTGAACTACACATCCGGCACCACGGGTGATCCCAAGGGGGTGCTCTATCATCACCGGGGCGCCTATCTCAACAGCATGAGCAATGCCCTCGACTGGGATATGTCCATGCACCCGGTGTACCTGTGGACCCTGCCGATGTTCCACTGCAACGGCTGGTGCTTTCCCTGGACCCTGGCGGCTCGGGCCGGGGTGAATATCTGCCTGCGAAAGGTGGATGCGGGCGCCATCTACCGCGCGATTTCGGAGCAGGGGGCGGATCACTTCTGTGGCGCCCCCATCGTGCTCAACATGGTGATCAATGCCAGTGACCAGGAGAAGCGTGATTTCAACCACCTGTGCAAGGTGATGACGGCCGCTGCGCCACCGCCGCCCGCTGTGCTGAAACAGATGCAGGAGCAGGGTTTCCAGGTGACTCATGTCTATGGCCTGACCGAAACCTACGGCCCTGCCGTCGTGTGCGCCTGGCATTCGGAGTGGGACCAGCTGGCGATCGAGCAGCAGGCCGAGATGAAATCGCGCCAGGGGGTGGTCTATTCCGCCCAGGAGGCGTTGATGGTGGCCGACTCCGAGACCCTTCAGCCCGTGCCCTGGGATGGAGAAACCATTGGCGAGGTGTTCTGCCGGGGCAACATCACGATGATGGGTTACTACAGAAATCCGCAGGCGACCGAGTCGGCCTTTGCAGGCGGATGGTTCCATACCGGGGACCTGGGCGTGCGGCATGCGGATGGTTATATCCAGCTGAAGGATCGCTCCAAGGACATCATCATTACCGGTGGTGAAAATGTCTCCTCGATAGAGATTGAGGGTGTGCTGTATAACCACCCGTCGGTGCGGCACGTGGCGGTGGTGGCCAGGCCGGATGAGAAGTGGGGCGAGACGCCCTGCGCCTTTGTCGAACTGGCCCCGGATGCGACAGTGGATGAAGCGGCGTTGATCGAATACTGTCGTGAACACCTGGCCCACTTCAAGTGTCCGACCTCTGTCGTGTTCGACGAAATACCCAAGACATCAACCGGCAAGGTTCAGAAATTTCAACTGAGAAAACGGTTCACCGAACCCTCACAGGCGATCCCGCAACGCACCGAAGAGGAGGCGGCGGGATACGACGGTGAGCATGAGTAAACGGGATTATCAAGCGGAGGAACGTATGAGTTCGAACCCGACTGCGACAAGCGATGAGAAGATACTGCTGAGAGAGCAGAACGAAGGCATCGTGACCCTGACGCTGA
>JAPHTA010000137.1 GCA_026196475.1 Sedimenticola sp.
CCGGCCAGCCTGGGGATCGGGCTGGAGGCGCTGTTCATGATCGAGCTGGCGAAACACGAACGGGGCACCGTGGACCGGTTCATGGATGACATGCTGCGGATCCCGGAAGTGCGCTCGGCTCACCTGATCACCGGCCGCTACGACCTGGTGATCCACGTGGCGGTGCACGACACCCGGCACCTGAAGAACCTGGCCTTGGACCAGTTCACCAACCGCCCCGGCGTCACCCGCATCGAGACCTCGATCATCTACGATACCCGGGTGAATCATGAGCTGCCGGATCTGCGGGGTGTCAGTCCCGTGTAACCGGGGCACCGCCCGTTTCGATCAGTCTGCAGGCAACAACAGGAAGCCGCTCAATTCCCGAACACGCCCTTGAGCTTGTCCATAAACCCATCCTCTTCGCCTGACTGTTTTTTCGACGATTGACTACTGCCGGAACCACCCCCACCCAGCGCGGTCTGGCAGGGATTTGAATCGGCAGTGGCCTTGTCCCAGAGCCCCTCCAGCAGCAGGGAGGTGCCGCCGGTGGCGATCGCACCGTAAAGCTTCAAGCCGGCCTTGGCGGTGCCCTTGGCATCCAGCCCCAGCTCCGGCTGGCTGAGCGGCCCCTTCAGCCGGGCGGCATTGACCAGGTCGCCGGCGGTGATGCCCAGGTCCTTGGTATCGCCCCGGGGCATCGGCTTGAATCCCACGTCCAGCTGTTCGTTTTTCAGGTCGATGGTGCCGGCGCTGACGATACTCATCTGCTTCGTCAGCATGGCGACCTGCTTGTCGTACTCCGCCACGCCGTTTCTGAAATTGAGATTGACCACTGCACACTCCATGGCGGTATAGGGCTCCTTGCCGGCGGTCGGGTTGAGCGCGGTAAAGAGCTGGTTCAGCAGGTCACCCCCCACCAGGTCCAGGTGGCGGTTGTTGATCCTGCCCGGGCCCACGCTGATCAGCAGCCGGCCATTCAGGCTGCCCATCAGGGCGGCGACCGAGTCACCCTGGCCCTTGAGATCAACATCGATCCTGGCCGGTCCCTGCTGCAACGGGGCCTCATCGCCGGAACCCGCCAACAGCGTCCCCAACATCACCTGCTTGCCGGCAAGACGCAGGGTCAGAGAGGCGGGACGGCGACTGCCGTTCAACACCGCACTGCCAGTGACCGAATCACCACCGGCCACCAGCGTCAGTGGCTTGACGGTCAGCACGCCACCCTTGAGCTGGAGCGTGGCATTGAGATCATTCAGCGTGTAGCGGTTGGCCAGCAGCTGCTTGCTGCTGAAGCGGATATCGGCATCCAGACCCTTCAGCCCATCCAGCGGCAAGGGCGAGGCAGAGAAGAGCTTGCCCCCGGCCGACTTGTCCGTCTCCTTCTCCTCGCTGCGCAGATCGATCGTCTCGGTGGCCAGCGTCCCCTCCAGGCGGAGCGGTTGCGCGGCCAGGTCGAGCATCAATGAACCGTTCAGCTGCTGCTGATCACGGGAGAACTTAACCTTGTCCAGGGTGATGCGGGAGAGGGCCTCGGCAACGCTCCCCTCCCCCTGCAACCGGCCCTGCTGCTCGCCGTAACCCAGCGCCAGGTCGAAACGGATAGCGCCCCCGCCGGCGACGGCCGCGATGCTGTCCAGCTCGCCATCCAGGCTGAGGGGAGCGCCGTTATAGGAACCCGCGAAGGCCAGGGTCAGTGGGCTTCCCAGGCTATCCGCCGAGGCGTCGAGCTGGTCGATCACGAACTCGACAGGTTCGCCACCTGCCGGAAGGTAGCGAATCCGCGCCGACTCGATCAGGAGATTGTTCACCTGGGGCAAGGAAGCTCCGGATGAATCACCTTCCGCCGGTTCGGCTTTCGAAAACTGCCAGTTGGCAACGCCCTCCGCATTGCGCTCCAGCACGACCTCCGCCTGCCGGGCGACCAGCCGGGTCACCCGCACATCACCGGTCAGCAGGGGTAACAGCGCTACCTGCGCCGCCAGCTCACCCACCGAGACCATGTTGCCGGTCGAACCCCAGGTCGCATTGGCCAGCGACACCCCGTTGACCTGGATACTGGGGCTGAGTGAAATCGACAACTCCAGGTCCCCGTCAATCGACAGCTTGCGCCCGGTCAGCGCCTCCACCTGCGCCACCACCTGCGGCTTGTACTGGTTGAAGTCCAGCGACATCAGGATGCCGATCAGGACCAGGGGGATGAGTAGCAGGAGGGCGATCAGGATGCCGAGGAGGGGTTTTTTGTTGCTCATGGGTTTTGTTCTGCTGTTCTTGAGGTGGTCAATACATACTATGGAAAGTTTAGGCGATCAGGGGGCATGATTCTGAGATCCACTTACTACGACCCGATAGCTGTTCTATGACCTCACCCACCAAACCCATCAACTTGGCGACTACAGAAGACAATAATAGGACATCCAGCACACCGTTATTCAAAGCTCCAAATAAAACTCATCGGCGAGCTACCCTCGTGACTCTGGTAGCGCACTTGCCCAACATACCGGAAGGGAGCCGCTTTCCCGGAGGCAAGTTTATGTTCGCGGACAAACAGATGCACATTGATTCCCAATCTCTCGTGATTGATAAGCTCCTTTCCTCGTTTACTTTCAGGTGAAGTGTTATTCTGGCTTTGCCAGTGAAAGTGGGTCGCATCAACAAAATAATCCTGATAACGATGCTCTGCACTCTTACCCTGTTTATTAATCGTTACCAATAATACATGAGCTTTTTTATCCTGCAGCACAACGTGGCCACTATGCCAATTTCCCGGGCTAAAGGTCTCGCGAAATAGCAGAGGGATTTCTTCACGCTTAAACTCCTGGCCAACAGCCACATCCAGCGGATTAAGAACGGCCATCAACCGCGCGAGCGTGCGCATCTCCGCGTTTGCTTGTAAATCAGGATACTCTGAGTTTGTGGCTTTAAGGATGTATCTACCATCGGGTGTCTTGGTAACAACACGTAGCACGTATTGATTATCACCCGTGACGTCTTGGCGCTCGATCACCAGCGTACTACCGGTAATAGACCCAGCGTGGTCAGACCCCAAACGTTCCAGTAGCAGATAGTCACCGTCATTCACGGGCCTCTTCCCCCCGTTCATTGAGTCCCCTATGGCCCGCGCAATGAAGTGCCGCGCCGGGTCTAGACGACCATAACCGCTCCCAATTCTCCGATACTCATCTACGTCCGCACTACCCTCACGAAAATGGCCGCAGGCAATGCGCAAGTTCGGGAAGAATGGTAATTCGATACCTTCTGAGCCTGCCTTAGAAAACGGAATAATATTCTCTTTGTTGGCGACTGGAAGTCTGGGGGCATAGGCAGCTAGTCGATAATCAACAACTTCTTGGATCATCAACTCTAAGGCTTCTATCTGATTTTCGGTCACTGTGAACGTTGGCTGAAAAACACCCCTCTTTATCTCAAACCACCGTTGCTGATCTCCCTTCTTATTCCCTCCTATCCAGGCTTTGATCGGGTTTCCCTTCCAATAGTTTACCCAGGCATTAGAAGATACATGTTCAAGGTCTCGCAATTCTTCACGGATATCTATTATGAATCCTGGGCGGCGGCGAAAAACCTTCAAGGCTTGGATCGATAATGCATCAACAGCTGGCGGCGACCGAAGCCCATCCACTTCAAGAAATGCTTCGAGCAGAACCGCCTTAAATGACTTAGTCATTGGTGTAATTTCTATCTCACGCAGAAAATCACCGATGGTTTCTAATGCGCCAACCTCTGAATGACCCAGGTCCCCTTGGTCTTGCACCAGCCGCCACCACTGCCCATACTGCTGACGCATTTTCTGTAAACTTTCACCACTACGATAGAACTCTGAAAGTGTCGGTCGTCGCCCAAGAGAATCCTTCAACGTTTGATAGGCTTTTGCAGACC
>JAPHTA010000199.1 GCA_026196475.1 Sedimenticola sp.
CGCGCTCCTTTGGGGCCACCAAAGCACGCTTGGCGCGCCTTGATTGGCACATTTTTAGCCGCAACGCCGGCAATCAAATTAGTGTTAACAGGCCCTAGGCTCTGTTAACACCCGCCACGGCAAGGGTTCAGTCCGCTGAGCGGGCCTGCAGCGGCGCTGCCGGCTCCAGCATCGGCTGCAGTACCGGCCAGACGTTGTCCAGCATGCGGGGCTGGCCCTCCGCCGTCGGATGGATCCCGTCACCCTGCATCATCAGTGGGTCGTTCGCCACGCCATCGAGGAAAAAAGGCACCAGCGGTACCGACTCCTCCTGTGCAAGCTCCCGGTACATCTGCCGGAACTTCTGGGTGAATGCCTTGCCGAAGTTCGGAGGCAGCATCATACCCAGAAGCAGCGGACCGGCCCCGGCCTCCCGGGCAAGTGTTATCATCCTCTGCAGATGCTCCCGGGTCTGCTGGTTGCCCAGTCCCCTCAGACCATCGTTTCCGCCCAGCTCGATGATCAGGATGCTGGGCCGAAACCGCTGCAGTGCCCCGGGCAGCCGGGCGAGACCACCCGCCGTGGTCTCCCCCGAGATACTGGCGTTGACCACCCGGTGGGGATAGCCGCGCGCCTGCAGTCGTTGCTGCAGCAGCGCCACCCAGCCCCGTTCCTGCTCAATCCCGTAGGCGGCGCTCAGGCTGTCGCCCAGCACCATGACCACCGGTGCCTCGGCGGAGGCGCTGGAGACAATAAAAAACAGTAACAGGAAGAGTTTCTTCATGGCCACAGATGATACCCCAGAAACAGCCATCGTAAAGGCCGAAGCAGTTGGCAAGACGGTTGAAGGCCCCGGCGGCAGGCTGACCATCCTGCAGGATGTCTCGATGCAGCTGGCGCCTGGCGAGGTGACCGCGATCCTGGGCGCCTCCGGCTCCGGCAAGTCGACCCTGCTGGGCCTTCTGGCGGGACTGGACCAGGCCAGTAGCGGCAGTATCGAGCTGTTTGGCCAGGCACTCGCCGGAAGTAGCGAGGACCAGCGCGCGGCCCTGCGTGCCGGCCGGGTCGGCTTCGTGTTCCAGTCGTTCCAGCTGCTGCCGGGCATGACCGCCCGGGAGAACGTGATGCTGCCGCTGGAGCTGGCCGGCTCCGGGCACGCCGCCAGGGAGGCGGCCCAGGCGCTGGCCGAGGTGGGACTGCAGGAGCGACTGGAGCACTATCCCGGGCAACTCTCCGGCGGAGAACAGCAGCGGGTGGCCATTGCCCGCGCCTTTGCCGCCAGGCCCCGGGTGCTGTTTGCCGACGAACCGACCGGCAGCCTGGACCAGGCCACCGGGCAGCGGGTGATCGACCTGCTGTTCCGGATGCGTGAACAGACCGGGGCCGCCATGCTGCTGGTGACCCATGACGAACAGCTCGCCGACCGCTGCGATCACCGCCTGCAGCTGGAGGGCGGTCGTCTGGAGCCGGGCCGATGAACACCCTCGCCCTGGCCCTGCGTTTCCTGCGCCGCGACTGGCGCAGCGGTGAGCTGCGACTGCTGGTGATGGCCCTGGTGGTGGCAGTATCCGCGGTCAGCGCGGTCGGCTTCTTCACCGACCGGGTGGAACAGGCGATGGTGTTGCAGGCCAACCAGGTGATGGCCGCCGACCTGGTACTCTCCAGCAACAACCCTCTTCCGGACCCGTTTCAGCAACGGGCCGAGTCGCTGGGACTGAGCACCGCCCTTACCCTCTCCTTTCCCAGCGTGGTGGTTCACGGTGACCGGACCCAGCTGGTGGAGGTCAAGGCGGTCTCCAGCAACTACCCGCTGCGCGGCGACCTGCGTACCCGGGATAGCGCCAGCGCGGCTGAAAGGATCGTGCAACAACCTCCGCTGGCAGGGAACCTGTGGGGCGAGGCGCGCCTGCTGGCGGCACTGAATCTGCAGCCCGGAGACGAGGTATCGCTGGGTGAAGCGGTCCTGCGGGTGGAGAGGGTCCTGAGCCGGGACTCGGCACTCAACAACAGCTTTTTCCGCCTTGGACCCGAAGTGCTGATCGCCCTGGAGGATATCCCCGAAACCGGATTGGTAACCCCGGCCAGCCGGGTACGCCACCGGCTGCTGGTGGCCGGCGACCAGGCCCGGGTGGAGCAGTTCCAGGAGTGGGCGAAACAGGTCCTCACCCCCGGCATCCGTATACAACATCTCAGTAGCGCCCGCCCCGAACTACGCAACACCCTGGACCGGGGCAGCCGTTTCCTCAGCCTGGCCGCCCTGGTGGCGGTGCTGGTGGCGGGTGCCACCGTGGCGCTCTCAACCCGGCGATTCGTCCAGCGCCAGTCCGACACCAGCGCCATCATGCGCTGCCTGGGCGCCACCCAGCCGCTGATACTCAAGGTGCTGATGCTGCGCCTGCTGCTGCTAGGGCTGGGTGCCAGCCTGGTCGGCATACTCGGTGGCTGGATTACCCAGCGCTTCCTGGCCAGCCTGCTCAGCGACTGGCTCGGCAGCAGCCTGCCCGCCGCCGGCGCCTGGCCGGTCCTGGTCGGACTGGGTACCGGCCTGATCACCCTGATCGGCTTTACCCTGCCGCCGGCACTGCGTCTTGGCAGCGTCCCTCCCCTGCGGGTACTGCGCCGTGAACTGGGCGCCCGGCCTCCCAGCACCTGGCTGGTGGCATTCTGCTCCATTGGCGCCATGGCCCTGCTGATGTTCTGGCAGGCGGATGACCCGGCGCTGGCCGGCTGGGTCCTGACCGGCACGCTGGCCACGGTCTGCCTGCTGTTGCTGGCCGGGTGGTTCCTGGTCCGCCTGCTGGCACCCCTGCGCCACCGTGGCGGCACCCAGTGGCGACAGGGCCTCTCCGGACTGGTGCGCGATCCCGCCATGACCTCGCTACAACTGACCGGCTTCGGTCTCGGCATCCTCGCCATGCTGCTGCTGGCGATCATCCGGGTCGATCTGCTGGCGGCCTGGCAACAGACCATTCCGGAACAGGCGCCCAACAATTTCCTGATCAACATCCAACCCGACGACGTCGAACCACTGCAGGCTTTCTTGCGTGACCAGGGGGCCGCACCGGCCGGAATCTACCCGATGCAGCGCGCCCGCCTCACCCATATCAACCGGCAGCCGGTGAGCCCGGACCAGTACCAGAACGACCGCGCCCAGCGCCTGGTGGCAAGGGAGTTCAACCTCTCCTGGGCCGCCCGGCCCCAGCCGGAGAACCGGGTCGTGGCCGGCCGGTGGTGGAATCCGGGAGAGGAGGAGAAACCGCTCTTCTCGGTCGAGGTCGACCTCGCCCACACCCTCGGTATCGAGCTTGGCGACCAACTCACTTTCAACCTGGCCGGGGTCCCGATCGAGGCACGGGTCAGCAACCTGCGGAGAGTCGAGTGGGACTCCTTCCAGCCCAACTTTTTCGTCGTCGGCAGCCCGGGCCTGTTGCAGGAGCATCCGGCCAGCTACATCACCAGCTTCTACCTGGAACCGGGCCGGGAGACGGTGCTGGCAGAGATGGTGCATCGCTTCCCCTCGATCACCATCATCGATGTCAGTGCCATCATGCAGCAGGTGCGGGAGATCATGCAGCGGGGAACCCAGGCGGTGGAGTACGTCTTCCTGTTCACCCTCGCCGCCGGCCTGCTGATGCTGTATGCCGGAATCCAGGCGAGTCGTGAGCTACGCCGCCAGGAGTCGGTGGTACTGCGTACCCTGGGCATGCAGCGCCGGGGGCTGATCGGTGCCGCCGCCATCGAGTTCATCACCCTCGGCCTGCTCGCCGGCACCCTGGCCAGTCTCTGCGCCACCGTCACCGGCTGGTTCATCGCCACCGAGCTATTCGGCTTTCCATTCCAGGCCAATCCCCGAACTGCCCTGATCGGCATCCTCGGCAGCGGCCTGACGATCGGGTTGGCCGGCATTATCGCCACCTGGCCCCTGACCATCCAACCGCCCCTGCGCATGCTGCAGGACCGTACGTGAGCCGAATCGACTGCGAGGCCTACCTGCTCACCCGGCACTGGCGGGACACCCCGCAGGGCATCGAGCTGCAATTCTGGGCCAGCAGTCCATTGGGCCCCCTGCGCCTGGTCTACCCGGGACAGAAGGCGGTCTGTTTCATTTCCCGGGATTGCGACCTGGCACTGCCCGGGACACAGGTGGAGCGCAAACCGCTGCAGCTGCGGGACATGGACGGATCACCGGTGGACGCTCTCTATTTCCGCCAGCAGCGCCAGCTGCAGCAGCTGCGACAACGCACCGTCGGCAGCAGTACCCGGCTGCTGGAGTCGGATATCAAGGTGTCGGACCGGTTCCTGATGGAGCGATTCATCACCGCGCCAATGCGGGTCAGCGGAGAAGCCGCGCAGCAGGCCGGATACCGGCAACTGGTCAACCCGCGCCTGCATCCCGCTGAATACACACCGGCACTGCGTTACCTGAGCCTGGATATCGAGACCGACGGCAGCGCCAGCCAGGTGCTGTCGATCGCCTACTGCGGAGTGCATGAGGCGCAAGTCCTGATGCAGGGTCGGGCCGACGACTGGCCGAGTGACCTGCCGATCCTGTGGTTTGACGACGAGAAGGCCCTGCTGCGGGGATTCCTGCAGCAGATGCAGCGACTGGACCCGGACCTGATCCTGGGCTGGAACCTGATCAACTTCGACCTCGACTACCTGGAGCGGCGCTGCCAGGCCCACCGCATTCCGTTCGGGCTCGGACGCGGTAGTGAAACAGCCGCCATCCTGCAACCCCAGCAGGCCGGCCAGCCGCGCATCGCCAGCATCCCGGGACGGGTGGCGCTGGACGGTATCGACACCCTGCGCGCCGCCTTCTGGTCATTCGATAGCTTCGCCCTGGACCACGTCGCC
>JAPHTA010000134.1 GCA_026196475.1 Sedimenticola sp.
CTCCACCCTGCTCGCCCTGGTCATGCTGCTGGCGGCCTGGCGCGGCCTGCCGGTGCGCAGGAAGCAACCGACCCGGGTTGGCAGTCACTGGCTGAGCGAGATGCTGGCCGCCTACGGGCAACTGCTGAGAGCCCCGGTCTTCCTCGGTTACATCGGGGTGATCGGCATGAGCACCGCGGTGTTCTACGTGTTCCTGGGCGGCGCCCCGATTGTGCTCGGCAGCTACGGCGTCGGGCCGGACGGCATCGGCTGGTATATCGCGGCGATCCCTCTCGCCTACATCGTCGGCAACTACGCCACCAGCCACCTGATCCACCGGCTCGGCGAAGCGGTCACCATGAGCATCGGGCAGGGCCTGGCGCTGGCTGGAATAGGCCTGCTGTTGTGGCTCAGCTTCATCGGCATCCACACGCCACTCGCCTTCAGCCTGCCCCTGATGCTGCTGGGTATCGGCCACGGCTTCATCATGCCGCCCAGCCTGGCGGGCACGGTCAGCGTGCTTCCGGCCCTGGCCGGTGCAGCCGCTGCGGTGGCGGGCCTGCTGCAGCAGATGACCGGGGCGGTTGGCGGACTGGTGGTGGGACTGGTACCCCATGAAGGCACCACCAACCTGGGCTGGATGCTGCTGGGATTCACCCTGCTGGCGGTCACCATGCAGCTGTTTCTGCGCCGTGCCCAGGCGGCCGCTGAACCGGATAGCGGGCAAACGGTGGAATCCCGGGGAGACGTCTGAGCAGAGTGCCGGGCAAGCGTCCCCGGCGGTCAGGGTATCAGGCGACCTGGCGGGCCTTTACGAAATCGATGAAGTCATCCAGCGGCATGGGCCTGCCCATGTAGTAACCCTGGGCAAAGTCACACCCCTTCTGCTGCAGAAACTCCCACTGCTCCCGGGTTTCAATCCCCTCGGCCACTACTTTCATCCCCAGGTGGTGGGCAATGGAGATGATGGCCTCACAGAGAGAGGCGTCTTCCCTGTCCTCGGTCACATCCCTGACGAAAGAGCGGTCGATCTTGATGGTGTCGACCGGGAAGCGCTTCAGATAGCCGAGAGCGGAGTAACCGGTACCGAAGTCGTCGATCGAGATCCGTACACCCTCCTGGTGCAACATCTCCAGCTGGAGTACCGGCTCGCTGTACTCGTCCATGAAGACCCGCTCCGTGATCTCGATGCACAGCCTCTGCTGCATGTGCGGGTGCTCACCCAGAAACTCTATCAACTGTGCAGCAAACCTCTTGTCACGAAACTGGGGCGTGGAGATATTGACCGCCATCTCCGACAACCGGGCCCCGGTATCATCCAGTCGTGCCAGGTCGGCGACCGC
Organism: Sedimenticola sp.; assembly: GCA_026196475.1. Taxonomy (GTDB): domain Bacteria; phylum Pseudomonadota; class Gammaproteobacteria; order Chromatiales; family Chromatiaceae; genus Sedimenticola. Next base: position 1,323 of record JAPHTA010000134.1, read on the forward strand.
CTGCCGGATCACCCACCTGCCGATCGGCTGGATCAGGCCGCTCTCTTCGGCCAGGGGTATGAAATCGTCCGGCGGCACCGTCCCACGCTCGGGAGATTGCCAGCGGATCAGCGCCTCCGCACCTACCAGGACAGCGTCGCTCAGCCTGAGCACGGGCTGGTAGTGGAGCTCAAACTCCTCCTTTTCCAGCGCCTGTCGCAAGTCAGCTTCCAGGCTGACCCGATGCTCCGCCTGCCGGGTCATCTCCGCATTGAAGTAGCGGAAGGTATCCCGTCCAGCGGATTTGGCCTGGTACATGGCGGTATCCGCCTTTCGCAGCAGTTCACCGGAATCGGTCCCGTCATCCGGGAAAACAGTGATACCGATACTGGCGGTGAGGTAGTTTTCGCGCCCGCCCAGTTCAAACGGCCGGGCCAAGTCGGCGAGTATGCTCCGGGCAACCACCGCGGCGGAGGATTTCTCTCTGATCACGGGGAGGATCACGGTGAACTCGTCGCCGCCGAGTCGCGACACCGTATCCATGTCGCGCACGCAGTGCTGAAGCCTCCGACCGACCTCCTGCAGCAACTCATCGCCTATGGCATGGCCACGGGTATCATTGACATCCTTGAACCGGTCCAGGTCGATATAGAGCAGTGCCAGCAGGTGATGGTCCCGCTGCGCATAGGTAATTGCCCGATCCAGGCGATCCAAGAACAGGGTCCGGTTGGCCAGCCCGGTCAGTACATCGAAATTGGCCTGGTTCCAGATGTGTGCTTCGTAGTCGATCCGCTCCAGCAGGCGCTGCCTGTTGCGGCTGGCACCGAGCCAGATGAATCCCAGGCCGATAATCCAGACAACCAGCAGAATGCTCCAGAGATTGCGCTTGCGCTCCGAAGCAACCGACAGGTACTTTTTCAGCGGAACCGAGACCCCCACCCCGCCCCGGACGTCACCCACCTTGTAGCCCTGGTGATTGTGGCACTTGAGACACCCCTCGCTGGTCGCCATGGGTCGGATCAGGCGCAGATACGGCTGACCGTCCATCTCGGTGATCTCGAACACCTCCTTTTCACCCTTTGCAAACGCCTTGAGTGCCGCCGTCTCCCAGGCATCGGGTCGATTTTTCGGATTCAGCGGATTGAGGCTGGTGATACGCCCCTTCACACCGTACAGCTCGTCGTAGTCCTCCATCAGCTGGCGCAGCATGAAGGCGGGGTTCATCAGGATCAGCTTGCGACCGGAAGGGGTGACCAGCTCATGCTCCGGGATATGGCGAAGGTAGGGACTGGCAGTGGTTCGTTCGGTCTCCGGCACGTAGACGCCGCCATGACTGGTGGCCCAGGCGCGAAACGCCTGGTCCTTGTTAAAGTTGGCCACCGCCTCCAGGCGCGCCAGCTCCATCATCTCGTCTTCGACGTTGTCCAGCGTCCACACCAGCATCCCGGCCAGCAGCAGCGTCCATACCGATACCGCAAAAAAGACCTGCAGACCCAGTCTCCTGAGATCCTTTCTGTACTCCAGGTTGGCGCTTTTCTCTTCCATGTCTTCCACGCGGTGGGACGGTTATCCGGCAACTCCTGGAATGGTTCTCGGCCTGGGCAGCGGAATCTTTAGGATCACAATGACTATACCGGCACTTGAGTAGCGGTAATCTCCAAAGGCGATCGACACCCCACAACCCGACAGACCCACGCCTGCAGCATCGAGCCGGTCTCCAGTTAGTTTAGCTGAACAAAACCCCATATTTTTTGAACGGTTATGTCCCGGCTCGGCCGTGCGAAACTTCCCGTATGAGACTGACCAACAGCTATGCCCAACTGCCGGAGCACTTCTACGCCAACGTCCAGACCGCGCCGGTCCCCGAACCCAGGCTGCTCGCGTGGAACGAGGCACTGGCGTCACAGCTTGGCCTGGGGGGGCTGGGAGAGGACAGGGAGCGCCTGGCGGCAATCTTCAGTGGTAACCAGCCACTGCCCGGCGGCAGAAGCATCGCCCTGGCCTATGCCGGGCACCAGTTCGGCAACTTCGTGCCGCAACTGGGGGACGGCCGGGCCGCGCTTCTGGCGGAGGCGATCAGTCCAGTGGACGGACGCCGCTACGATATCCAGCTGAAGGGCTCCGGTCTGACCCCGTTCTCCCGCAACGGCGATGGCAAGTCACCCCTGGGACCTGCGATCCGGGAGTACCTGGTGAGCGAGGCGATGCATCGGCTGGGGATCCCCACCACCCGTTCCCTGGCGGCAGTGGCGACCGGCGAGCCGGTGTTTCGTGAGAATGTGGAACCGGGCGGAGTACTGACCCGTGTGGCCAGCAGCCACATCCGGGTCGGTACCTTCGAGTACTTCGCTACCCGGCGTGACGTCGAGGCGCTGCAAACACTGCTCGACTACACTATCCAACGCCACTACCCCAAGGCCGCCTCGGCGGAACAACCGGCATGCGCCTTCTTTTCAGAGGTGGTCGCCGCCCAGGCTCGGCTGGTCGCACACTGGATGGCGATCGGCTTCATCCACGGCGTGATGAATACGGACAACTGTGCCATCTCCGGGGAGACCATCGATTACGGCCCCTGCGCCTTTCTCGACACCTTCCATATCGACAAGGTATTCAGCTCCATCGACCACCAGGGGCGCTACGCCTACGGCCAACAGGCGCACATGGCGCAGTGGAACCTGGCCCGGCTGGCGGAGTGCCTGATGCTGATCGAGGGAGAGCGGGAGACGTACGAGGCCCGCCTGAACGCATTCCAGGCCACGTTCGAGAACCACTACTTCGGACTGATGGGCCGCAAGCTGGGCCTTGAGCAGCCGGACCCGGAGCAGGACAAGGGGTTGATCACCGGCTGGCTGCAGCACCTGCAGAATGAACAGCTGGATTACACTCTGAGTTTCAGGCAACTGGCGCAAAGACTGAGCGCCAATGATCCAGCGCGGTTCGGCGACTTCGAAAGCCAATGGCTGCGACGGGTCGACACGCAGCCCGGCGGCCGGAAACAGGCGGCCAGCCAGATGGCCGTGCACAACCCCCTGTTCATACCCCGAAACCACCAGGTAGAGCGTGCCATCCGGGCCGCTTACAATGACGACCTGAGCGTGTTCAACCAACTGCAACAGGTTCTGTCAGACCCTTACCGGGAACACCCCGGCCTGGCGCGGTACGCGGAACCGCCAGGGGAGCATGAGCAGGTTCTGGAGACGTTCTGCGGGACCTGAGATCAGCAGGTAAAAAGATTCAGGACGGAAGCACGGTATACCGCAGCGCTGTTACGGCTGACCCGCGCTCTCCAGCAACCAATCACGAAACATGCGTGCGACAGGCCGTTCAAGCCCCTGTTGATAAGAGGTGACATAGTAGGCCTGCGGACAGGCGATCGCACTGTCGAACGGCACCGCGAGGTGGCCTGAATCGATCTCACCTTTCAGCAGCTTCACGCTGCCGAGCACACTTCCCTGCCCCGCTATCGCGGCCTCCAGGGCGAGCAGGCCATTGCCAAAGCGCTGTTCCCGCAGCGGTTCACCGGGCGTGACCCCCATGTGTCGAAACCACTCCAGCCAGCCTGGCGCGTCATCCAGGCGGGAGAGGGAGCGATCACACAGCAGGGGGATTTCGAGAAGGGATTCTGGGGTGGCCAGTTTCCTGCAAACGCCCGGTGCGCATAGAGGTGCTACTTCCAGTGCCAGCAGCAGCTCTGCGTCCAGGTCGGTGTACTTGCCATACCCCAGGCGAACCGACAGGTCGATACCGGCCCGTTTGAACTCGGCCTCACCCGGCAGACCGTTTCTGACGCAGTCGATCGTATTCAGGCTGGCCTGGAGCCGAACTTCCGCTTCCGGGCAGCGCTCGTAGAAATGGTGCAGACGCGGGACAATCCACTTGGTGGCGAACAGGGGCTCTGCACAAACGGTAACGACCCATTCGGATTCCCCGAACAGCCTGATCTGATCCACCGCCTCGCCAAGTGTGGCGAAGCCCTCCGCCAGACCAGGCAGGGCTGCCCTGGCGGCGGGTGTCAGGCTGACCCGGCGATGGTGACGAACAAAGAGCTGAACCCCCAGATTCGCTTCCAGGGCCTTGATCTGCTGGCTGATGGCCGCGGGCGTGACATGCAGCTCCTTTGCCGCCGCCGCAAAGCTGCGGGTTCGGGCTGCCGCCTCCAGGTAAGCCAGTGCGATTAACGGGGGGAGTCGTTTCATATTATCGCTGTTCTATAAACTCCCTCCCACTCAGGGAGCGAGTCCGGATGAGGGTATAATATGAGCTAACTCACGCTGTTCCACAAACTCCCTCTCCCTCAGGGAGAGGGTTGGGGTGAGGGGATAACAAGAGTCAACTTGCTGACTATTAATATTCCCTCATCCTATCCTTCTCCCGAAGGGACCTCGGTGCCGCTTGACGGTAGAAGGGACGCACTAACTGATTTTCTATGTCACATTGCCGGACTGTGAACTATATTTTCAATTTTAATCAGCAGGTTATAAACAACCAAAGTGTTTCTTAATGGGACAGCAGTGATGAGCTAACTCACTGAGTATTTATACCCCCTCAACCTATCGTTCATGGTATTCAGAATGCTTCAACACCCCTTCCAGGTCGGCTGTCGACGCTCTATGAACGCATCGATGCCCTCAACCGCGTCTTCGCTCATCATGTTGCAGGCCATCTTCTCACCGGCAAATGCATAGGCGTCCGCCAGGTCCATACCGAGCTGTTGATAGAACATCTCCTTGCCGACCATAACAGGTACCCGGCTCTTTGCACAGATACTGTCGGCCAGGCTTCTGACCGCCTCATCCAGCTTTTCGGCAGGGACCGCCTGGTTGATCAGCCCCCAGTCAACCGCGGTGTCGGCGTCGATGAATTTGCCGGTGAACAGCATCTGGAAGGCGTGCTTGCGAGAGACATTTCGGGACAGTGCCACCGCCGGTGTTGAGCAAAACAGCCCCAGGTTGATACCGGACACGGCAAACGTGGCGGAGTCCACCGCCACGGCCAGGTCACAGGAGGCCACCAACTGGCAGCCGGCCGCGGTTGCCAGCCCCTGAACCCTGGCGATCACCGGCACGGGTAAAGAGACAATCTGCTGCATCATCTTGCCGCACTCGGCAAACAGCGACTGGTAGTACGCCTTCTCCGGGTTGGCCCGCATCTGTTTCAGGTCATGCCCGGCACAGAAGGCCTTGCCATTGGCCGCCAGGACGACGCATTGAACTGACTCATCAGAGGCAATTCGGGCCAGCTCCTGCTGCAGTGATTCGAGCATCTCCTCCGAGAGGCTGTTGTACTGTGATGGCCGGTTCAGCGTCAGGGTCACGATGCCTTCGTTCTGCTCTCTCAGCAGTATCTTCTCATCGCTTGTCGCAGTCGGGTTCGA
>JAPHTA010000017.1 GCA_026196475.1 Sedimenticola sp.
CATAGATGGCGAGTTTCGCGGACCGTGACGGCTGGATCTGGCTGGATGGTGAGATGGTGCCCTGGCGTGAGGCCAAGGTGCATGTGTTAACCCACACCCTGCACTACGGGATGGGCGTCTTTGAGGGGGTTCGCGCCTACAAGACGGACAGGGGCGCAGCCATCTTCAAGTTGGAGGATCATACCCGGCGCCTGTTCCAGTCGGCCCATATCATGGGCATGAAGATGCCCTACGATGAGGCCACCCTCAACCAGGCACAGATCGACGTGGTGCGGGAGAACAACCTGGACTCCGCCTACCTGCGGCCGCTCTGCTTCTACGGCTCCGAGGGGATGGGTATCCGCGCCGACAGCCTCGGCGTGCACGTGATGATCGCCGCCTGGGAGTGGGGCGCCTACCTGGGCGAGGACAACCTGAAGAACGGTATCCGCATCCGGGTCTCCTCCTACACCCGCCACCAGGTCAACTCCATGATGTGCAAGGCCAAGGCCACCGGCAACTACATCAACTCCATGCTGGCGCTGCAGGAGGCGGTCAACGACGGCTACGACGAGGCGCTGATACTGGATGCCGCCGGCTACGTGATGGAAGGCTCGGGTGAGAACTTCTTCCTGGTCAAGGATGGCGTGATCTATACCCCGGACCTCACCTCCGCCCTCAACGGCATCACCCGCAAGACCATCTTCTCCTTCACAGAGGAGCTGGGTATCCCGATCGTGGAGCGGCGCATCACCCGGGACGAGGTCTACATTGCAGACGAGGCATTCTTCACCGGCACCGCCGCGGAGGTCACCCCGATCCGGGAAGTGGACAACCGGATGATCGGCAGCGGCAGCCGCGGGCCGATTACCGAGAAACTGCAGACCCTGTACTTCGACCAGGTACACGGCCGCCGTTCTGAACATCCGGAGTGGCTCACCTACGTCCGCTGACCTGATAAGAAATTCCCGTAGGGTGGGCACGTTGTTTGTGCCCACGTTATCGCCCCTGGCCGCCCCTGCTCTGCGGGCACAAAAGGCGTGCCCACCCTACCCTCCTACGAATAGGGATGAGCTTTGACAGGAATGTTTGATCCCGCGTACTGAGAAACTGGTCCAATCTTGAAGCCTGCCCCGGACAATCAGAAAGACCGCAGCGATAAGCCGCTGGTTATCTGGCGCCTCATCGACGGCAAGCCGGGGCATGAGAATCAGTCGCTAGGACTCTGCAACGCGCTTGCCCGAATCATCGATGTTGAACGGGTAGATATTCCGGTCGGCGGCCGGTTTCGGCAGTTTCTGGACTGGCTTGCAGGCTGCTTTCCGCGTGGCGAAAAGCAGCCACCACCGGACCTGATCATGGGTGCGGGGCACCGCACCCATCTGGCGCTATTGGCAGCCCGGCGAGCCTTCGGTGGCCGGGCGGTCGTGATCATGAAGCCGTCACTGCCCCGGCGACTGTTCGATCTCTGCGTGGCTCCGGAACACGACGGAGTGACCGGGAAAAACGTGTTCCTCACCCGGGGGGTGATGAACACCATTTCCCCCCGTGGGTGTGACGCCCCCGATGCGAAACTGTCCGCGGAGAAAGGTCCTGGCGGTGAGGCTGCCCCTTCGGGCATGGAAAGGGAGGACACCGCCTCCGAGACGCATAGTGCATCGCAGACGCTGATCCTGCTCGGGGGGAATTCGTCCCATTGTGGCTGGCACGATGACGCGGTACTGGAGCAGCTCGAGATGGTCGTCCGTGAGCAGCCCGGTGAGCGGTTTGTTCTCGGCGACTCCCGCCGTACACCGGCGGGCTTCATGCCGAAAATAGCCGTCCTGCAACTGCCGAATCTTCTCCTGGTGCCGTGGCAACAGACCGGGCCCGGCTGGGTGGCGGAACAGCTGGCGCGAAGCCATGTGGCCTGGGTCAGCGAGGATTCTGTCTCCATGGTCTACGAGGCGATCACTTCGGGTGCGGCCGTGGGGCTGATCGGCCTCGAACGAAAGGGGGAGGGTCGTGTCAGTCGCGGCCTTGAGCGGTTGATCCTCGAGGGGTCGGTGACGCCTTTCCGGCAGTGGCGGGAAAGCGGGGTCCTGAGCCGGGCGCCGGGCGTGTTTGACGAGGCCACCCGTTGTGCGACCTGGATGGTGGAGGAGTGGTTGTGAGTCGGTTGACCATTCTCCAGATGGTTCCGGCACTGGAGAGCGGTGGTGTCGAAAGGGGCACCCTCGAGATCGCCCGTGCCTTGGCGACACGTGGGCACCGTTCAATGGTTATCTCGTCCGGGGGACGAATGGTTGACCAGTTACAGAAGGAAGGCAGTGAACACTTTTCCTGGCCGGTAGACCGGAAGTCACCCTGGACCCTGCGATTGATTTGGCCATTGCGGCGTTTCTTGCGGGAGCAGGGTGTTGACGTGCTTCATTACCGCTCTCGAGTTCCGGGTTGGGTTGCCTACCTGGCGTGGCGGGGAATGCCTGTGGAAGCTCGCCCATACCTGGTCTCCACCGTACATGGGCTGCATTCGGTATCAACCTATAGTGCGGTGATGACCCGAGGCCAGACAGTTATTGCGGTTTCTGATACGGTCAGACGATATATTCTTGAGAACTATCCCAATACGGATCCGGAACGAATCAAACTTATCTACAGGGGGGTGGATCCCGCTCAGTTTCCTTATGGTTTTCAACCTGGTGAAGAGTGGATGTCGTCCTGGCAATCGAGTTACCCTCAACTTGCACGTGGCCTGAGTTTGGGCCTCCCGGGGAGGTTGACGAGGTTAAAGGGCCACCGGGATTTTCTTCAGATATTGGCCGATTTGCGACACCAGGGTGTCGATGCCAACGGGTTGATCATAGGTGGTGAAGATCCCCGGCGACGCGCTTATGCGAGGCAGATTAGGGATTGGGTTGAGGAGATGGGTTTGCGCGAGTCAGTGATTTTTACCGGAATGCGTGATGACATGAGGGAGGTTTACAGTCAATGCGATGTCGTCATGTCGTTGTCCACCCGTCCGGAATCGTTCGGGCGCACTGTACTGGAGGCGCTATCACTGGGGCGCCCGGTCATCGGGTATGATCATGGAGGTGTGGGCGAGGTGTTGGCTGAACTTTATCCGGCGGGCCGGATTGGCTTGGGCGATGTTGATGGGGCGGTCAAGAAGTTGCTTGAGCCGTTGCCTCCAGTTATGGAAAACCGATCGTTTCTTATTGGAAACATGATAAGCCAGACTCTGGGGCTGTATGAATCTGCGGGTCATGACGGCGTGTCGCCGCTCTTCCCCGGAGAGGGGCGGGTTTAGCGAAAGATGAATGCCAAGCCACTTGTAGTCGACCTGGATGGAACCCTGGTAAAAACCGATCTTTTGTTCGAGTCGGCGAATCGGTATATATCGGAGTACCCGCTGCTGGTGATCCGACTCCTGCTTTGGTTGCTGACCGGCAAGGCGGAGCTCAAGGCCAAGTTGGCCAGTGTCTGCGAAATTGACCCGGCCTCGCTCCCCTATAACAAGCCACTGATTGACTGGCTGCGCCAGGAGAAAGCGCGGGGTAGGCATCTGGTGTTGGCCACTGCCAGCCACCAGAAGCCGGCGGCAGCGATAGCCGGCCATTTGGGCCTGTTTGATGAAGTACTGGCAACCCGGGATGGTATCAACTTGAAGGCGGGTAAAAAGCGGGACCTTCTGGTTGAGCGCTATGGTAGCGGGGGGTACGACTATATAGGCAACGGGGTTGTCGACCTGCCCGTCTGGAAGAGTGCAGACCATGCTTACCTGGTCAGCGACTCTCCACGTCTGGAGGCTCGGGTTAAACAAGATGTGGACCTGGTTCGGGTATTCAGTAGCCAAAAACGCCCGTTTCCTGTTTCCCTGCTTCGGGCAATACGACCCCATCAGTGGGTAAAAAACCTGCTTCTTTTTGTTCCCCTGTTTGCGGCGCATCGCTATCAGGAAGTTGGCGTATTGCTTTCGACCTTTCTGGCTTTCCTGGTGTTTGGTCTTATTGCGTCATCTGTCTACCTGTTAAACGACCTTGTCGACGTGGAAGATGACCGGAGCCACCCCAGGAAAAAGCATCGACCGTTTGCTTGCGGCGATCTCTCGCTCCTTCAGGGCTGGGTGGCCTGGCCACTTCTGTTGGGCTTGGCTGCGACCATTGCCAGTCTGCTGTTACCGACAAAGTTCAGCATGGTTCTCGCAGCCTATTTCCTGGTGACCCTGGGTTATTCATTGCGTCTCAAACAGAGTGTTATTGTTGACGCCATTACACTTGCCGTGCTCTATACATTGCGCCTGATCGCCGGGGCCGCGGTGATTGATGCATCCCTGTCATTCTGGTTGTTGACTTTTTCAATGTTCCTCTTTTTGTCCCTCGCTTTCATGAAAAGGTTCAACGAATTGCGGATGGCGAGAGAGCGGGGTCGGGAGGGAAAGTTGTCCGGGCGTGGCTATATTCAGGATGATCTCGAAGTCGTGTCCAGCATGGGAACCGGGTCTGGCTACCTGGCGGTCCTGGTGCTGGCTCTTTACATTCAGGACCAGCATACGGCTGAACTCTACACGACACCTGAGTTTATCTGGTTGGCTTGCCCGCTTCTTCTTTACTGGATATCACGAGTCTGGCTGATTGCCCATAGAGGTCACATGCATGATGATCCTGTGGTGTTTGCAATCAAGGATCGCCCGAGCTGGCTGGTGGGTCTTCTATTTATCCTGGTATTTTCTCTGGCAAGGGTGGGAGTGTGAAAAGTGTAGCGCGCATCGCCATTCTGTATGCCCTGTTTGCCGCCGTGGCAACTGCCGCAAACCTTGGCGCCCAGGCGATGGTAATCTGGCTGTACAGCGGCATCCATGCCATCGAGTTGTCGATATTGGTAGGTACGCTTACCGGTCTACCTATCAAGTATGTTCTGGAAAAAAGGCATATCTTTGAGTTCAGATCGGATGGGCTGGCCCACGATGGAAGGCTGTTTTTCCTTTATTCTTTCATGGGCATATTTACCACGCTTCTTTTCTGGCTTATCGAGTATATGTTTCACTGGATGTTTGGTACCGATGCCATGCGCTACCTGGGTGGGGCCATCGGTTTGACTATCGGGTATGTCATCAAGTACCGGCTTGACAAGCGCTTTGTTTTCGTTGCAAGAGCACCTGGCACAATGGGGTGTTCAGGATGAAGATGTCAGGCTGGGGCAGGTATCCGCAGATCGAAACCGAGGTTGTCTACCCTGCCTCCTTCAGCGATTGCAGTCAACGGATTCGGTCCGCTGACAGGGTAATTGCCAGGGGGTTGGGGCGCAGCTACGGCGACAGCAGCCTCTATCAGAATATGCTGGGTAGTCGTTACCTCGACAGGTATGTTGCATTCGACGAGGAATCGGGATTGCTGACCTGTTCTGCGGGAGTCTCACTGGATCAGATTGTATCGACGTTTGTTCCGCGCGGCTGGTTTCTGCCTGTTACTCCGGGGACCCGATTTGTAACCATCGGCGGTGCAATAGCCAGCGATGTACATGGAAAAAACCACCATGTGGACGGTACATTTTGTGATCATGTAGACCGGATCGATCTGCTACTGGGAAGTGGTGAAGTGGTCACGGTCACGCCAGATGAAAAGCCAGATCTGTTTCGCGCTACGTGTGGAGGTATGGGGCTGACAGGGATGATTCTCTCGGCCAGTTTGAAATTGCGGCGGATAAAATCCGGGGAAATGGAGCAAACAATTATAAAGACCCCGGACATCGAGGCTACGTTACGTGCGTTCGAGGAGGCTTCCGGTGCGAGCTACTCGGTAGCGTGGATAGATTGCCTCGCCCGGGGGAAAGCGCTCGGGCGGTCACTGCTAGTGCTTGGAGAGCATGCGCAGAAGGGGTCGCTGAACGCGAAACCAGGGCAAGGGATTTCAATACCCTGCAATATGCCGTCTGGATTGCTCAATCCGCTAACCGTGAAGCTCTTCAATGCGCTCTATTACAACAAGGTGTTGCACTCGGGGAAAAAGAGTATTGTCTCTCTCCATTCATTTTTTTATCCATTGGATTCTTTGCAGAACTGGAACCGGCTTTATGGAAGAAAGGGGTTTGTGCAGTACCAGTTTGTTCTGCCAAAATCCTCGGGTCTGGAGGGTATCAAACATATGCTTGAACGAATCAGCCATTCCGGCCGCGGATCTTTTCTCGCCGTTCTAAAGGTATTCGGGAGCGCGAACGATAACCTGCTTTCCTTCCCTATGGAGGGTTATACACTGGCCCTCGATTTCAAGGTGGAGCCGGCGGTTTTTAGTCTACTGGATGAACTGGACAGGATAATGCTCGATCATGGAGGGCGTCTCTACCTGACGAAGGATTCCAGAATGAGCGAGGAGACATTTAAGGCGGGATACCCGGCGTGGGCGGATTTCAACGAGATCAGGACCCGCTACCAAGCGATAGACAAGTTTGTATCCGGCCAGTCGATTCGCCTGGGGCTGAACTCATGAAAGTACTCGTTATCGGTGCTACCTCGGCCATAGCAGAAGCGACAGCCCGTATTTGGGCAGGGAAAGGGCATCATCTCTGCCTGATTGCCAGGAACAGGGAGCGACTCGATGCAATCGCAGCAGATCTCTCTGTTCGCGGGGCCGGGTCCTTGGCAACGATCGTGCTCGATCTAAACGAAATGCACAGGCATGAACAGGTTGTCGAAGAGGCGGCTGAAGCCTTGGGCGGTATCGATATTGTGCTTGTTGCCCATGGAACGCTTGGTGAACAGGAGGCATGTGAACGGGATTTCGATCTGGCCATGAAGGAGTTTACTACCAATGCGTTGAGCGTGTTTTCACTGCTTACCTTACTCGCTAACAGGTTTGAAGGGCAGGCCCATGGAACGATTGCAGTGATCAGTTCCGTTGCCGGTGACAGGGGGCGGCAATCGAACTACATCTATGGCTCGGCCAAGGGTGCCGTCACCCTTTATCTGCAGGGTTTGCGTCAGCGGCTTTATAAGTCCGGTGTTCATGTCGTCACGATCAAGCCGGGTTTCGTGGACACGCCTATGACTGCCGGATTTGAAAAGGGACTGTTATGGGCAAAACCTGATCAGGTTGCACGTGGCATACACAGCGCGATTGATAAGAAGCGTAATGTTGCCTACGTGCCCTGGTTTTGGCAGATCATAATGCTGGTGATAAAAGCAATTCCCGAGTCAATCATGAAGCGGTTGTCATTGTGATCAAGAGCGGGTTTAAAAAAGTGACAGGATACGGAGCCTGTCGGTGATCAGGTATGCCAATGTTTCGTGCTGATACACTCTCTCCCAGGCAGTTGCTTGCAGGCCTGGTGATATTTCAGGTTGTAATCTGGACGTTGGTTCCCATGCTGTTCCATACCAGTCTGCCCCTTGATGTGGTAAGGGAGGGCTTGGCTTGGGGGCACGAATGGCAACTGGGGTACTACAAGCATCCGCCTCTCCCTTCCTGGCTGGTAGAGGCCTCGTTTCAGTTGGCAGGTGATATGGGGCCGCTCTTGCTCGGTCAGTTATCGATGGCTATTAGTTTTATAGCGATTTACTTTCTGGGCAGGGAATTGATTGGAAGCAGAGATGCCGTCGTTGGTGTCATTTGCCTGGTCGGGGTCTACTACTATTCTCTTCCAACTGTCGAATTCAACCATAACGTTGCCCAGATGCCCGTATGGGCGGCAATGATCCTGTTTTACTACAAGGCACTGCGGTCTGGTCAGGCGATATGGTGGATTCTGCTTGGGCTGACGGGTGGAATAGGGCTGCTGAGCAAATATACCGTCCTTCTTCTCATGGCGCTGATGTTCATCTATAGCCTTAGCCGGCCTGCCTATAGAAAACACTATTCCACTATGGGCCCATATCTTGCCGTAGGCATCGTCTTACTAGTGGCAGCGCCCCATATCTACTGGCTGCTGGAGAATGACTTTCCGTCGCTTTCTTACCTGAATCAAAGAAGTGGCCGTGTGGGAACGCTCCTGATGCGCCCGTTAAAAAGCCTGGAATTCCTGTCTGCCCAGCTGGCTGCCGTTTTGCCTATGTTGATTTTGCTCTGGTCGGGAGGGTTGCTAAAAAAGGCGACTGGTTCAATACCTTTGCAAAAACCGGACATCAGCGAGGCCGATAGGGAATATCTGCTCGTGTTCGGGCTTGGTCCTGTATTGATTGCCTGTATTATCCCTCTTGTCAGCGGAACCGAATTGCGATCAATGTGGGGAATGCCAATGCTAAGCCTTGTTGGGCTTATGGCAGTCGTACTGCTTGGTACTCCGTGGGAAACGGGTCGAATCGGTCGGTTTTTACTTGCCGGAATGCTGTTGTTTGTTTTCCTTGCGTCCATGTATGGTCTCAAGGGGATAGTCAGTGCCAGGTACGCGGAAAGGCCCACCCGAACTGTCTGGCCGGATACGGAGATTGCTTCAAGACTGGAGCGCAATTGGGTCTCAGTAACGGGTTGCAGGCTGAAAATAGTCACAGCAGATGGTTGGCTTGGTGGGCTTGTAGCAATGCGTTCTCCTTCACGGCCTTCGGTATTTCTCGAGGGTGACTACAAGAAAGCCCCATGGATTTCAAAAGAGGCATTGAAAGAGAACGGAAGCCTGGTGGTCTGGATTACCGGTGGCGAGGGTGAAGTGCCCGAAGTGTATCGGTTGTTGCCCGGGTTTTCCTATCGAGGTATCGAAATGTTCGATTGGCCAGGTGGTAACAAAAATGCACGACCAATCACTTTGGGGTGGGGTGTGGTTCCGGGTGCGTGTACCGATCGGGCGCCTGGCGCAGTTTTACAATAACTTAGCAGGATTATTTTTGTGTCATTTATTTTGTCAATACACAGCGGACCGCATGACTCGGCGGCGGCACTTTTCAACGATTACGAGCTTCTTGCTGCCGTACATCAGGAAAGGCTGTCCAGGGTAAAATGTGACGGTGGTTTCCCAGATCTTGCAATTGAGCACGTTCTTGAGGTTGCTGGTGTACGACGTGATCAGCTGGAAGTTGTTGTACTCAGTAGGGGATCGTATCCCACGGTCTATTTGGACTATGGCTGGTTCGATCGTTTCAGGTTTGCCATCCAGAGGAAGAAGGGCCGACGACGTCATAAAAGTTTGGCAGGTCACATGTGGAAACGCGGAACCGTTCATGCTGAAGAGGTGTTTAACAAGGATAGATTCTGCAGGGAGAATGGTTTACGAAGTGACATTCAGATCTATTTTTCCAATCACCATAAGGCTCACGCCCTCTCCGCACTTTTCTATCTTCCAGGAGAAGATATCCTCGCATATACGTCAGATGGTGGTGGTGACAATGTTTATTACAGTGCCAGGCTACTGTCAGCAAATAACCGTTTGTCATGTCTTTTTGGCGACGACAAGGGATTTCTGACGAAGAGTTACACCAATAGTCTTGCGCTCGCATATGGATATTCAACCCAGGCGATTGGTTTCAGAATCAATCGACACGAAGGAAAGCTGACAGGATTGGCGGCATATGGGAAGCCAACACTATACGAGGAGATGGCCTCGCATTTCAGGATCCTGGAAAATGGTGAGGTCGATAGCGACTTTGCGAACAACAAGGAGATGAAAAAGGCCATTTTTGAGATGGCGAGGAGGTCATCGCGAGAAGATGTCGCCGCATCGGTGCAGGAGTTGCTGGAGGTGTTTACGCTTAAATCCATTCAAACCATCATGCGACAGAATAGGGTAAAAAAGCTGGCGTTGGCAGGTGGTGCATTTGCCAATGTCAGGTTGAATAAACTGGTTTGTGAAAGTACCGGTGTAGACGAGATATTCGTCTGTCCCGCCATGGGGGATGATGGCCTGGTCATTGGAGGTGCTCTTGACTACCTGCTAGAGAGAGATGGCGATTCCGCGTTTTTCCATAATCGTCGAAGATTGAATGATGTGTATCTGGGCGGACAGTATGATGATCAGGCCGATAGTCTGTTCAGAAAGGATAGCAGGCTGAAACTACTGGATGGAGACCCGGCTGAAATAGCGGCAGATTTGATTTCACGTGATGAGATTGGTGCAATCTATACCGGGAGAATGGAATTTGGCCCAAGGGCGCTTGGGGCGCGGAGTATCATAGCCAATCCCAGGGATGATGGAATAAACAAGACCCTGAACAAGCGGCTACAGAGAACCGAGTTTATGCCTTTTGCGCCTTACGTACTGGAAGAGGATGCAAGAGAAGTTTTCGATATTGACGATTCCAATGAATATGCCTGCCGCTTTATGACCATTACTACCCGGGTAAATCCAGCGTGGGCGGACAAGATCGGCGCCGTTGTGCATGTGGACGGAACAGCACGCCCACAAATTGTTCGTGACAGTGAGAATCCTCTGTACAGTGCAATTTTGAGGCGCTTCAAAGAGAAGACTGGATTGCCGGTTCTGGTAAATACCAGTTTCAATGCTCACGAGGAGCCTATCATTTGCCGTCCTGAGGAGTGTCTACGCGCGTTACTGGATGGCCGGGTAGACTTTCTGGTAACCACCCGCGGGGTATTCAGGAAGTTGGAGGAGTAAGGCCCGTTGACATGTCTTAGTCAGGGGTGTCTGTGCTACGGCTTTCAAGAGTTTTCCGTTGTGTTCTGAGTTCCCGGGTCTTGGCGATTCGCAAAAAACGCTGGAAGGCGTACATGTGGCTCAATACGATGCCGTCAGTGCCCATCAGGAATGCCCTGCGAAAAAAATAGCACTTCAAAAAAGCAAACAGGGGTAGGACCAACAGTTCAAAAAACGTGGGGTATTTTCCCTTTTCTGAGCGGCCCTTGGCCTGTGCATCGGAATAGAAGTTCATCTTTTCGACATGATGCGCCAATGATCTGAATGATCGATGCAGCACGTGGCCTGAGAGATGCCCGATGTCACCCGATTTCACAATCACGGAGTCATGAACCGCATCATCGTGATAGTACGCACTTTGCCTGTTATAGAGCCGAACCGGGTGATTGTGTAACATCCATGGATACGGCTTTTCCTGAAATGAGTATACCGGCAGCATCGGCAGGGTATACGCTGAACAAGCCGGTCCGCCGGACTCGAAAAGCTTTACTATTTCCTGGCCCAGTTGGGGCGAGACTTCCTCATCTGCGTCGAGATTGAGAACCCATTCATTTCGGCACTGTTTTTCTGCGAATGCCTTTTGTTGTCCGTATCCCTCCCACGGATTATAAATTACCTGCGCACCCAGTTTGGTGGATACTTCCACCGTTTGGTCGTCACTACCGCTGTCTACAACGATGATCTCATCGACGAATTCACGCACGCTATTTATAGTCGTGGTAATTCGGTCTGCTTCGTTTTTCGCGACAATAAATACCGATAAGGGAAGCTTGCTCATGTTTTTGGCCGTTTCTGTTCTGGTCCCATTGTGGCGCAGTAAAATGCTATCAGAAGCCAGAGAATCATACCCCAGAAAGAGGAGTAGATGGCGAGATGGGTGTTGATTGGAAATATCGCCACCAAGAGTGAGATGGCAAATGGCGCACTGGACAGATTATTGGCCCGATTTCTAAAGAGATTACGGAATATAACGAAATAGAATGCCAGTAGAAAAGCGAGCCCGATAAGGCCTGTTTCCGCGCCTACCTCAAGGAGTATCTGGTGGGTGTGCGTCGGGGTAATGCCTATCTCATGGTATTTGTCATCACTATCGACGTAATCAAAATAGGCGTCACGAAAGGATCGTGCACCTATCCCGTTCAGCGGGTGTCTCTCCAGCATTTTGATCGCGGCCTCCCAGATGGGCAGCCGGGTTGAGAGCGCGTAGTCTACCGAAGTCCTGTCCCCCTCAAAAATAAGCATCGTGGTATCGATGCGCTGTTTGGCATAATCAGAACCCAGGTATATACCGAGCGAGCCGGCCGGAAAGAGCGTTGCGATCAAAAGAACATAGGGGAGAGCCTTTTTTCCCTTGTCCTTGAGCTGGAAGTAGAGATAACCGGCAGTGCTGACGGCCAGCATAATCCAGCTCGCACGACTGCCGGTTAAAAGAACTATCAGGAGTAGCAGGCACCAGACGACTACGCCTGTGGCCAGGCTCCTCCTGCTGCTGAGGAATAGTGCATACGGCGATAGCAGGGAAAGCACGATCCCCAGTTTCAGGTCCTCTCCAAATAATCCGTTGACTCGCCCATAGGCGTATGGAAACCCAAAAATGTCGCTGCCAAAGCTGGACTGTACGAGGGCATCGAAAAGCAGGAACAAAACAAACCACGAGATGGTTCGACTGGTGAGTGCCGGGATCGGGGTGTGAACAAGGGCGGTAATGATAAAAAGACCGGCAAAATAGAAGCGTAGGTAACTGACAGCGACCCTCAGCGTCTGTCCGGCATTTGCAGAGTCTGGATAGGAGAGAACGATGGGCAGCCATATCAGCAAAAACAGCAGTGTGAAGTGGCGGGCCTGTGGAAGTGCTGCCAGAGAAGCAAAGCCTGTGGCGGCTCTCCATATCCCCCAGAGTGCCATGATGGCTATGGGCAGTTCAGCGCTGCGACCAATGGGAAGCAGCAGTAGCGGCAAGACCACCAGCAGGCTGAGCCAGAACTGCTTGTCGGGTCTGGTCGTTGAGAGTAATCGTTCGCTTTGCATCGTTGTCTCGGTCGGGCTGCAGCTCTTCTGGGAGCAGCGGGGTGTATTTTTCCGGTGGCTGGAATCTTTAAAGCTCGTCGCCGAGTATGGCGGCTATCTGGTTTGCCGCCGTACCGTCGCCATAGGGGTTAGCCGCGTTTGACATCTGCTGATAGTAGGGCGGATCGTTCAGCAGTCTGTCGACTTCGGATACAATAGCATCCCGATCTGTTCCAACCAGCCTTACACCGGCATCCAGTGCCTCGGTTCTCTCCGTCTTGTTTCGTGTGACCAGTACCGGTTTGCCCAGGGCGGGGGCCTCCTCCTGTACACCGCCGGAGTCCGTGATTACCAGTTGTGAATAGCCCATCAGGGCGGTAAAAGGCTCGTAGCCCAGAGGGTCAATCAGGTGGATGTTGGGGCAGTTATTCAGCAGCCGGAGTACCGGTTCCTGTACATTGGGGTTGAGGTGTACGGGATAGACGATATCCATGTCCGGGTGATTTTCCGAAACCGTTTTCAGCGCCTGGCAGATGGATTCGAACCCGTGGCCGAAGCTTTCCCGTCTATGACCTGTAACCAGGATGAAGGGTCTGCTGAATTTCGACAGTAGCTCCTGTGTCTTGTCCGAGCACTCACCCCTATATATGCGTCCCTGAATCCAGTGCAGGGCGTCGATAACGGTATTCCCCGTCTTGTAGATGCGATCACGGGGAACACCTTCCCTGATCAATGCCTTACGGTTGTTATCGGTTGGCGCAAAGTGCCATCGAGCCAAGCGGCTGGTCAGTACACGATTGGCCTCTTCCGGGAACGGGGCCTTAAGATCGCCCGTTCGCAGCCCAGCCTCAATATGTCCTACGGGTATCTGAAGATAGAAACTTGCCAGCGCGGCCATGAAGGTGGTTGTGGTGTCTCCCTGAACCAGTACGACCGCAGGCTCGACCTGTTGTAAGACGGGTGTAAGGTTTTCGAGGATACGCGCACTTAACCTGGCGAGGTCCTGGTCGGGCTGCATCAGGTCCAGGTCGAACTCTGGAGTGATATCGAACAGGCCAAGTATCTGATCCAGCATATGGCGGTGTTGGGCCGTTACGCAGGTGACGGGCTGTAGTTCAGGGTGCGCTTCAAGTGCCCGGATAACCGGCGCCATCTTGATCGCCTCGGGGCGGGTACCAAATGCCAGGAGGACTTTTTTCATTCCATTTTCCCACTCTTCTTGAAGTATATGAGGTTGTCGCAGAAGGGCTGGTCAACATGCTTTGCCACACCTCCATCCTCTATCCGGTAGGCGCTGTAGTCCATGCTGTCCATGAGCTGAAAAATTTGCTCCGGTGTTTTCCCCGCGCGCTGTAGTGTCAGTTCGTTGACCTCCACAAATACTTCGGGGCAGGTCCCTGCCGGCTGGGAGAGGTAGTGAGCCAGTCCGCGCAGTACATTCTCCTCGTGACCTTCTACATCGATCTTGATCAGGTCAATCTTTTCAATACCCTTGTCCTGAAAAAAACGGTCGGGGTTGATGGCCTGTACCTCGATATTTCCAAATGCCGTATCCGGCGAGGCGTAAAGCGATCCGTTTCCCGTATTCTCCTGGTGTGGCAGATAGAGCCGTAACGGTCCGCTGGTGTCGGACACGACTTCTCTACGCAGTTCTACGTTGTCGAACCCGTTTCGCTGGATATTCTTCTCAAGAATGGCGTGATTGTCAGGGTTCGGCTCAAACGAATAAACTCGCCCCGTGCTGCCAGTGTATTTCGCAAACAGTAGGGTGTAGTACCCGGCGTGGCCTCCAATGTCGAGGATGACCTGGCCCGGTTGAACACGCCCGATCATAAAATTTTTGTGGCGACGCTCTGTCCGATAGCCACCATACATCAGCACGTGGCGCTGAATTCGGTCACTCAGGTCTGCCAGGAAATGAATATCGCCATCATATTGGCACCAGACCGGATCCATGTTCTCGATCTGCCGCCGAAACAGCTTGTAAAGCTTCGATTTTCCGGTGGCCAGGGGAGAGTGTTTCAGGTATGAGATTACTGCGTTGATCATCGAGCTATCCTGAATTCAGATGTTGCCTGTAGATATCCCGGGTCAATACGGCGATATGGGACCATGCGAAGTGGTCCACTGCCCGTTGTCTTGCGGCAATTCCCATAGATTGGCGCTGGTCCGGGTTTTCCACCAGTGTATGAAGCGCCTGGCCCAGCGTAGCCGGATCGCCTGGCTCTACCAGCAGGCCGGTTTCGTTTTCGACGATCAGGGCCGGAATTCCCCCCACCCGGGTTCCCACCAGGGGCAGGCCTGAAGCCATCGACTCCAGTCCGGTAATGCTGGTCGCTTCCATAAAAGAGGGAAGCGCGGAGAGGTCCGCGAGCCGATAGACGCCAGGCATTTGGGTGTTGGGTACCGCGCCCATGAACAGGCTGTTTTCGTGCATCCCGTTCTTCTTGAGGATCGATTCCACTTTGTTCTGTTCACTGCCATCGCCAGCGAACAGGAGGCGTACCGGTAGTCCCTTCAGCGCGGCCACCGCCTCGGCGAAAACGCATACGCCGTTCTTCTCCACAAGGCGTCGCGCCAGCAAAACCACAACCTCATCGGCTGTGATCCCCAACTCGGCCCGCAAGTTGGTTGGGCCCGGAGTGAAGCGGCTCGTATCCACCCCGTTGGAAATGAAATCCACTGGCCCCGCATAGCCCGCAGCTCGCGTGGCGTCACACAGTTCCTGGCTGGGTGCGAGAACGTGGGCAACGTGCTGCAGGCGGCGGCCCATCTCTTGGCGTGCTCGCTCACCTTTGGCGATTCGTTTCAGGTAGCCGGAGGTGTGGTTGGTAAAGATAACGGGTGCCGGCTGGTTGCGGCTGGCTTCCAGGGGTCTGAGCCCGTGTACATGCAGTATGTCCGGCTTATGACGGTGATAAAATCTTTTCAGCCAGGCTCCCAGCAGCCAGCTGTAGATCGGCTTGCCGCTGGGAATGGCAGGCCGGTGAACCTGCATTCCCTGCCAGTGTCGATGTCTCTCCCGCATTTCGCCCAAGGGGCGGGTAATGACGTGCACCTCTTCTCCCAGGTCAGCCAGTGCCTTGCCCAGTTCGACGACATGAGAGGCTACCCCTCCGATGTTTGGGGCGAAGTCAGCGGTGATCAGGGCGATTCGCATGGTTCTCCGAGGGCTGCTAGGGGTGTGTTCGACAAAAGGTTTAGTATACCGGATCGAGCCCTTCCGGGCGCGTCTTGAAGCGACGATGAATCCAGAAGTACTGTTCCGGGGCCTCCAATACGGCCTGTTCCAGCATTCTGTTGAGTAGCCGCGTATCCTGCTCATCATTTCCGGAGGGAAAGTTTTCCAGCGGTGGGGTCACCTGGATCCGGTAGCTTCCATCTGCCAGTCGCCTGGGAAAATAAAGTATTACCCGGGCCTTCCCCATGCTGGCAAAGCGTGACGTTGCCGTGATGGTGGCAGCTGGCATATTGAAGAAGGGGATGAAGAGCGCGTGTCCCAGGCCGTAGTTCTGGTCGTAGGCGTAGAATATCGGTTCTCCCTTCCTCAGGTGGCGAGCCATTGTGCGGATGTCGTCCCGCCTGAACACAGGGCTGAGCCGCCGCCTTCGGGCGCGCAGGACCAGCCTGTCCATCAGCCGGTTTTTCATCGGTCGGTACATTGCACCCATGTGGTTGTGCAGGCTGAGCATGTGTCCCGCCAGTTCCAGGGTAGTGAAATGACCGGTTACCAGCACCACCCCCTGGCCCTCCCTTCTGGCGGCTTCGAGGTGTTCCAAGCCTTCTATCTGTACCAGACCGCGAACAGTTTCATCATCTCCCCACCAGGAGAGTGCGGCTTCAAAGAGGCCCATGCCGATGGCCTCAAAGTGGTCTTGCAGCAACTGTTCCTGCTGTGCCGGGGTCAGCTTGGGAAAGCAGAGGCGGATATTGGTTGCGGCAATGTGGGCGCGTCGTTTGAGCAGGCGCCTGGCGAGCCTGCCAAGGCTGCGTCCCGCTTTCAGTTGTTGCGGGTAAGGCAGCAGGCATAGCAGGCGCAGTATCCCGAGGCCGAGCCAGGTGGGCCAGAAGCGGGGGTGCATGAACTGTCGCCATGGAAAAGGGCCTTGAGAATCCATTCGGGGCTCTATCCGGCAGAGAATTGTAACTGGTGGAGTTTTTTGTAGAGGCCGCCTTGCGCCAGCAATTCCACATGGGAGCCCACTTCCACAATCTGTCCTGCATTCAGGACCACGATGCGGTCCGCATTCTCAATGGTGGAGAGTCGATGGGCGATGGTGATCGTAGTACGTCCCGCTCTCAGGCGATCCATAGCCTGCTGGATCAGTTGTTCGGATTCCGTGTCCAGCGCTGATGTCGCCTCGTCCAGGATAAGGATAGGGGCGTCTTTCAGCAGGGCTCGAGCAATGGCCAGGCGCTGGCGCTGGCCACCGGAGAGACGGACGCCGTTATCGCCAATCGGCGTATCCAGTCCCTGTGGCATCTGTTCGATGAATTCCAGGGCATTGGCTGCCCGTGCGGCTTCCCGGATCTGTTCGTCCGTGGCATCGCTTTTTCCGCCGTATGCGATATTGGCCCGCACGCTGTCGTTGAACAGAAATACATCCTGGGAGACCAGGGAGACGTTAGCCCGCAGCACCGATAGTGGCAGCTCGCTGGCGTCGGTCTGGTCGATTAAGACCTGTCCTGAACTCGGTCGGTAAAACAGGGGGATCAGGCTTACCAGGGAGGTCTTGCCGCTGCCGGAGGGACCGACAAGGGCAATGTTTTCGCCGGGTTCTACTGTCAGCTGTATATTGCCAAGAGTGGGTTCGGTTTCGTTCCCGTATCGAAATTCGAGGTTACGCCACTCCAGCAACCCTTTGGGCCTCTCAAGGTTGCGTGTCCCCCGGTCCGGTTCCGGTTGCTCATCCAGCAGTTCAAATACACTCTCAGCTGCGGCCAGGCCGCGTTGTAACTCGTTGTTTATGCTGGTGAGTTTCTTCAGGGGGGAGAGGATCATCGCCATGGCACCGAAAAATGCGACGAATTCCCCTACGGTAAAGCCCCCCTGGGCTGACTGTTGAGCCGCCAGGTAAGCCATCAGTGCCAGTCCGCAGATCGCCAGTAGCTGGTTCATCTGTACGCTGCTGTTATGGGCCACCGCCGTCTTCATCTTGAACTGGCGCACCTTGTTGGCCGATTCGAAGAATCGTTGACTTTCCTGGCGTTGTCCACCGAACAGCTTGATCACCTTATTTCCGCCAATCACCTCCTCCAGCACCTGGGTCATCTCTCCCATGCGCTTTTGCAATTGGCGGTTTATTGTACGTAAGCGCTTACTTACAATGCGCACGAAAAAGGCGACCGCGGGTATCAATACGAAGGCGATGAGGCTCAGTTGCCAGTTGAGATAAAGCATCAGGGCCAGCAGGCCGATGATAGAGAGTGAGTCCCGGATCAGGGTGACTATCACGTAGGAGGCGGAGCTGGTCAGCTGCTCCACATCATAGGTCACTTTCGAGAGTACCACGCCGGCCGAGTTATTGTCGTAAAAGTGGGTCGGCAGGGACAGCAGCTTCTGCAGCATCTGCTCCCTGAGGTTGAATACCACCTTGGTGGCGACCGACTCCATGGCCACTGAGCTGACAATTGTTGCCAGTCCCTGGACCAAGGCGAGACCGATCAGCAGTAGTGGCACCAGCACGATCATCTGCGGGTCCTTCTCGACAAAGCTGCCATCTAGCAGCGGCTTCATCAGGTAGGGCATGGCAGGCTGGGTCGCGGCCAGTACGACGGTTCCGACTATAGAGATCAGGAATATCCGCCAATGAGGGCGGACGTAGCCGAGGAGTCTCTGGTACTGGGCGAGCGAGGTCATGGATTGTGATGAGGGAGGATTATATTAAGTGACTGTTTATTAAGCTTCTATCGGATTAATGGCAGGCGCATGATAACTGAAACTGAGAGGCTTATATACTGTAAATTCGGCAACCAGGTGGACTGGGGTCGCTGTCGGCTGCAATTTGCAGTTATCCGTGTATTGGTCGGGTGGCGAGGAGCCAACCTCGAAAAACCGGCTTGCGCGAGATACGCAGGCTTCAATATCCGGTTTGGAAGATCTGTAGGAGCGGCGCCCTCGCCGCGAATTTCTGAAAACTTGCCGGATTTCTAATAATTAATTTTAATTTCAGTTAGATAGGGTTTTTCGCAAACTGCCTGGGCGAATAAAAGGCCCTGGCTAGAACCTGGCAATATTATCGGCAGAAACCTCAACCCGGTTCTGTTTGCCAATCATATCCAAAAGGATAATTACCCGGTTCTCTGCCCTCTGTTCGCAGAATATGGCCTCACAGTCGGTAAAGGGTCCACTGACCAACCGGATCCGATCACCACTGTTAAAGGCCCTGACCGGAAGCTGATGAAGTCCGTCTTTTCCTTCTCTTTTCCTTATATGTTCAACCAGTTGGTCGGGGATCCGGGCGGGGTTCATCCCTATGCGCACGAGGCTGCTGACACCTCGGGTGGACCTGATGGGGGTCCAGTCGTCCAGCCCCGCGGTTAGGCGTATGAAAAGATAGCGGGGGAAGAGCGGCGCTATCGAGATACGGGAACGCCCCGGTTGCCGGATTTCCGGCAGGTAGGTCTGAAAGCCCTGCCTCTCCAGCTGTTCGCGCGCGACTCTTTCCTGGCGCGGTTTGGAGTGTATCAGGTGCCAGGCGGCTTGGTTGTCCATCCGGTTTCCCTTTCTGGAATAGCAGGTGATATCCAGGGGGATATAGTGGCCATATTTAAAGGAATGATCAAGCTGCCAGGGGCAATTTGAGAGAATTTTTGCATTTGCCTGATGAATTTCTCCCGGGAGAGTGGCAGGCCTCAGGTGCGGAATTTAATGTATGTCGGTTCTACTCGCACTGTCTGTATTGGGGTGTGTAGAATCCCTGGGTGGCTTGTTTGTTGCAAAATTGTGAGAAAATTCCAGTTTCCAGGTTCCCTGGTTGACGTCAAATCGTTTATTATGTTCACGTTTGAACAGAATTCAACTCTTGCATAAAGCTCCACTAAGCAAGAGGCCCGGGTTGCGCGATATGCACGATCCTGCGGTAGCCTGCCTGAAAAATACCAAAACCCTTTTAAATATATGCCCCGTCGTCCTGCCACGGCACAAGAAGATAAGCGGTTTCGCGTGCTAAGACTTCTGGAGTCGCATCCGGACCTAACCCAGCGAGAGATTGCTGACAGGTTGGGGATCAGTCTGGGCGGTGTGAACTACTGCGTGCGGGCGCTGACGGAGAAAGGCCTGGTGAAAATAAAAAATTTCCGAAACAGCAGTAACAAGCTGGGCTATGCCTACTTGCTGACTCCAACAGGAGTGGCAGAAAAGACAGCCCTCGCAGCCAGATTCCTGAAACGCAAGCTCATGGAGTACGAAGCGCTAAGGGCGGAGATAGACGCACTGGAACAGGAGGTGCGCCTGGCCCAGAGAGATGGTGCTTCTAATGGACACCCATAGCGATGGTGGTTCCTTCCACTGCCCAGGCAATCAGACGCAAACAGATACAGGACACCAGAAATGTTCCCGACTATAACAGACCGTAAAATACGAATAGCCATCGTTGGTTGTGGCCGCATCTCCAAGAATCATTTTGGCTCTATAGAAAAACACGCGGAGAACATCGAACTGGCGGCGGTGTGTGATATCGACCCCGGAGTGCTTGCGCGGCATGTGAAGCAATATGGAGTGCCCGGATATCAGCACCTAGAGGAGATGCTGAAGACGGAGCAGCTCGACATGGTGGTACTCTGCACACCCAGCGGAAAACACCCAAGCCAGGCGGTTTTAGCGGCAAAATACAAAGTTCATGTAATGACAGAAAAACCCATGGCGACCCGCTGGGAGGATGGCGTGAGGATGGTTAAGGCGTGTGACGAGGCGGACGTGCGGATGTTTGTTGTAAAGCAGAATCGTCGAAATACAACGCTGCAGTTGCTGAAGCGCGCAATCACCGAAAAACGGTTCGGAAAAATCCACATGGTTCACCTGAACGTATTCTGGACCCGACCCCAGGACTACTATGACCAGGCCAAATGGCGGGGTACCTGGGAGTTCGATGGTGGCGCATTCATGAACCAGGCGAGTCACTACGTGGACCTGCTGGATTGGTTGATTGGTCCGGTTGACAAGGTTCAGGCAATGATGAGCACGACGCGGGATATCGAGGTGGAAGATACCGGTGTGATGAATCTTCGGTGGAGAAATGGCGCACTGGGCTCCATGAGCGTGACTATGCTGACCTATCCGAAGAACATGGAAGGTAGCATCACCATACTCGGCGAGAAAGGCACCGTTCGGGTGGGTGGCGTCGCCGTGAATGACATCCAGCACTGGGATTTCGATGAGCCCCGGAACTATGACGAACATATACAATCGGCCAACTACGAAACCACATCCGTTTACGGTTTTGGTCATCCGCTTTACTACAAGAACGTGATCGATGTGATGCGGGGCGAGGCGGAAGCCGAGACCGATGGTCGAGAGGGGCTGAAATCCCTTGAGCTGTTGATAGCGGCCTACCTTTCCGCACGCGACGGCAAAACGGTCTCACTTCCGCTGGAATACTGACATGAACTACTCGGTACATCAGAGCGCTATCGTTGATGAAGGTGCCACCATTGGGGAGGGCTCCCGTGTCTGGCACTTTGTCCATGTCTGCGCAGGGGCCAAAATCGGCAGGAATTGCTCATTGGGTCAGAACGTTTTTGTAGGCAACAAGGTCGTGATCGGAGATAACTGTAAGATCCAGAACAACGTCTCCGTCTACGACAATGTAACCCTGGAGGAAGGTGTGTTCTGTGGCCCGAGCATGGTGTTCACCAATGTCTACAATCCACGCTCGCTGATTGAACGCAAAGACGAATACCGGGATACGTTGGTAAAGAAGGGCGCCACCCTGGGTGCTAACTGCACCATTGTCTGTGGCGTTACGGTTGGCGCTTTCGCTTTTGTCGGCGCCGGCGCAGTAGTCAACAAGAGTGTTGCTGACTTTGCCCTGATGGTTGGCGTGCCGGCAAAACAGGTTGGCTGGATGAGCGAGTATGGCGAGCAGATACCCCTGCCGCTGGAAGGTAACGGATCGTATACCTGCCCCCATAGCGGGCAGGTGTATGCGCTTAATGGATCCAGACTGGAGCAAGTAAAAAAATGACGATCCCTTTTATCGATCTCAAGAGTCAGTACCAGGCACTTAAACCCCAGATCCAGGAGCGCATCAACCGGGTTCTTGAACATGGCCAGTACATCATGGGGCCGGAGGTGGGGGAGTTGGAGGAAAGGCTGGCTGACTATGTTGGTGTAAAGCATTGTATTGCAGTAAGCAGCGGGACCGACTCCCTGCTTATTGCCATGATGGCCCTGGGTATAGGTCCGGGTGATGAAGTGATTACTACGCCGTTCACCTTTATCGCCACGGGTGAAATGATCGCCTTGCTGGGGGCTACGCCAGTATTCGTTGATATCGACACCAGAACCTACAACATTGATCCCGAAAAGATAGAGTTCGCTATTACCCCAAAGACACGCGCAATCATGCCGGCCAGTCTGTATGGCCAATGTTCGGATATGGATGCGATCAACGCCATCGCCGATCGGCATCGTTTGCCGGTTATTGAGGATGGGGCTCAATCATTTGGCGCCACTTACAAGGGCAGGAAGTCCTGCGGACTGAGTACCATCGGCTCAACCAGCTTCTTTCCTAGCAAGCCGCTGGGTGGGTATGGAGATGGAGGTGCGCTGTTTACCAATGATGATGATCTTGCCAAGACGATGCGTGAAATACGTGTGCATGGACAGGATCGCCGTTACCATCATTCGCGGATTGGGATAAATGGAAGACTGGATACACTGCAGGCTGCTATTCTGCTGGTCAAAATGGACCGCCTTGAATGGGAAGTAGTGCAGCGGCGTGCAATAGGCGAACGATACTCTCATTATATTGAACTGCGCGGTTCAAATATAAAAACGCCATTCATCGAAGAGTATAATACTTCAGTATTTGCTCAATATACTATAGAGATAGATTATAGGGAGGATGTGATTGCTAAATTAAAAACAAATGGAATACCTGTTGCAGTTCACTATCCCGTTCCTCTACATATGCAACAGGCTTTTAAACATCCGTACAAGGGGAGGTTATCAATTGTCAATGCTGAACATGCGGCAAGTAGAGTGATGAGTTTGCCGATGCATCCATATATGACTGAAGATGATCAAGACTATATTGTCGATACTTTGGTCGGACCATGAATCAATTTGCGGATATTACTGAGTCGCCTAGCGTGTTCTATCTCTAAGCTAGCTATCAAACTTCAATGAACTCCAAGGGTAATTACAGGCCGGAGATAGATGGACTAAGAGCTTTTGCTGTAGTGGCCGTAATATGTAACCACTTAAGCGAAAATATTCTTCCTAGTGGTTACTTAGGTGTAGATGTTTTTTTTGTAATATCTGGATATGTCATTACCGCTTCTTTGATAGAGAGAGATTGCAAGGGCTTGTGGGATTACATCACATCTTTTTATGCACGCCGTATAAAAAGGTTGATACCCGCGTTAGTACTGTTTGTGCTAATCACCAGTGTATTTATTTGTTTGGTTAATCCATCGCCTTTCCTGGCACTCTGGACAGGGTTGTCGTCGCTATTTGGATTGTCGAACCTCTATTTGCTAAAACGATCAGCAGATTATTTTGCCCAATCAGCTGAGCTTAACCCCTTTATCCATACATGGTCTCTTGGTGTTGAAGAGCAATTCTATTTATTTTTCCCATTTCTTCTCTGGTACGCTGGTATTGGCCGAAAGAAAAGGGGTAATTGGATGGGGGTGACACTAGTCTTGGTTGGGCTATCAATTGGGTCTCTAGTTGGCTTTGCCTATCTATATGAGATTAACCAGAATGCCGCCTACTTTTTGATGCCTGTCCGATTTTGGGAGCTGGCTGCAGGGTGTATGGTATTTTTGACACTTCAGGGGCGGTCCGACTTCGTTAAGACGCTTGAATCAGTTCCTCCAACGCTTGTTCTATCTGGGATGATAGCTACTCTATTCATGCCTAACTCCGCAGCGGTTTTTGCAACAGTTCTCATTGTTATTCTTACTAGTTTCCTAATCTTCTGTGTACGGGAAGGAACTGTCGCATTTGAATTACTTACTGCACGAAGCGCAGTCTATTTAGGGATGATTTCTTACTCACTGTATCTATGGCATTGGGGAGTTATTTCAATTAGTCAATGGACCACAGGTATTTATTGGTGGACAATTCCATTTCAGGTTACCTTGATGTTTTTACTGGCGGTATTCTCATACCACTTTGTAGAACTTCCTCTAAGAAGAAACGCTTGGTTTAATCCGAGATGGAACACATTCATAGTGGGTGGAGGGAGTGTAATTGCATCGGCATGCATGATTGTTATTCTTGGGAAGTCCCTGCATGGATTTCTCTATACTGGTGTGTATAAGCATTCTGATTTTGTACATGTTCAGTCTGATATGGAGTGTGAACTTGGAGGGAGCAGGGTGTCAAAAGCGCCCGGAAAATGTCTAGCTAGGGAAAATGTTGAGCCAAGTATATTTGTACTGGGTAATAGTCACGCCAGCAACCTAGTGCCTAGTCTGCAACAGGTCTCGAAGGATTTGGGATATTTTAATGTCTATTATCTTACAAATGTGCAAATGTTTGATCCCGACTTTTGGACTGGTAGCAAACTTTTTGAAGAATTTTCGTTATCACTTGGCAAGAATGACCTAATAGTTTATTCCCATAGCTCACCCAACTTATTAAAAGATAGTATGTCAGAGCAAATAGAAATGCAGATTAATGTATTGCGTAATTTGACTATATCCAGTGGGGCAAAGCTAGTTCTTGTTGACGATCTCCCAGACTTTAAGGAGTCTGAGTTCTTTCCATCATTTTCACTATTTAGAGACGGGTTTTCTTTGGGAAAAGGTGAAGCAATTACAAGGCGTATAGTGCTTACAAATATTTTGAAATCGTACACTGATGAAAAAACAGTGAAGTACATAGATCCATTTGAGGTTGTGTGTAATGAAGGGCAATGTCCTTCAGTGAGGGATGGTAAGTTAATGTATGCTGATAGCTCTCCTCATTTTACCAAGGAAGGAGCAAAGTCCCTGGTCCCATTATTTCATGGATACTTGCCTCCAGTTAATTAGGTTCAGTGCTTCTATTTCCGTAGCGAGTCCTCGAAATTCAAAGCGATAGATGTTTCTAGAAAACAAAGAGGTACGATAAATTGGCTTTACAAGAAAAATAGATAACATTGAGCATATATTTGAAGTCAGGAAAATCGTTGCTAGTTAGGCTAGTATCCGCTCGAAATGAAAAACAAATTGGAAGGAACATCAACTGTTTGTGCACAAATTTTATTTTGCTGGAAGATCGAAAGACTAAGAGACAGAATAGCATGCTCAGTGTGAGTAAAGCCGTTTCTATTTTTTGTGGCTGGGGTCAGGTATTAGCTAAAGTAAGATTGGATTAGTGTCCGATGTCTACCGACGGATCTAAAGACGCAGGAGATCAATATCAGGTGTCCTTTTTTAAAGGCTGCAATCGTATTAGTGCGACAAGATGAAAGAAAAGAAAAGTACAACCTTTGAAGGAAATGTACTTCGGTTAATCTCTGGTACTGGTATAGGACAGGTCGTGAGTTTAGCTGTTTCGCCTGTACTAACTAGGTTGTTTGCGCCTGAAGCATTTGGTATGGCGGCAATTTTTACTGCTATCACAGGAATCATTGGTTCACTCGTGTGTCTGCGCTATGAGCAAGCTATCGTACTACCGAAAGATGATGATGAGGCTGCAAATATTTTATATCTCTGTTTGCTAGTAGCCATGGTAGTGAGTGGCTCTACATTTTTATTGATTACGTATTTTGATTCAGGCTTTTATGATATTGAACATTTAATTCAGGTTGGTGGTTATCTGTGGCTGGTCCCCTTGTCAGTTTTGATCAGTGGCATTTATTTTATTTTTCAATTCTGGAATACGCGTACTAAAAATTATACGAGGATATCTATATCAACAGTTTCGGGAAGTATAGCAAATACTGGTACAAGCCTTTCACTTGGATCACTTGGCCACGTAACTGGAGGCAGTTTGATCCTCGCAAGCATAGGAGGGCAGATAGTATCAAGCGTAATGCTAGCGTTTCAAATTATTCGTGCTGATGGTAAGTTTTTGCTTAAAAGTTTTTCGCTGCGAAAAATATTATTGTGCATAAAAAGGTATAGAAAATTTCCACTATATGGTAGTTGGTCGATTCTTCTTGGCAATGGAGCTTGGTTGCTCCCAACAATATTAATGGGAGCATATTTCTCGCCGGTTTTTGTCGGATATTATGCACTTGGCTTTCGAATACTACAAGTTCCAACTAGTCTGATTGGAAGCTCAATTGGCCAAGTTTTCCTTCAAGAAAGTGCTGAGGCACAAATTAATGGTACCTTGCCTGAATTACTTGAAAGACTATTTGAAAAGCTTGTTGCATTGAGCTTGTTACCATTTCTGATGTTAATGGTAATTGGCCAGGATATGTATGCATTCGTATTCGGTAGTGAATGGAGGGAGGCTGGACTGTATACCCAAATTCTCGCTCCATGGGCGCTACTTTGGTTTTTATCTAGCCCCTTGACGTGTCTTTTCACTGTGATGGAGAGGCAAAAGCTACAGTTAAGATGGAATGTTGCTAATTTTCTCACAAGAGTTTTGGCGATCTTTGTAGGCGTCTATTTCAATAGTTCAATTCTTACGGTTATTCTGCTTGGTTTTTTTGGTGTAATTGTATATGGGTATAAGATCGTATTAAGTTTTAGAATTGCCAAAACGCAATTGGCAAATTCAATGAAATATTTCACAAAGCAACTTTTTATTTCGGCGGTGCCTACTGGTTTTGTATTTATTTTAACAGAGTTTGAAGTCAGTACATTTTTGAGTGTAAGTGCCGCCTCCATGATTGTTTTCATAAATATTGCGTTTTTTAGTTCTAAGGCTTTAAAGGCTATTCGTAAATGAATGGGGGAGATTTAGCGTGGTTATTAATTGGCTAACTCAATCAAATGCATATGAAAACAAAATTTATAGAGTCGTGTATATAAATCATGAAACAGACTATTAAAAAGATAACGCCAGCTTGGGCAATCAAAAGATTAAGAAAGTATAGATTAAGGCACTTAGTTGATGAGATTAATGCACTACCTATTGAGCAAATGGGTGTAGATGAAAAATCTTTTCCATGGGTTAAATTACGAGAAGGGCGTATTTTTTATGGCTTGCCAACAAGCAATGATGAACAAAAACTTTTCGGTTGCATAAAGCGTGATATATCAAGTATTGATGAACGATGTTTTGGTGTTATTTCTGAAATTATAGATCGATATCGTGCACCTCGAAGTCTTCCGGGTGAGTTGACGCGCTTTCCAAGCCGTTATGCACCAATACGTGATCCACTGAATGACTATGATTTTTCTACCAATGTAACGAAGAAAATTGCATCAAAGTTCAATTTAAGACAGGGTGATGTTGTTGTTGATATTGGGGCATTCCATGGCTTTGGTACTATGCGGATGGCCGACTATATCGGTGAAAATGGAAAGATTGTTGCTTTTGAAGCGAATCCGGTTTCACTTGATTTATTAAAACGAAATATAGTAGAGAATCGATTAGCTAACGTTATTGTAGTACCGAAAGCAGCGTCAAATTATACGAAAGAGGCTAGTAAATTTTATTATGATGGGGTACCTACAGGTAACTCTCTTAGGGGGGATGTATTAGAGAATCTTGGTATCAATAGCATTGTTGAGATCAAGGTAGATGTGGATACACCTGACAATGTTTTAAGTCAGATTGGTATAGATAAGGTAAACCACGTGAGCATAACTGTTAATGGTGGTGAACCGGAAGCTTTGGAGGGTATGGCCAACACGATCAAAGCATCTGATAACTTAAGAATTACCATGCCAGGTTGGTATTACCGAGATGGAGAAAGGCTGGATGTAATATTGGAGCGTAAGCTAGTACAAATGGGACTAAGTAACGTCATTAAAGGAAAACTAGGTAGAGTCTTAGCGTGGAAGTAGTACTTTGCGAGGAAGTAATGGGTAGTGATATCTTCGAGTATTAAAATGAATAGTTTAATGTCATTAGGTTAGGAGCCTCCTCCCCTTCGTCTAGTTGTACTATACGACTGCTTACCAATGCTGTCATAAATATCCTATACAATTTAGAAAATCGTATTCCAGTTACTTTCTATCCAAATAATATTGGATCTGACTTTAGATACTTAATTGTTAAACAGTATTTGTGCAAAAACATTGGTGTTAAAATAACGAGTTCCCCAAGAAAAGTAGACACCTCATTACGATCTATGGACTTCCCACGATCCAATAGACACTTCCGAGCTATGATTCGAGCATAGGAGGGAGCATAAGAGCAGTCAACGATATACCCCGGAGTTTAAAGAAGAAGCCGTCCGCCAAATTGTGATCCGTGGTTACTCTGTGAGCGAGGTTTCAGAGCGATGATGGGTTTCTGCACACAGCCTTTACAAGTGGGTTAAGACGGTAAAGCCAGATAAGAGTGAACAACAAGCTGCTGAGTTGATTGAAGCAAAGAGTGAAATTATAAATCTTCGTGCTCAACTGCGACGTACTGAAGAGGAGCGTGATATATTAAAAAAGGCCGCGCGGTACTTTGCCAAAGAATCCGAGTAAAGGTAATCCCCCCGTAAAATAGTGGCGTTTATAAGTAGAATTTTCCAATATAGAGAGTGAAGGAGAATCTACATGAAGAAATCCCGCTACAGTGAGTCCCAGATCATCAGCATCCTCAAAGAGGCGGAGAACGGCATACCGGTAGCCGAACTCTGCCGAAAGCACGGGATGAGCGACGCCACTTTCAACAACTGGCGCTCCAAATACGGGGGCATGGATGTCTCGATGATGAAGCGCATGAAAGAACTGGAAGAAGAGAACCGTCGCCTCAAGAAGATGTACGCTGAAGAGCGGATGAAGGCGGAAATCATCCAGGAGGCGCTTGAAAAAAAGTGGTGAGGCCGTCTCGACGCAGAGAGATGGCCAGGAAAGCGGTTGAACAGCGACAGATTTCGATCCGTATGGCCTGTCGCCTATTCGGTATCAGTGAAACCTGCTATCGATACCAGGCCAGGCTTTCGGGTGAGAATGCCCATATAGCGGACTGGCTGCTGCGGCTGACGACCACTCACCGGACGTGGGGTTTCGGGCTCTGTTTTCTGTATCTGCGCAATGTGAAGGGCTATGGCTACAATCACAAGCGTGTGTACCGAGTCTACCGAGAGTTAGAGCTCAACCTGTGTATCAAGCCAAAACGGCGATTGAGGCGGGAAAAGCCGGATGAACTGGCCGTGCCACGCCAGATCAATGATATGTGGTCAATGGACTTCATGCATGACAAATTGAGAGATGGGCGTAGCTTCCGCACCTTCAATGTGATCGATGACTGCAACCGGGAGGGACTGGGTATTGAAGTGGATCTGTCACTCCCGGCGCTGCGAGTCATCCGGAGCTTGGAGCGGATTATCGAATGGCGAGGAAAGCCCAAGGCGATCCGGTGCGACAATGGACCGGAATATCTCAGTGGCAAGCTGGTAGAATGGGCCAACAAGCAGCGCATCCAGCTCCAGTACATTCAGCCAGGCAAACCACAACAGAATGCCTATGTGGAACGATTCAATCGGACAGTCAGGCATGAGTGGCTGGATCAACACCTGTTTGAATCTATTGCTCACGCCCAGGAAACGGCAACGAAATGGCTCTGGAGCTACAATAACGAACGGCCTAATATGGCACTTGGTGGAATAACCCCGATTCAGAAGTTAACCCGAGCTGCATGACCTCTACTTTTGAACGTCATTAAAAATAGGGGGATTACCGGTCAATGAAACCTTCCTTGTCACGTGAGATCGTACTGGACGCGCTGTTGATGGCAGTTTGGGGCAGAAAGCCCAACAAAAAAGTAGTCGTCCATTCAGACCAGGGATCTCAGTACGGTAGCGACGATTGGCAGCGGTTTTGTCAAGAACACAATATGCTACCCAGTATGAGTCGACGTGGGAACTGCTGGGACAATGCTGTCGCCGAGTCTTTTTTTAGTAGTCTGAAAAAAGAGCGGATTAGAAAATGTATCTACAAAACAAGAGACTTAGCGAAAGCCGATGTGTTTGACTATATCGAAGTGTTTTACAATCGAACCCGTCGACATAGCCATCTCGGCGGGGTCAGCCCAGAGGCCTTTGAGAAAGCCTCATTTTGAGGGTTCGGCGTGTCATCCAGAGCGTGGGAAGTCCAATTAAAATGCAAAATAAAATAAACAGACTTACACGTAGGGTAACGTTTTATATAAAAAACAAAAAAAAGATCAAATTATTAGTAGTTAGAAGTATTAACTGGATTTTTTATAAAAAATTATCTGCAGTAAGTTTAGTTAAGCGTATTGTCAGAAAATCAACTGATTTAGTTTTTTCAGAGGCGGTCTCGAAAAAGGTAATTCTAACGCTATATAAATCGCGAAAAAAATATTATAGATCTCATACTGGTGCCCGCTGGTTTCTTAAGAAAGAGCTAACCGTAGAGTCACTATTCTTAAAACTCAATGAAGAAAGAGTTAACTATGTGATATTGAGGTGGTTTGAAGAGTTGCCAAATGTTGTAGATGGTGAGGATATAGATGTTCTTGTTTCTGATAGAGACCTCGATCTGCTACGTAGTTTTTGTGAGCCATATGATAATGGCGGACAGAAACTAGACATATATTCGGTTTCTGGAGTTTCTGGTTCTGATTATGAAGGCGCAACATATTACCCAGCCAGGCTATCAAATAAGATACTTGATTCAAGGCGATTGTATAAAGAATTGTTTTATGTTCCTAGCGATGAAATGTATTTTATTTCGTTGGCATATCATGCTGTCTTTCATAAGGGCGAAGAATCTGGTCTTCCGTATACAAAAAATCTTTCGCCAGAATATGTTTCTGATCACGACTATCAGTCAATTTTGAGAAGGATGTCGATAAAGCTTGGTATCAAAATAGCCGACTATTCGTTTAATGGGTATTACAATCTATTGGAGAATGAAGGTTATATACCAGAGCTTGATACAAGAAGACTTTTGTCGAGAACTAATAAATGGTTAAAAGATCTCCAAAACGAAAGAGTGGTGCATAATGAGAAAGAAAGAGGAGAGTTAGTAGTTTTTATAGTAAGGGAATGGGCAGTCAAAAATAATAAAGTGGATTTTATAAAGGAGAGTTTGCAGTTAAGTGGCTTTGACATACTGTTTTCTCAATATCTAAATCCAGAAGCGTCAATTCGAACAAAGAAAAGTGTGAGAGGGGGTCAATGGGATAAGGGTCCATACCCAGTGAGTGGTGGAGACCCCGCTTTTGTTATAGTGTGTTTTGACTATGCTCCAGTAAAACCACTAGATGATCAGAAAGCTATTTATCCGCATTTAAGTAACAAAAATATTCTGGTAAAGCACAAAATCAGAGATTTAATCAATCGAGACCTTCTGTTTTTTAAACATGTAAACTGCATTCACTCATCAGATGATGAGACTGAGTCTTGGGACTATTTGCATATAGCTGTGCCAGAGCATATTAAAGAGATAATGACTCAAATAGATGACATTAGAAACAGTGGATACTTCCATGATCAAAAGATAAAGCATGTCTTCGTTAGAAATGGAACAAGAGCAAAAACAGAATTGATTGAGCACGATGGTAAATTGTGTGTTTTGAAAACATATAAACCAGGACGTGAGAGATATCTTGAGAAAGAAGCATTTGCCTATCAAACATTCAGTTCAAAAATAGGTACAGTACCACCTCTTGTTAAGAGAGGTGGTAATTACATTATTACTTCGTATTATGAAAACGTACTGAATAACAAAACGGAAGATGAGAAAAAACGAATAATAAGAAAATACACAAAAGAAATACTAGATACAATGAAACTATTCTATGAGCATGGATACGCAATCTTAGGATTCTATCCCGGGAATCTTATTGTCACACCCGATAATCGATTGGTAGTAATTGATTACGAATTTTTACACAAGTATGAAGTTGTCCCCAAGTCATTTGCTGTTTCCTATGACGTATTAGGTGTTCCGGATGGCTTCTGTGGCGACATGCCGCGTGGTGATAGCAATCATACAATCAAGAATACATGGAAGGACTATTTGGATATGTCCATAGTGAAGAGGTATTTGCGAGACAGCTAGCTGTTGGATCTCTGGTTTCTGGAAGTATAAAAAAGATTGCTTGTACGATCATATTGCGTTCATTCGCGCTGAGAAAGCTTTGTATAGACTCAGCTAGCTAGTACTTTTGTTATATAGGGATAGAAAAGCTTGCCTTTGATTATCAAAACCGGCACTTCGCTTACAAGTGAGCAGAAGTATATTTGTAATATAATATTCTACGAGTTTTTAGGTCTCGAGTGGGAGCATGAAACTGCAGAGATCGATGATGTATGTATCTGTCTCCATGGTGAGCCAGGCAAAGTACGTATGCCTGACGTGTTTTTCAGACGTGCGTATTCGAAATGGTTATCAGCAGACTCCTTGCCAATATTGCCATTGACGATATGGAATTCAAAGGAGTTAGAAACAAAGATTTGTCTTGTTGATCATAACGTGCCGGTAATTTATGGTGATGGCATTTATCACTCAAATATGAGAAAGCGGGAAATTTATTTGCCAATCGACGTTATTGGCTCAGCATTTTTTATGCTTTCACGCTATGAGGAAGTCGTAAAAAAAACTGAACGTGATCAACATAAACGCTTTTACGCGACTGCATCATGTGCATATAGCGAGAAATTCATAAACCGGCCGATTGTCGATGAGTATGTTGAAATACTATGGTCAACACTATCTAAGCTTTGGACACGGCTTGAGCGAAAGGAGAAAAAAAACATACTTCGTGTCACCTGCGATGTAGATCTTCCATATTCAGTTAACTATTCAATTAAATGGATGGGCAAGGGGCTGTTTGAAGATATTCTAAGAAATAAAAATCCACGACTAGCTTTGTACAATCTCTATACTCGAATTCGCGCCATACGAGGTGACTTTGAGGATGATATTTACCTAAATAACATTTACTGGATGATGGATGTAAATGAGAAGGAAGGTAACTCCATAACTTTTTACTTTATATCATACAATGGGCACTCTCTAGATGGTTGGTATAGACTTGATGAGCCGGTTATTTCTCGTTTATTGAGGGATATATATAATAGGGGGCATAAGATTTGCTTACATCCAAGCTATAATAGTTATTTAAATGCTGAGCAAATACAGCAGGAAGTGAACATATTACGCCAAGCGCTAGAAAACAATGGAATTCAATTTGAATGTATTGGTAGTCGGCAGCACTATTTGCGTTGGGAGCCTTCAAAGACAAGCTCTATATTGGAAGCTGCAGGTATAAAGTACGATTCAACACTTGCATATGCAGATCATTCGGGTTTTCGTTGTGGAACAAGCAGGGAGTTCACGATGTTCGATGTAATATCGCATTGCGAAATGAGTATTAAGCAACAACCATTAATATTAATGGAGACAACAATCGTTGAAGAACACTACCAGGCCCTTGGGTATACGGACGTAGCTCTGCAGTACATGTTGACACTTAAAGAACGAGCTCTGGCTATAGGCGGCGAGTTCACGTTGCTTTGGCATAATTCATCTCTAGATGATAATGAAGCAAGGTGTATGTATCTAGAATTGATAAGACATTAAGATCACCTGGTAGACCTATCTACATGCGATCTAAGTCGTATTCTTAGACTTAGTTAACATGTAGAAAAAATAGTTATTTTCAAAGGTAACTATACTTGTCTGGCCTATGTTCGAATTCATATGAAGTGTAGTAAAAAATGGAAGGCATTAGTTGGCATATCGCCAAATAGAAGTGAATGAAGAAACTGCTTATAATTACGGAGTGTTTTCCCCCAATAAATAGGACCGCATCATTAAGATCTGGAGCCTGGTCTAGATATTTAATCCACAATGGATATTTTCCTATCTTTGTCACGGCAGGGGAAAATGTATCTGTTGCAGATACGTATGAGAAAAATGATGGATATGAGGTATTCAGAGTCGAATGTCAGTCCACATTTATCAATGAATTGAGGCATCGATTTTCCGGGAGTCTAATTGGTAAGGTGTTTGGTGGAATTGATCTGCTATTCGAAAATTGGCCATTTTATAGTCGACTTAAAAGTCTTGAAGCATGTGCAATAGAAAATATTTTGAAGCAGAAACCGGAGGGAATGATCGTTAGCGCACCTTCATTTAGCCTGTTTCTTTACGCGGCACGAATATCGAAAAAAACAGGACTGCGATGGGTGGCGGATTATAGGGATGATTGGACTACAAATGAGGAAAGCTCTAGCTTCACACGATTTAAGTATATTGTTTTTGAGCGGTTCCTAGAAAAGAGATCGCTTAAAAGTGCTTCCGCCTTTTTTGCTGTATCTAATAATCAATTAAGAAAAATAGGCAATTTGGTCAATAAACCAGGCTATCTTTTGGAAAATGGTTATGATCTAAATCGCGTGCCTGCCACAAATAGTCACGCAAAATTGCCGTTTGATATCGATAGTAGAAAGGTAAATATTGTATATACAGGTACACTATATAATACGCAAACCCTAAGTTTCTTGATTTCTGTTCTATCAGGACTAGCGCAGGATGCGCGGGAAATGTTGTCAATTTATTTTGTGGGGGTAGATAAAAGGCAACTACTCGCCTATAGGGAGTTAGAAAAGTATTATGGATCAACTGTTTTTTCGTGTGGGCGTATTGACAAAGAAACAGCGGATGAATTACTTCGTCTGTCAGACGCGGCTTTGTATATTGCCTATTTAGATAAAAAAGGAAATCCGATTAAAGGCATTCCTTCTAGTAAGTTGTATGAATATATAAAAATAAAAAAACCAGTTTTTATGATGCCGACTGATGCAGACGAGGCGGAACAAACTTTGCTTTCAGTAGGGTTGGGTATTTATAGGGTAACACCAAATGAATCTAGAAAAGTTCTTGAGGATATGATTAAAGAAAAGCAATTTACAGGAAAAGTATCTATTGAAGTAAATGAAGACGCTTATAAAGATGCATCGTGTGAAAGTCGAGCAAATAAAATGGCTAGTTATTTGGATGAAATCTTTAAAAAAGGTGGGTGAGTGATCCGCTTGTTGGAGTCCACATATTCATAAATCAATGTGCAATTATAGCAAATGATTGCAATTAAAGATGTGTCATGATTATGGGAAGGGCTTATGTATGAGGCCTATTGCGGGGTTATGTAGAGGCATACTCTCATAGAGTATGAAGCATTCTTTGGATGAAAGAGAACATGAAGCGTATTATCAGTGAATTGCCAATCGTAGGTTTTATAATAAAAATGATATACAGGGCTTTATTCAAGCACAGGCGGTTTCCTGGGTCCGAAGAATATTGGATTAAAAGATACGATGCGGGGGGCGATTCTGGAGCTGGATCTTATGATGAGCTTGCCGAATTCAAAGCAGAAATAGTCAATAATTTTGTGGAGAAAAACCATATCGAAACGATCATTGAGTATGGTTGCGGGGATGGAAATCAACTCATGCTTTCAAATTATCCTTCATATATTGGTTTTGATGTGAGTCCTAATGCAATCTTACGATGTAAGAAGCTTTTTCAGTATGATGAATCTAAAAGTTTTAAACTTATTTCTGAATACAATGATGAATCGGCACAATTAACAATATCATTAGATGTTTTATATCATCTAACCGAAGATGACGTTTATCATTCATATATGGATAGACTTTTTAGCTCAGCAAATAGTTATGTGATTATTTATTCCTCAAATTACGAGGATAGTCAATCCTATCACGAAAAACGTAGGAGATTTACTGATTGGATTGATCAAAATGCGGATAGTTGGAAGTTAAAATCTTGTATACCAAATAAATATCCATATATCAGTGAAAGCAAAGGTTCGTATAGTGATTTTTATATATATGAAAAATCCTAATGTGTGTGATCTTTAGCTATAGGTATATGAAAAGTCAATTTGAATATAGTTTGTTACCTTTAAATATATTGTGTTTAACCAAGAATAAGCCGGCATAGTTAATACGTGCATATATTGTTATTGCCATCAGGGCTTTATAAGCCGTCAAAGAATTCGATATCTGGGATATTTGTGCAGCATCAGGCGCACGCTCTTCGCAGTGCCGGATTAAAAGTGGGTATTATTTCTGCCGGATTGATTCCATGGAATAGACTTCTCTCAAAATTCCCTTATAAGAAACATGAAGTAGACAGGGAGGTTACAGTTTATAGGTATTTTGTTAAGAAGATTATTCCAGGCCGGTATTTGGTGAGATTCGGGTTTGGTAGATTGATAGCTGAACACGAGAAACTATTCCTCAAGTATGTCAGACATAACGGTGTACCTGACCTTATCCATGCACATAATTCTCTTTACGCCGGCGTTGTGGCAAGGCATTTGAAGTCAAAATTTAAAATACCATTTGTCGTCACTGAGCATGGTTCTGAATATGGTAGAAATCTGCTTAACAAAAGTCAGCATAAAGACTCTCGGCAGGTACTCGTTGATGCTGACTGCAGAGTGGTGGTAAGCAACGCTCAAAAAACATGGGTGCATAACCTTCTTGGTTTGGAAGAGAATATTTTCCATGTGATTCCAAATTTGGTTGAGCCTTCGTTTGAACTTCAGCGAAATCTGGCGAGACCTAGTAGAAGTAAACACGACGAATTTGTATTTTTAAGCATTGGTTGTCTTGATAAAAATAAAAATCACTCAGGTATGCTGGACTCATTCTCAAGTTCATTTAGAGATATATCTAACGTAAAATTGAGGGTTGTTGGTGATGGTCGTCTCAAATCAAATTTAGTATCCAAGGCAGAAAGGTTGGGGATATCGAAGCAGGTTTCATTTCTTGGCGAGTTGGGGCGGATAGATGTTCGTAGAGAACTAATAAATTGTTGTGCGTTAGTTCATTCCAGCAGATTTGAGACATTTGGTGTGGTCCTAATAGAAGCTCTAGCATTTGGCAAGCCTGTCATTTCTACCTCCTGCGGCGGGCCGCAAGATATTATAGTAAACAAGAAAAATGGACTTCTTGTTCCTGTTGACAATAACGAACAGCTATCTTTAGCAATGAATGAGATGGTTTCTACTTATGATAAATATAATCCAGAAACGATTCGAAATGATTGTAATCGCAGGTTCGGAAGCAAAGTTATTGTAAGGGAACTTATTGATTGCTACCAAAAAGTATTGTCCGCGTAGTCAGAGATGCTTAGTCCATCTCGCCTAAATGAAATCGTACAATTCAGTAAATAGATCTTTTACCAAGGATACGGGTGTATTAGCTTTTGGTACCATCGTGTCTCAACTGGTTATTATTCTAAGCTCGCCAGTTTTAACCAGGTTCTATTCGCCAGCGGACTTTGGAATGCTAGCTGTTTATTCGGCCATTCTGGGAGCGGTTAGTCCGGTGATAAGCCTTAGGTACGATATAGCCATTGTCCTCCCTCGCAGTAAGCAAAAAGCCAATGATCTAGTGATCCTAAGTTTACTTATCGTGACAGTTTTCAGTTTACTCTCTCTGGTTTTAATCCCTGTTTTTGACGATGAGTTTGTGAAAGCGTTTGGTCAGGATTATGGCCATATCATTCCGTGGTTATTATTTATCAGTATACTTCTGGTTGGAACGCATCAGATTGCAATATTTTGGGCGATAAGACATAAAAGCTATCAGGCGATATCTGGATCAAAACTCAGTCAGTCAGTGTTCATGGTAACCGTGCAATTGGTTTGTCATCGATTTGGTTCGATAGTATTAATACTCGGACAGATTATTGGACAAATAATATCAACAGCATATTTGTTATTTATGGTATGTGTTCGCGAAAGGAGATCTATAAAAGCATCGACCTGTGAGCGGCTGCAGTCAGTTGCAAGCGAGTACCAAAAATTTCCAATATACACGACTTGGTCTGCACTAGTTAACAGTGCTGGAGTCCAATTACCAATCATGATATTCGCAATAATATTCGGCATTAAAGTTACAGGATACTATGCGTTGGCCCAACGTATCCTTACACTTCCGATGGCTATTGTTGGGGATGCAATACAAAGTATATTTTTTACTAACATTTCTGAAGAGGTTAGAAGGGACCGTGTTTCTCACATAATTTCTGCGCTTTTTAGTTTGCTGATTCAGTTAGTGCTACCACCAATGTTACTGGTTCTGCTATTTGCACCTGAGGCATTCGCTTATGTTTTTGGCGATACGTGGGGTTATTCAGGTGAGTTAGCACAATTGATGGTTATATGGATAATTACTCAGTTCAGCACTGGGCCGCTAACATTAGTATTTGCAGCAATGGGGTATAATAAACTCGATTTATTTCTTCAAGTGACTCTATTTGCAACTCGTGTATTTGCAATTATGGTCGGTATTGTATTAGACGATTTTTATTTGACGGTAGCGATGTTTTCAATCGGAAGTTCCGTATGCTATTTGATGATATTTGCCATGATTTGTAAGCTTTCGAGTTTAACCATTCTTGATGTGATAAGACCTTTTATAAAGTCTTTACTATATGGGGTTGTTATAGTATCGCCACTTATATATGTGAAATACGTCCATTATTCAATGGCTATATTAGTAATTACATCAGTTGTATCGGTAGCACTACTGAGCATTTGGTATATCTATTTATGGAATAGATACAGTTCGTTTAAACTAGAAGCGGGATCATGAGTAAGTTATTTAATAACTTTCTGAAAGTACATGAACGCTTACTTAAGTCATTATTAACATCAAAAATAGAATACAAAATTAAAACAGTCCTATTTGGATTGCTCGGGATTGGGCTTTCATTACCATTTATCGAACAGGCTGTACCAATCAATATTTCAAATTTAGTCTTTGTATTAGGTCCGGTCTTAATATATGTAATACTATTTCCAAAAATAGTTAGTCATATACGAACTATTCGTCCTGACTTTTTTTCTTTCGTTCTCGGTTTCACCCTTAGTATATATTTTATTGCAGCTATAAATAGTGATCTTTCGCCTCTGAGTAGTGTGTGGATAGCGTTTGTGTATGGTTTTATCTATATGATGCTTAGTATTTTTCTAGATATTTTATTAGATAATGAACGACAAATTATTTTAATCATAAAATACTTCAGTTTATCTATTACCATTGTTGCGGTGTTGGGCGCTATTCTTGGGTTATGCAAACTTTTGTTATATCGGAAAGGAGTAACGCTTGATTTTGTAGAAAATACGCGGGTTGGACATTACCCGAACGGAACATCACTTCTGAGCGACTACAATTTTTATGGGCTTACGCTTCTATCTGGGGGACTATTTCTTATTAAATACTGTTTCAAGACAGTTTGGCCAAAGTTCGCATTTGCTATTTCATTTTTGTGTATGGTTGTGATATGTGCTGGAGTAT
The DNA here is from genome assembly GCA_026196475.1 of Sedimenticola sp. Taxonomy (GTDB): domain Bacteria; phylum Pseudomonadota; class Gammaproteobacteria; order Chromatiales; family Chromatiaceae; genus Sedimenticola. The sequence goes on from JAPHTA010000017.1 coordinate 39,126, forward strand.
ACTCGGGATCAAGGCGTTTTATCGTCCTTGCACCAATTCTGATTACCTTAGCCGCAATTTATCATTTTTATAACTGCCGTAAAACTATCACTCGTATCCATCTTATTAGTATCTTTACTGGGGTAGTCGCGGCTTTGATATTGATATGCTTTCTGCTAAGAATCACAGGGGGTTTGCATGATGGTCACTTGAGTGTTCAGATTGCCACCCTAGGTGATGGTGGGCACGGTCTGCTTTCGAGATGGGAGCGTTGGGAATATGCATGGGATTTAATTGGTAATTCTAACATATGGCAGATTAATGACTTTCGGTACCGCGAGACGTACGGATGTAGATTTGTTGACTGTATTCATGATGATTATCCACACAACCCAATTTTATCTGCAGCATTATATGGTGGACTTGCTGGGTTTGTTTCAGTGTTAGTATTCTATGTCTATATATTTTACTTGTTGCTTCAACTAACAAAAATAGCCTCCGAGCATCTTGAAATATTGCTGATTTTGTTGACTGTTGTTCTATACACAGCGATTTCAGGTGATACATTGTTTTCAATGCCGGTTTTACTAGTTTCGTTAATTATCGGGAAAATGGCGGTGGTTGAAACGAATAGGCAATCACTATCTAAAAGTAAATGCCGCATTATGAGTTGAAAGTAAGGCGTAAATGTTACTTAAGACTCCATATTATTAATAGGCTGCACTTACTTAATTATACGATGAACATATTCCATATTACCCACACAGATATTCAGTCAGATAACAGAATTCTGAAAGAACTATCGGCGTTGTCTAGTGTCGATTCATACCGCGTATATAGTGCTGGTATATCATTAGATGAAGGAGCAGCCAAATCTGAACATGACTATCCGTTTCAGGTTATAACATTTGATCTCTGGTCTGGACGATTAGATTTGCTTCCCAGGCCTTTAAAATACGCGTTAATAATGCTGGAATTAACATTTCGATTGGTCAAATCAGGGCGAGCCATAAAGCCAAAAGTGGTGCACTGTCATGATACGTTAGTACTTGCGGCAGGTGTAATTATTAAGCTAATTACCGGTGCAAAATTGGTATATGATGCCCATGAATTAGAATCAAAAAAAAATGCCCAATCACCAATTCTTTCCAGATCGACGCTTTTTCTCGAAAAGGTCTGTTGGCGATATGTCGATCTATTGATAACGGTTAGTCCTTCAATTATTGATTGGTATATAAGTAATCTTGGTGAGAAGAGTAGCGCTCTGATTCTCAATTCACCCATGGTAGAATCTATTGAAAAGGGCGGTAAAAACGCACTTGATCCGTACAAGGATGGCTATTTTCATCAACGTTACGATATCCCGCGTGATCGCATAATTTATATATACGTCGGGTTGTTAGTTCAAGGACGAGGCATAGAAAGTATTATTTCAATTTTCAGTCAAAGGGATATTAAATCACATGTTGTGTTTGTTGGATATGGTAGCATGAAAGACGAGATTGGTAGAATTTCCTGTGAATGTGAGAATGTTCATTTGCATGAGCCTGTTCCTCATGAAGATGTTGTTTCCCTCGTCAAGAATGCCGATATTGGCTTGTGCCTGATAGAAAATGTGTCACTGAGTGATTTTTACTGCCTACCCAATAAGCTCTTTGAGTATGGTTTTGCGGGTGTCCCAATATTGGCTTCAAAGTTTCCAGATATTGAAAAAGTAGTTAGTGACCACAAATTGGGTTATTGCTGCGATAACGATGCGCAATCAATAGCAAAGGCAATAAAGAAAATCGAAAGAGAAGGACGATCAGAAAACGGCAACTCAGATTTGTCTAAACTAAGCTGGGAGGCACAGGCGGAGCGCTTGATAGAAAAATACTCGGAATTGCTTAAGTCATCCTGAAAAGGAGTTACACGCCAACTACTGAGTTAGTTTATTAACCAGGTAAGAAAATAAAAACAGTGGCTGGAGTACAAATAAGTATACAGGTTCTCTTAGTCAAAAACTTTATGGTTAGTAAGCACCAGTCATCACTGATTATCGAATGACGGTAATAATAAATGAAGACTTCAGAAGTGTGTGAAGCTCAACATTAGTATCCGACGAAAGCCAAGTAAGTGCTAACTACTCATAGTAGATCCTCCTATAGATGTTTGCGACCATTCATTCTTTTTAACCCGTATTTAAGGGGCCTCTCAACATGTGCGGAATATTTGGCATATTCTCGGCAAATAACGTCAATTGTAAAGAATTGAATTTGCTTGCTCACCATGCGCGGCAACGAGGATCAGACTCAAGTGGCCTGATTGCTTTGGGCGAAACTGCATACCAAGTATATCGTGCAGACTATGACATAAATAGACTTTTAAGAAATAAAAAGGGGTTGCTGTCCCGAGTGATTGCTGGACACAGCAGGCTGATAACCAATGGTCAGCAGGACAACCAGCCGGTTGTACGAGATGGAATAGCGGTGATCCACAATGGAATTATTGTTAATGAAGAGGAGATCTGGACGCATGTGGATGTGGAGCGTACCTTGCAGATTGACTCTGAGGCGATTATTGCCGTTGCACTGCAGCATCTTAGTGGTGGCGGTGATCTGAACGCCCTACCCAGCGAAATTCTTTCGAAGTGCAGAGGTACAATATCATGTGCGTTGATGATACCAAGATTGGGAAAGGTATGCCTTTTCTCCAATAACGGTAGCCTGTATTTAGGGAGTATCGGTTCAACAAAATATTTTTCTTCTGAGCGCTATCCATTGGAAATGTTGGGCTGCAGCTCTATTGAGCAGGTATGGGCCGACGGGATAGTACTGGATATTCCTTCGTCCGAGGTAATAAAAGTCAGGGACGATCAACGGCGCACAGGCGATCTGATTCCGGCATTCAAGAACGTTGCTGATGAAGAACGAATGCTGCAATACCATAAACATGATCTTCGCCGCTGCACCAAATGCCTTTTACCCGAAACAATGCCGTATATATCTTTCGATGAAGAGGGAGTTTGCAATTATTGTAATAACTATCGACCTCGAAACAATCCAAAGCCTAAAAGTGAGCTTTTCGATCTGGTTGAACCCTACAGGAGAGAAAACGGTCCAGACTGTATAGTGCCTTTCTCAGGTGGACGGGATAGCTGTTGGGGTCTTCATCTGATCGTGAATGAACTCAAGATGAAGCCTATTACCTATACATATGATTGGGGGATGGTGACTGACCTGGGGCGTCGAAATATAAGCAGAATGTGCGCGGAACTCGGCGTCGAGAACATCATCGTGGCAGACGACATCACCAAGAAGCGTCACAATATTGCAATGAATCTGCGTGCCTGGCTCAAGTCACCACATCTCGGAATGATCAGTATCCTGACTGCAGGGGACAAGCACTTTTTTCGGCATGTGGAAACCGTCAAGAAGCAGACAGGGATTCAACTCAACCTATGGGGAGTCAATCCTCTTGAGGTAACCCATTTCAAGGCAGGATTCTTAGGTGTGCCTCCAGACTTTGAGGAAAAACGTGTATATATGCACGGCATTTCGAAACAACTCAATTACCAGTGGCTACGCTTGAAGGCGATGATCAAGAGTCCGGGGTACTTCAACCGATCACTGTGGGACACTATTTCCGGAGAGTATTATAGAAGTTTTACGGAAAAAAAGGACTACTATCATATCTTCGACTACTGGCGGTGGGATGAAAAAACTTGTGATGATGCACTAAAAATATACGACTGGGAGTTGGCGCCGGACACAAGTACGACTTGGCGTATTGGCGATGGCACGGCAGCATTTTATAACTATCTCTATTACACGGTAGCAGGTTTTACAGAGCATGATACGTTTAGGAGCAATCAGATAAGAGAGGGGCAAATCACCCGAAAGGAAGCCCTTGCCCTTGTTGAAGATGAAAACAGACCCCGGTATCAGAATATAAGATGGTATCTTGACTCCCTTGGGATGGATTACAAGGAAGTGATAGGAGTTGTCAATTCAATTCCTAAAATGTATCAATGAGTAAACAAAAGTGCATCTGGTATGTTTCCAAGTATGTCGCCCCGCCAGGAAAAGGCAGTGCTGGGGGGCGTGGATACTTGATCATGAAAGAGCTGGCCAGAATGGGGTATCGATCAGTGGTCATAACTTCAGATTCCAACCATCTCGCTGAACCGCCGGTTCTCAGACAACCTTACATGCACCAGTTATCCGATGGTATGGATCTTTGGTGGGTGCGTACCTTGAAGTATAACGTTGCGAAATCCAGCCGACGAATACTAAGTTGGCTGGACTTCGAATGGCGTCTTTATAGGATGCCAAAAAAGGATATGCCAGTACCTGATGCAATAATTGTATCAAGCCTATCCTTGCTTACCATTGTAAACGGGTTTCTGCTACGCCGCCGTTTTGGAAGTCGCCTGGTTTTTGAAATACGAGACATCTGGCCACTCACTCTGACAGAAGAGGGTGGATACAGTATTCGTAATCCTTTTGTTAAGTTTCTTGGATGGGTTGAGTATCTTGGTTACCGGAAAGCAGATGCAATAGTAGGCACTATGCCTAATCTACGTGAGCATGTTTCGGAAGTATTGAGAGAGGATAAATGTACCCACTGCGTACCCATGGGTATAGATACCACGGTCAACGATGATCAAGCAGAACTATCACCGGAGTATGTCGAAAGATACATGTCGTCTGGAAAGTTCGTTGTAGCGCATGTAGGTACTATTGGAATAACCAACGCGCTAGATACCTTTTTTGAAAGCGCTGCCGCACTAAAGGGCCGTTCTGATATCCACTTCCTGATAGTCGGAGACGGTGATTTGCGAAAAAAGTATCAGGAAAAGTACGGCAATCTACCTAATCTTACCTTTGGTCCGAAGGTAGAAAAGCAGATGGTACAGTCTGTATTGGAAAAGTGTGATCTTCTCTATTTTTCCGTTCATAAATCCAAAGTATGGCGTTTTGGCCAATCGCTGAATAAAGTGATTGACTACATGTTAGCCGGAAAACCGATAATTGCATCCTACTCGGGATTCCCGTCGATGATCAACGAAGCGGAGTGTGGCAGCTACATTCCGCCGGGAGATGCCAGTAGGCTTGGTGAGGAGATAATCCGATACAGCCGACTTTCAGCTGACGAGAGGGACAGAATCGGGGCTAAAGGTAGTGAATGGCTCAAAAAGAATAGAAACTACGAAAAGCTGGCTGGGGACTATTTGAAAATTCTTTTCCCTGTCGACTGAGACAAGCAGGACTGTTATGTTTCATCGTATATTTGATCTCACAGTGGCTGTTCTAGCGCTGTGCCTATTATCTCCCGTGTTCGGTATATTGGCTTGGCAGGTACGGCGAAAACTGGGTTCCCCAGTATTGTTCAGCCAGGTAAGACCGGGCCTGGGAGGCAAGCCGTTCAAGATGTACAAGTTCAGAAGCATGACGGATGAGCGCGATACTGATGGAAACAGGCTGCCAGATAGTGAGCGCTTGACTGATTTCGGACTATTTTTGCGTTCCACCAGTATGGATGAACTTCCGGAGCTCTGGAACGTCTTGCGAGGTGAAATGAGCCTGGTTGGTCCCAGGCCACTTCTGATGGAGTACCTACCTCTCTACACAAAAGAACAGGCTCGGCGACATGAAGTGCGGCCCGGTATTACGGGATGGGCGCAGATAAACGGCAGAAACGCGCTCACCTGGGAGAAAAAATTTGAACTCGATAGCTGGTATGTAGACAACAGGTCATTTGTTCTCGATATTAAGATACTTCTTGTTACCCTTAGACGAGTTATCTTGAGAGAAGGTATCAACCAGGAAGGCAATGTAACCATGGAAAAATTCACCGGCAGCAAAAGGAGTGATCTTCGGTCATGAAAAAAGCCCTGTTTATACTGGGTGCGGGTGGCCACGGCAGGGTTGCAGCCGATTGTGCCGTGGAGATGGGAGACTGGGAGCGTATTGTTTTCCTTGATGATAACCGATGCACCTCCGCAGTTGATGAGCAGTGGGCGGTTCTAGGATCGCTGGATACAGTATTTGAACTGGCAAAGGAAGACGATGAGGTGTTCGTTGGTATAGGCGATGGGAAAGTCAGGAACCACTGGATTCAGAGAGTGGCAGAATCAGGGCTAAGCATGGCTACATTGATTCATCCGCGAGCCAATGTTAGCCGATTCAGCAGTATCGGAGATGGATCGATCGTTGCTGCCGGTGCCTGCGTGAACATTGGTGCGGTTATTGGCCCGGGATGCATTGTGAATACAGGGGCTACAGTAGATCATGATTGCACACTTGGCGCATGTGTTCATGTATGCCCCGGCGCAAATATAGCCGGTAACGTCGGGATTGAAGAACATAGCTGGATTGGTATCGGAAGTTGCATCAAGCAGGATATCCATGTTGGAAAAAACGTAATCGTGGGTGCCGGATCGGTAGTCATTAGCGACATACAAGATGGAAAGAAAGTGGCGGGGTCCCCCGCGTCGTCTATTGGAGAAAACGCGTGCTGAATACAACGTTTGCTCCCTGGCCCTGTTACACGAAGGAAGAAGCAGATGCTGTTCAAAAAGTACTTCTCTCCAACAAGGTCAACTACTGGACCGGCGATGAAGGAAGTCTATTTGAAAGGGAATTTGCCAACTGGTGCAAGGTCCAGCATGCCATCGCCGTGGCCAATGGGACCGTCGCCTTGGAGTTGGCCCTCAGATCTCTCGATATTGGAATAGGCGATGAGGTAATCGTAACGCCACGAACCTTCATCGCCTCCGTGTCCTGTATAGTCAGTGTGGGTGCCACGCCGGTTTTTGCCGATATAGATCCTGACAGCCAGAATATTACTGCCGAGACGATAGCCCGGGTAGTCACGGATAGAACCCGGGCAATTATCTGCGTACACCTTGCCGGTTGGCCATGCGACATGGACCCGATAGTAGAGCTCGCCAGAATACATGATCTCTACGTCATCGAGGATTGTGCCCAGGCACATGGTGCCATGTACAAGGGACAGCCAGTGGGATCAATAGGAGATGTTGCTGCATGGTCATTTTGCCAGGACAAGATCATGACTACCGGTGGCGAAGGTGGCATGATCACTACAAACGATGAAAAGTTGTGGAAAAGGGCTTGGGCTTACAAGGATCATGGTAAGAACTATGATCTGGTATTCGATCAGGAACACCCTCCCGGTTTTCGCTGGGTCCACGAATCGTTTGGAACCAACTGGCGGCTGACAGAGATGCAGTCGACCATCGGGCGTATTCAGTTGCAACGTATGCCGGAGTGGCATGCGGCACGTCGAAGAAATGCAGAAACGATTCGCTCAGTGGCGGAATCGTGCAAAGCCCTTCGGGTTCCCAATGTGCCGGAGTATGTCGAACACGCCTGGTACAAGTGTTATCTCTTTCTGCGCCCTGAATCTCTTCGTCCGGAGTGGAGCCGGGACCGGGTGGTTCAGGAGATTAGTCGACTTGGAGTGCCTTGCTATTCAGGATCGTGTTCCGAGGTCTACCTGGAGAAGGCATTTGGCAATAGCGGCATGCGGCCGGTCGATCGACTCCCCGTAGCCCGTGAGTTGGGTGAAACCAGCCTGATGTTCCTGGTTCATCCCACGTTGACAGGAGGCGAGATAGAGAAAACCTGTGAGGTGTTCTGCAAGGTGGTAACTCAGGCAAGCATATAGCAACGCTTCCACGCCTCACAAACGCAGTGTGAAACGGTCAGGATGCATGGGGTTGCGGCGGAAGCGAAGAGAGTGGCATAGTTTTTTAATCAACGGAATGAACCAAAAAGTGGATAGAAGAACGGATTCGAATAGGCCTGTAAGTACAGGCGTTAAAATTCGCCATCACGGCGCGATCGATGGTGTTACAGGATCCTGCCATGAACTCAAGTTACCCGGAGGACAATCCCTGTTGATCGACTGTGGCCTGTTCCAGGGTGACGAGGCTGCAGGGCAGGGAGGAAATGAGCGCGACCTGGACATAGAGTTCCCGCTGGACGGAGTGCTTGGCCTGGTAGTGACCCATGTCCATATCGACCATGTTGGCCGCATACCCTATCTTCTGGCGGCAGGATTTCGTGGGCCCATATTCTGTAGCGAGGCCTCCGCACTGCTGCTGCCCCTGGTGCTGGAGGATGCATTGAAAGTGGGTTACACTCGCAACGCATCACTTGTCGAGCGGTTTCTGGAGCAGGTGCGTTCCCAGGTTGTTCCGCTGCCGTTCAAGACGTGGCACCAGGTTGCCTCCGATGTTTCCATAAAACTTCATCCGGCCGGCCATATTCTGGGGTCCGCCTATGTGGAGGTCAGGATGCCGCCGCCGTCGGTGGAGGCGGTATCAAGGCGCGACTGGCGAGTGGTGTTCTCCGGTGATTTTGGTGCACCCCATACGCCGCTGCTCCCCGCGCCGAGGCCGCCCTGGCGGGCGGATGTGCTGGTGCTGGAGAGTACCTACGGTGATCGGCTACATGAAGACAGATCACGGCGTCAGATAAGGCTTCAACAGGTAGTCGAAAAGGCACTGGCCAACCGGGGGACAGTGATCGTTCCGGCTTTTTCCATTGGACGCACCCAAGAGCTGCTGTACGACCTCGAAGGTCTGATCCACCAAATGGGCAGTCGTGAGGCCGCGAACGATTTGGCCTGGAAAGATCTCGAAATAATTCTTGATTCACCTCTTGCCGCGAAATTCACGGCCAGTTACCGGAAACTGCGCCACCTCTGGGACAAGGAATCGAAGCAGCGTCTTCGGGGCGGACGTCATCCGCTGGCCTTTGAGCAACTGTATACCGTGGATAGCCATGAAGAACACCTGCAGACGGTTTCGTACCTTGCCAGTGGCGGGCGGCCTGCCGTTGTGATTGCTGCGGGCGGGATGTGCAGCGGTGGCAGGGTGGTGAACTACCTGAAGGCGATGCTGGGTGATCCGTATCATGATGTACTGTTCGTGGGGTACCAGGCGGCAGGAACCCCCGGTCGGGTTATACAGGAATATGGGCCGAAAGGCGGATATGTCGATCTGGATGGTAAGCGTATTACCATACGCTCGGGTGTGCATACCCTGGGTGGCTACTCCGCCCATGCTGACCAGGCCAGCTTGCTTCGTTTCGTTCGAGGGATTCGTCACAAGCCCCGGGAGATTCACCTGGTTCATGGCGATGGTCCGGCAAAGCATGAATTGCGAAACAGGTTGCGGGCCATGGTTCCAGAAGCGGAAGTAACGATACCAGGGACTGGGTGAATCGGGCCGTTTATGTGCCTTTGGTGAATTTGCAGCGTGGGCACATACAACGTGCACATCCTACGGTGAGCGGTTTCATCCCCTGCCAGCATTTCAAGGGGGAGTAGGGATAGTGAACCAAGCAGTAATGGGAAACCCAAAATAATTTATCAGGCTGACTACCATGTTCGAATCCCTGTATAAACGAACCGCCATGCCGGTGCTTTCCCTGCCGCGGTACGCCAAAAGGGGCGTAGCGCTTCTGGTGGACGCCTCGATCTGCGTGCTGACGGTGTGGATCGCCTATTATCTTCGGTTGGGAGAATTTGTATCACTGGCCGGCCAACCGATGTGGGCGGTGCTGGCGTCACTTGCCCTGGCCCTGCCCATATTTGTGGTGTCCGGCCTGTACCGGGCAATATTCCGCTACTCGGGCTGGCCCGCCATGCTGGCTGTCACAAGGGCGGTGACCATCTACGGCCTGCTGTACTCGTCCATTTTTACCGCCATTGGTGTTCCAGGGGTGCCAAGAACCGTTGGCCTGATTCAACCATTATTACTGCTGCTGGTGGTTGGCGGGTCCAGGGCGCTTGTGCGCTATTGGCTGGGTGGCCTCTACCGCAGCCAGCTACGGCTTGCTTCGCTACCGAAGGCGCTCATCTATGGTGCGGGGAATGCCGGTCGCCAGCTGGCTTCCGCGATGAGCAACAGCCTGGATATGCGGGTACTGGGGTTCATTGATGATGATGACCGATTGCATGGCCATGTGCTGAACGGGCTCCCCATTTATGGCATGGATGATCTGCCGAGCCTGATCGAGACCCGGGGTGTTACCGATGTCCTCCTGGCACTGCCTTCCGTTCAGCGAAAGCGACGCAATGAGATTATCGAACAGATACTGAGTTGCCAGGTTGCTGTGCGAACCCTGCCCAGCCTGGGGGATCTGGCCCAGGGCAAGGTATCGGTCACCGATATCAGGGACCTGGACATCGATGATTTGCTGGGGCGTGAGCCAGTTGCACCCAACCATATCCTGTTGCGAAAAAACGTGGTGGGAAAGGTGGTTCTGGTTACCGGGGCCGGTGGTTCCATTGGCAGTGAGCTCTGTCGGCAGATCGTAAGGCTCGCGCCATCCACCCTGCTCCTGGTGGAGCAGAGCGAGTTTGCCCTCTATGGATTGCAGCACGAGCTGGAAGCCTGGCTGGGTACGCAATCAGATCTTAAAGTTACCTTGATACCCCTGCTTGCCTCGGTCAGGGACGAGGTGCGGATGGGGGAGATCCTCTCCACCTGGCGACCACAGACGCTCTACCATGCCGCGGCCTACAAGCATGTACCGATGGTGGAGCACAATCCCGCCGAAGGCATCAGGAACAATGTCTATGGCACCTTGACTACGGCACGGCTGGCTATTGAGCAGGGGATATCCGATTTCGTACTGATCAGTACCGACAAGGCGGTACGCCCCACGAACATCATGGGCGCAAGCAAACGTCTGGCGGAGATCGTGTTACAGGCGCTAGCGGCGGAGTCAACTTCGACACGCTTCTCCATGGTCAGGTTTGGAAACGTGTTGGGCTCCTCCGGCTCAGTGGTGCCCAGGTTCCGTCAGCAGATTCGGGATGGCGGGCCGGTCACCGTCACCCATGCGGACATCACCCGTTATTTCATGACCATTCCGGAAGCGGCCCAGCTGGTAATCCAGGCCGGTGCCATGGCCCGTGGTGGAGACGTTTTCGTGTTGGATATGGGAAAGCCGGTCAAGATCATCGATCTTGCCAGGAGGATGATCGAACTGTCGGGTCTGAGCGTGTTGGATGAGGCTAACCCGGGTGGGGATATCGAGATCGAGATCACCGGTCTCCGGCCGGGTGAGAAGCTGTATGAAGAGCTTCTGATTGGAGACAACCCGGAGGCGACATCTCATCCCCGTATCATGAAGGCGCAGGATGAGTTTCTCCCGTGGCCAGCCCTGGAGGAGAAGCTGGACACCCTGGTCATTGCGCTGAACGTGAACGATGTCGATCTGATCAGAACCCTGCTGGGACAGTTGGTGCCGGGCTATATCCCGGAAAAAAGCATTGTCGACTGGGTCTACCTGGAGCAGCAGGCAGAGGCTGATAGAAGTGTTTAGGCTCCGCTCCCGTTTCATATCGACAGGTAGACAGGGTGTGCCTCAATTATCCTTATGAGGTCGCTATACATCATATTGCTGTTTCTCGGGCTGCCGCTCGCCCTGCTGCGCCTCTACCTGCGGAGTCTGAAGAACCCTGCCTACCGTGAGCGCGTTTCCGAGCGTTTCGGGCTGATACCGACTCCCGAATTGCAGCAGAGTCTCTGGCTGCACACCGTCTCCGTGGGTGAGACCCAGGCAGCGGAACCCCTGGTACGCCGACTGCAGAAGCACTTTCCCGATCTCCCTATTGTGATCACCACCACCACACCCACCGGGGCCGACCGGGTTGAAAAGCTGTTCGGTGATTCGGTGATACATCTCTATTTTCCCTATGATCTGCCTTTTGCCGTGCGGCGCTTTCTCGACAGGATCAACCCCAGGCTCCTGGTGATGATGGAGACCGAGGTGTGGCCGAATCTGCTGGCGCTCTGTGAGCAGCGGGGAATTCCGGCCATACTGGCCAATGCCCGGATGTCGGAGAAGTCCGCCAAAGGCTACGCGCGACTGGGGGAGTTTTCCCGACAGACCTTTGCCAGCATCTCGATGGTGGCGGCCCAGTCGCCGGCGGATGCGGAGCGCTTCCTGGGGTTGGGTGTCCTGCCGGACCGGGTTCGGGTAACCGGCAGCATCAAGTTTGACGTCAGGCTGCCGGCGAGCCTGCAAGAGCAGGCGGAGGCGCTACGCCGAGGCTGGGCCGGGCGGCCGGTCTGGGTGGCGGCGAGCACCCGGGACGGGGAGGATGAGCAGGTACTGGAGGCCCATAGAAGGATACTCAGGGACCTGCCGCAGACATTGCTGGTGCTGGTTCCCCGGCACCCGGAGCGTTTCGACCGGGTGGCCCAGTTGTGCCGGCGGGAAGGGTTTTCCGTTGAACGGCGCTCTGTAGAGGCCTTCTGCAGTCCCGAAACCCAGGTTTTTCTGGGCGACACCATGGGGGAGTTGCCCCAGTTCCTCGCCGCGGCCGACGTGGCGTTTGTTGGCGGCAGCCTGGTGGCCACCGGTGGCCACAATGTGCTGGAGCCCGCGGCCCTGGGTCTTCCGGTGGTGTTTGGTCCCCACATGTTCAACTTCGCCATGGCCAGCCGGATGCTCCTAGCGGAGGGGGCGGCGCGACAGGTCGCCCGCTCTTCCGAGCTGGCGGAAGTGGTCCTCGAGTGGTTATCCGATGCCAGTCTGCGGGCCCGGTTCGGGGAGCGGGGCTTGCAGGTGGTGGAGGCCAACCGGGGGGCGCTGGACCGGCTCTACGATATTGTCAGTGAGCGGCTCTGAGGACGTTTTCTGGATTGCCGGTCCGAGTCGGAAAATTCCTACCCGATTTGTTGCGATTGTCGCTATCGTTAATCCTAACGGCTGGCTAGGATGCACATTCCTTTAATCATCTCGTACAAGGAGTGTCACGATGAACGTTCTGAAATCACTGTTGCTGTCTGTTCTGCTGCTTTCCCCCCTGGCGGTTCTGGCCGCTCCGGTCAATATCAACACCGCCTCGGCGGACCAGTTGGCGACATCGCTCAAGGGCGTGGGGGAGAGCAAGGCCCAGGCGATTGTCGACTACCGTACCCAGCATGGTGCCTTCAAGAAAGCGGATGACCTGGCCCAGGTCAAGGGTATCGGGGAGCGGACAGTGGAACTGAATCGCCAGGATATCCTCCTGGATTGACCCGGGGGCTGAGGCCCAAAAAAA
>JAPHTA010000288.1 GCA_026196475.1 Sedimenticola sp.
AAGCACCCGGTGTTCGCCAAGTCCACCCCAGGCTTCATCGTCAACCGGGTGGCCCGCCCCTTCTACGCCGAAGGTATGCGCCTGCTGGAGGAGGGGGCGGCCGACGTCGCCACCCTGGACACCCTGATACGCGAAGCCGGCGGCTTCCGCATGGGTCCGTTCGAGCTGATGGACCTGATCGGCCACGACGTGAACTACGCCGTCACCAGCGGCGTCTATGCCGGCTTCTATTACGACCAGCGTTTCCTCCCCTCCCTGATCCAGAAGGAACTGGTGGATGGCGGACTGTATGGTCGCAAGAGCGGCCGCGGTTTCTATGACTACCGGGAGGGTGCGGAGAAGGCCGTGGCGCAGGACGCGGCACCGGCAACCGCACCGGAATCGATCAAGATTGCCGGCGATCTGGGCGTGGCCGAACCGCTGGTCGGCCTCTGGCAGGCGGCTGGCATCAAGGTGCAACGCACCGAGGGGAACGGGGAAATCCGTATCGGCAACACGCGCCTCGCACTGACCGACGGACGCAGTGCCACACGCAGGGGCGCCGATGACTTCCTCAACGACACCATCCTGTTCGACCTGGCCCTGGACTACAACACCGCCTCGCGCAGTGCGTTGGCGCCTGGCGACAACTGCTCGCCGGCAGCGCTGGAGCAGGCCATCGGCCTGTTTCAGGCCCTGGGAAGGCCGGTATCCCTGATCGGCGATATCCCTGGCATGGTGGTGATGCGCACCGTCTGCACCCTGGCCAACGAGGCCGCCGACACCGTGTTCCAGCAGGTGTGTGACGTGGCCGGCGCCGACACCGCCATGCGGAGCGGGGTCAACTACCCGCTGGGCCCGCTGGCCTGGGCCGAGCGTATCGGCCTGCCCCAGGTGCTGACCGTGCTGGAGAACCTGCTGCAGGCCTACGGCCTGGACCGCTACCGGATATCCCAGCTGCTGAGACGCAAGGTCGAGGGCGGCAACCGCTTCTACGACTGATACAGCGCCACAACACCCGACCCAAGAGAGAATTCGAACCATGAACGACGCCTATATCTACGACGCCATCCGTACTCCCATCGGCCGCTTTGGCGGCGCCCTGGCGGCAGTACGGGCGGACGACCTGGGTGCCATCCCGATCCGGACCCTGATGACCCGCAACCCGGAAGTGGACTGGTCACGGGTGGATGACGTGATCTACGGCTGCGCCAACCAGGCTGGCGAGGACAACCGCAACGTGGGCCGCATGTCGGCCCTGCTGGCGGGCCTTCCGGAAGTGGTTCCCGGCACCACGGTAAACCGTCTCTGCGGCTCCGGCATGGACGCGGTAAGCATGGCCGCCCGCGCCATCAAGACCGGCGAGGCGTCACTGATGATCGCGGGCGGCGTGGAATCCATGTCCCGGGCTCCGTTCGTGATGCCGAAGGCGGAGAGCGCCTTCTCACGCAAGGCGGAAGTTTTCGACACCACCATCGGCTGGCGCTTCGTCAACCGGCTGATGAAGCAGCAGTACGGCATCGACTCGATGCCGGAGACGGCGGAGAACGTGGCCGAGCAGTTCAAGGTGTCGCGCCAGGACCAGGATGCCTTCGCCCTGCGCAGCCAGCAACGTGCGGCAATAGCCCAGAACAGCGGCCGCCTGGCGCAGGAGATCGTGCCGGTGACCATCCCCCAGCGCCGGGGCGACGACCTGGTGGTCTCCCAGGACGAGCACCCCCGTCCCGACACCCGCCTGGAAAAATTGGCCAGCCTGCCCACCCCGTTCCGGGACGGGGGATCGGTCACCGCCGGTAACGCCTCCGGGGTCAATGACGGCGCCTGCGCCCTGCTGCTCGGTGACGAGGCGGCGGGACGGCAGTTCGGCCTCACCCCGAAGGCGCGGGTGGTGGCTGCCACCGCGGTGGGTGTGGAACCCCGCATCATGGGCTTCGGCCCGGCCCCGGCCAGTCGCAAGCTGTTCAACATGACCGGGCTGACCGTCGGACAGATGGACGTGATCGAGCTGAACGAGGCGTTCGCCGCACAGGGACTGGCGGTACTGCGTGACCTGGGAGTGGACGACGACGCCGAACACGTCAACCCGAACGGCGGTGCTATCGCCCTGGGTCATCCCCTGGGCATGAGCGGTGCGCGGCTGGTGACCACCGCCCTCTACCAGCTGCAGCAGAGCGGTGGTCGCTACGCCCTCTGCACCATGTGCATCGGCGTTGGACAGGGCATCGCCATGATCATCGAGCGGGTATAACCGAACACCATCAGAGAAGAGCCTGCGGATGGCACCCACGGACCACCGCTTCCGACCTTCACGATTCAAAAAAATGGCGGGAACAATAACAACACTCCGCCTGCAGAGTCCCGCCACGGGAACCGAAAAACAGAGGAGAGATTGATGAGCCAACCACAGGCGGCACTGGAGCCGATCGAAAAAGCGGATATCGGGGAGCTACGGGCACTGCAGCTGGAACGGCTGAGATGGTCCCTCGGCCACGCCTATGAGAACTCCCCCTTCTACCGGGCACGTTTCGACCAGGCCGGGGTCCACCCGGATGATCTACAGAGCCTGGCTGACCTGGGAAAATTTCCCTTTACCCACAAGCAGGACCTGCGCGACAACTACCCGTTCAACATGTTCGCCGTGCCCCGCGAACAGGTGGCGCGCATCCACGCCTCCAGCGGCACTACCGGCAAGGCCACCGTGGTCGGCTACACGAAAAATGACATCGAAACCTGGGCCAACGCGGTTGCGCGCTCGATCCGGGCCGGCGGCGGCAGGCCCGGAGACATCTGCCACATCTCCTACGGCTACGGCCTGTTCACCGGTGGCCTGGGTGCCCACTACGGGGCCGAGCGGCTGGGCTGCACGGTGATCCCGATGTCCGGGGGCCAGACCGAGAAGCAGGTGCAACTGATCAAGGATTTCCAGCCCCGGGTAATCATGGTCACCCCTTCCTATTTCCTGAACATCATCGACGAGATGGAGCGCCAGGGAATGGATCCGGCCAAAAGCTCCCTGGAAGTCGGCATCTTCGGCGCCGAGCCCTGGACCAATGCCATGCGCGAGGAGATGGAGACCCGGGCCGGTATCGACGCGGTGGATATCTATGGCCTCTCCGAAGTGATCGGCCCCGGCGTGGCCCAGGAGTGCATCGAGACCAAGGACGGACTGACCATCTGGGAGGACCTCTTCTACCCGGAGATCATCGACCCGGCGACCGGCGAGGTGCTGCCGGACGGGGAGCCGGGGGAGCTGGTGTTCACCTCCCTGACCAAGGAGGCGCTGCCGATGATCCGTTACCGCACCCGGGACCTGACCCGGCTGCTGCCGGGCAGTGCCCGCAGCATGCGGCGCATGGACAAGATCACCGGCCGTTCCGATGACATGATGATCATCCGCGGGGTCAACGTCTTCCCGACCCAGATCGAGGAGATCATCCTGACCCTGCCGGAGTTGACGCCACACTACCAGCTGGAGCTCTACCGTGA
>JAPHTA010000267.1 GCA_026196475.1 Sedimenticola sp.
GGAGGAGGTTCCGGACGACTACGTGCGGCGCCAGACCCTGAAGGGGAGCGAGCGCTTCATCACCCCGGAGCTGAAGAAGTTCGAGGACCAGGTGCTGTCCGCCCGGGAGCGCTCCCTGGCCCGGGAGAAGATGCTCTACGAGGCGTTGCTGGAGACCCTTCAGGCGCAGCTGGCACCCCTGCAGCAGAGTGCCGCGGCACTGGCGGCACTGGACGTGCTGGCCAACTTCGCGGAGCGGGCGGAGAGCCTGCAGCTCAACCCGCCACAGCTGGAGAGCGAACCGGGCATCCGGATCGAGGCCGGACGCCACCCGGTGGTGGAGCAGGTGAGCGACGCCCCCTTCGTGGCCAACGATGTCTGCTTCGACGAGCAGCGCCGGATCCTGATCATCACCGGCCCCAACATGGGCGGCAAATCCACCTTCATGCGCCAGACCGCCCTGATCGTGCTGCTGGCCCATGCTGGCAGCTTTGTCCCCGCCAGGAGCGCCCGCATCGGCCCGGTGGACCGAATCTTCTCCCGCATCGGTGCCTCCGACGACCTGGCCGGGGGCCGCTCCACCTTCATGGTGGAGATGGAGGAGACCGCCAACATCCTGCACAATGCCAGCGAGCAGAGCCTGGTGCTGATGGATGAGATCGGCCGCGGCACCAGCACCTTCGACGGCCTCTCCCTGGCCTGGGCCTGCGCCGTGGAGCTGGCCAGCCGGATCCGCGCCTACACCCTGTTCGCCACCCACTACTTCGAACTCACCACCCTGCCGGACGAGTATGACGGGATCGCCAACGTGCACCTGGACGCGGTGGAGCACGGCGACTCCATCGTCTTTCTGCACGCGGTTTGCGAGGGACCGGCCAACCAGAGCTACGGCCTGCAGGTGGCGGCCCTGGCCGGGGTACCGCGCCCGATCATCAGGCGCGCCGCCGAGCGGCTGCGGGAGCTGGAGCTGTCGGCCCAGCGCCACAGCGACCAGCACGCCAGCCAGCTCTCCCTGTTCGACAGCCGGCCGGAACCGGCCCCCTCACCGGCCCTGGAGGCCCTGCGGCAAATGGACCCGGACGACCTGACCCCGAAACAGGCCCTGGACGCCCTCTATCGCCTCAAGTCGCTGTGTGACTAATCCCAAAAAGCACGGGGAACCAGGATCTGTCGCCTTTCTTTACAGATCTGAAATACCAACTGTTTTTCTAAAGAATTAAACACCTTACAGCTCAATCACTTGATGTTTCCGGTACATTTCATGCATTGGATTGGGCAGGAAGGACAATAACCCACGTCCGGAACAGTTGCAGCAGTCGAGGTACCCGGAATGAAAACAACCACCCCCCGCTTTCTTGTAACCCTGCTGATCTCCGCCTGCGGCCTGCTACCGCTGCAATCCGCCCAGGCCGTGGCCATCGCCGAGACGGAACTCACATTCCACTGGAACACGCTCACCGTCACTGGCGGTGTGGAAGGTAGCGACTACGCCTGGAACAACAGCAGCATCTACTATGGCGCCCACTCCGAGTCACAGCGCAACGGCGGCGCGGACAGCGACATGCAGTCCAACAGCACCAACCCGCTGGACCCGAACCAGTCCGATTCGGTGCTCACCACCTCCGGCTGGTCACCCCTGACCCACGGCTCCGCCTACCTGACGCAGGATGACGGCAACGGCAGCGAACTGGCCCGTTCCAGCGCCTACGCCTACTCGGACAACGCCGGTGAGAGCTGGGCCAACGGCAACAGCCACTGGGTACGCAGTCTCGAGGTCTATACCACCAACGCGCTCACCTTCTCGGTCGATTTCGAACTGCAGCAATCCTTTAGCATCGATGCCTTGGCCCTGAAAGACGCCAGCGGTTTCAGCCGTCCACACATCTATATCAGGGACGACTACAACAACGGCATCCGGCTGGCCGAGGACCTGCGGGAGATCTGGAACGGCTTGAACGCCGCCGCGCTGGCGCTGGACCACCAGGAGAACGGCACCCTCAGTTTCACCGCCTCCCTGAGTCTCGGCAACACGGGTATGACCGGCTACGAGAATATCGGTCTCTACACCTTCGAGGGACACGCCCACACCTCCGCATCCTCCCGCTCCAGCTTCGCCAGCAACCCGGTGCCGGAGCCCGCCAGCGCCCTGCTGCTGGGTAGCGGACTGGTACTCATGGGCTGGCGTCGCCGGCAACGCACCCGGCGCCAGGCAGGCTAGCCATCCCAATCAGCCCCGCCCCGGCGGGGCTTTTTCATGCCCCGGTCAGGGACAGGGGATGCGCATCCCGTCCCGGGCGATCGAGACATCCGCCGGCAGTTGCCGGGTATGCTCCAGCAGCCAGTTGTCGAAGTGGTGGCCGATGTGGGTCAACAGGGTCTGCTCCGGACGCAGACGGCGCACGATCGCCAGCGCCCGGTTCAGGTCGTTGTGGTTGGACGGCGGTCTGCGGGTCGGGGGCTCCGAGCAATCCAGCACCAGGTAGTCGATGGGGGACTCGGCCAGGAACCGTTCCGTCTCCCGGGGCAGGCCGGCGGTATCACAGAGGTAGGCGAGAACCGTGCCCGGGGTCTGCAGAAGGTAGCCCAGGGTGACCCGGGAGTGTTGCAGTGGAAGCGCGGTAAGCCGCAGTCCGGGCCACTCCACCTGCTGAAAAGGCTGGAACGGCTTCTGCAGGCTAAAGATACCGGGGTGCTTGTAGAGATCGTCGCAGCCAACCGGGTCGTCGGGACGGAACAGAGGGATCTTGTGCCGGCCACCGGCCCAGCGCAGCTGGAACAGGGCCTGGACGTGGTCCATGTGGAAGTGGGTCAGAACCACCCGCTGCAGCTGTTCCGGGCTGTAACGCTCGGCCAGGTGGTGGCTGCCGGCGTCGATCAGGGTCACCCCCTGCTCACCGGTGATGGCCAGGCCAGCGGGCCGGCGCCGGTAGGAGGCGATACTGGCCGCCCGCAGGCAGATGGTGCAGCGGCAACCCCAGACCGGCACCTGGGCCGCGGCGCCGGTGCCGGTGAACTCGATCTCAGGCATCGGTCATCACCACTTCCCGGGCGGACAGCAGATCCATCAGCCGTCCAACCGCATCCGCCAGGTCGGCGTTATTGTGCAGCCTGCAGATCGTCCCGACGACCTGGCGATCATACGCCCGGGCCCGTTCAAGCCGTGCCGCGATCTGTACTTCGCTCTCCCGCCCCCGGGCCCGCAGACGGGACTCCAGCAACGCCTCATCTACCGTCACCAGTACCGGCATGAGAAGCTCCCTGAAGTGTGCCCTGGCCTGTTCCAGGTGGCCCCGGGAGCCGTTGACCAGTACCGAGCGGCCCGCCCGCAGCCAGGCATCCACCTCGCAGCCGATGCCGTAGTGCTGCCCGTTGGCCTCCCAGTGCAGGGCGAACAGCCCCAGCGCCCGGCGCTGAATGAACTCGTCCCGGGACAGCTCCACGTGGTTTTCGCCCCCGGACTGCCAGGCGCGGGTGATGTAGCGATGGGCGATGATCAGCCGGGAGTCCTGTTGCAACCGTTGTCGCACGCCGCCGATGATCGAGTCCTTGCCACTGCCCGAGGCTCCCATCAGGTAGACCAGCCGGGGCTCCCCTCCCCTAGTAGACCCGCTTGCCATCTTTCCACACGTGCTCGATATGGATATGGTCATCCGCCAGGCTGCTCCAGACCAGGTCGGCCCGGGCAGCGGGCTCGATCCGCCCCCGGTCGGTCAAACCCACCGCGTCGGCCGGGCGCCGGGTGACCAGGGAGACCGCCGCCGGCAGGTCATAGTCATTCTCCTCCAGCATCGACACCTTGAAGGCGGCGTCCAGCAGGCTGGCCGGGTAGTAGTCACTGGAGAGGATATCCAGCACCCCGTGGGCGGCCAGTTCGTGGGCCGCGATATTGCCGGAGTGGGAACCGCCCCGCACCATGTTGGGCGCCCCCATCATCACCGACATCCCCTTGCCGTGGGCCGCCTGCGCCGCCTCGGCGGTGGTGGGAAACTCCGCCACCACCATGTTCAGGGCGTGCGACTCGTCGACGTGCTCCCGGGTCGCGTCGTCGTGGCTGGCGAGGGGGATCTCACGCTCGTTGCAGAGGGCGCAGATGGCCCTGCGATAAGGACCGCTATAGCGCCGGCTGG
Organism: Sedimenticola sp.; assembly: GCA_026196475.1. Lineage (GTDB taxonomy): Bacteria > Pseudomonadota > Gammaproteobacteria > Chromatiales > Chromatiaceae > Sedimenticola. Next base: position 4,107 of record JAPHTA010000267.1, read on the forward strand.
CCTCGCTCTGGCGTTCGATGAACGACTCCAGCTCCGCATCCGAAAGCTTGTACTTGCCCTGGTAGTACTGGCGGTAGCGATCCAGGCTGGCGAACTGGCGCTGGCCCGGGGAGTGATCCATCACCGAGACCAGTTGTGGCGTGCTGTCATCCAGGAGTGAAAGAAACATCTCCAGGGTCTCGGCGTGGCTCACCTCGCAGCGCAGGTGCAGGCGGTGATCGGCCCGCGTCAGGTTGCGCGCCGACGATTCACCCAGCGCCGCCACCATGCGCCGCAGGTTGTTGAGCCGCTCGCTCCCCTCCACCACGTCACCGATGGCGACCGCGTCGAATACCGTGGTGATGCCGGCGCTGATCATCTGTGCATCATGTACCTTGAACGCCTGGATACCGGGCCAGGCCACCCCGGGACGGGGGGTGAAGTGCTTCTCCATGTTGTCGGTGTGCAGCTCGATCATGCCGGCGGTCAGGTAGCCCCCCTGGCAGTCGATGGCAGCGGGCAACGAGACCCGGCCCGGATCGATCGAGCGGATCACCCCATCCTCCACCACCAGGCTGCCGTCGATCACCTCGTCGGCGAGAACAATCTTTGCGTTGGTCAATATCACCTTGCCACTCTCCATCCTAGCACCCTGCCGCCGAGGCAAACCCAGGCTGCTCCATATCGAAAACCCGGCTCGCCACCGCCTTCCTGACTTCGGCATCGTGGAAGATACCCACCACCGCGCTACCCCGCGCCAGCACCTCCTGCACCAGCTCCACCACCACCTGGCTGTTGTCCCGGTCGAGGGAGGCGGTGGGCTCGTCCAGCAGCAGCAGTGGATGGTCGGCGATGAATCCCCGGGCGATGTTGATGCGCTGCTGCTCACCGCCGGAGAAGGTACCGGGAGCCAGGGACCAGAGACGCTGCGGAATATTGAGCCGCTGCAGCAGCCGGGTGGCCCGGGCTTCCGCCTCCCCATCCCCGACCCCGCGCTCGCGCAGGGGCTGTTTCACCACCTCCAGGGCGGA
>JAPHTA010000102.1 GCA_026196475.1 Sedimenticola sp.
CAGGGGATCTTGCTGACCGACTACCTGGCGGAAGAACTCCGGGTAAAGCCGGGCGATCTCCTGACGGTCGAGATCCTGGAGGCCGATCGCTCCGTCGTGCAGGTTCCGGTCATCGGCAGCGTCAAGCAGGACCTGGGAATGAATGCCTACATGCAGCGGGATGCGCTGAACCGGCTGATGAAAGAGGGTGATGTCATTACCAGCGCGCGCTTGAGAGTGAATAAAGAGTACCAGGGCCACATCTACAGTGAGCTCAAGGGTATGCCGCGCATCGCCGGGGTGGTTGAACAGCAGTCGGCGATCGACGCGTTCTACGACAACGTTGCCGTGATGATCCTGTTTTACAACTTCATCATCACCCTGCTTGGCGGCAGCATTGCGTTTGGAGTGGTCTACAACAGCATGCGTATCGCCCTGTCGGAGCGCAACCGCGAACTGGCCAGCCTGCGGGTGCTGGGTTTAGAGCGGGGTGAGATCGCCTATATTCTGCTGGGCGAACTGGCGCTGCTCACCCTGGTCGCGATTCCGGTCGGATTTGTTCTCGGCTACGGTCTGTGCGCGTACATGGCCGTCGCATTCGATACCGAACTGTACCGCGTTCCGCTGGTGCTGGGCCGGGATGTCTATGCCTTCGCCGCGTCGGTGGTCCTGGTCTCCGCCCTGCTTTCCGCTATCATGATCTGGCGCAATCTCGGTCAGCTGGACATGGTGGCCGTACTGAAAACCAAGGAGTAACGCATGGGTCAGCCTTTGGGAAAACATCCGGGAATCGTCATCGCGGTACTGCTGGTCGTTGGCCTGCTGGTCTGGGGCTTCTGGCCACGCCCGGTACTGGTCGAGGCGGTCGCTGTGAAACGGGCGCCCCTGACCGTGACGATCGAGGAGGAGGGCCGGACCCGGGTACTGGACCGTTACGTCATATCGGCCCCGATCGATGGCGTGGCCTGCCGGGTTCAGCTCGATGTCGGGGATTCGGTGGAGGAGGACCAGGTGCTGCTCGCCATCTCGCCACTGGAATCCCAGGTCCTCGACCCGCGCAGTCGGGCCCAGGCACAGGCCCAGGTTGCCTCCGCCGAGGCAGCCCTTCAGGCTGCTACGGAACAGGCCCGGGCCGCCGCCGCGGCGGAACAGCTGGCCGCCACCGAACTCAAGCGGCTGCGGCCGTTGATGGAGAAGGCGATGGTCTCCCGGGATGTTTTCGACCGGGCGTTGACCGAGGCCCAAACCACCACCGCCGGCAAACGCTCGGCCGATTTCTCCGTCGAGGTCGCCCGCTATGAACTCGAGGCGGCCCGGACCGTGCTGGAGTACAGCTTCGACCCGGATCGCCAGCCGGCGGAGCGGGTCCCGGTCCGTTCGCCCATTACCGGCAAGATCCTCAAGGTGGCACACGAGTGTGAGGGCCCGGTCCGTACCGGCGACCCCCTGCTCGAGGTGGGCGATCCCTCGGCGCTGGAGGTGGAGGTCGATGTCCTGTCCGCCGATGCCGTGAAAATCAGGCCGGGGATGAGAGTCCTGTTCGACCGCTGGGGTGGAGAGCAGCTTCTTGAAGGAAAAGTACGCACGGTGGAGCCAGTCGGATTTACCAAGGTGTCCGCCCTGGGGGTTGAGGAGCAGCGGGTTCTGGTGATCTCGGATTTCACCTCCCGGCCGGAGCAGTGGACGTCCCTGGGTGACGGCTACCGGGTCGAGGCGCAATTTGTCATCTGGCATGAAGAGGATGTGCTGCAGGTGCCGGCCAGCAGCCTGTTCCGCTATAACAGCGGCTGGGCGCTGTTTGTCGTCGAAGAGGGCCGGGCACAACGTCGCGAGGTGGAGGTCGGGCAGCGCACCGGGCTCACGGCCCAGGTGCTGTCCGGTGTCGAAGCGGGGGAGCGTGTTGTCAATCATCCCGGTGACGACGTGGAGGATGGCGTCACGGTCAGGTTGCGGTAGATCGGGCAATTACACCCGGACTTTTGCGTAGTGTTCCGCGTGGGCACACAAGGCGTGCCCACCCTACGGGTGGTTTCCCCCATTCCCGTGAGTGCACGAACCCGGTAGGGTGGGCACGTTTTTGGTGCCCACGCGTAGCGATAAACAATCAGTATTCCGCGTGGACAAACAAGGTGTGTCCACCCGACGGGTGTGTTTCCCCGTCCCCGTGAGTACACGAACCCGGTAGGGTGGGCACGTATTTCGTGCCCACGCCTATCGATTTAAAATCAATATTCAGTGCTCACGCATATCCATGAAACAATGCGTACCCACGCGAACTCAGAAACAAACAGGAGGCCAGACAAGGATGTCATGGTACCGACGCGCCACCACGGCAGGCGCCACCTATTTCTTTACCATTGTTACCTATCGGAGGCAGCCGATTCTTTGTGAACCTCTGTTTCGCAGGGAGCTGCGAAGGGAAATAGAAACCGTCCGCGTGAAGCGACCTTTCGTCATCGATGCATGGGTGTTATTGCCTGATCACTTGCACTGTGTCTGGACACTCCCTCCGGGTGATTCCGATTACTCGGCACGCTGGGCCATGATAAAGCGTCACGTTAGCCTGGCGTGTGCGGCTCAATACAAGCGGCCGGAATGGATAGCGGGTTCCAGAAGGCGGCATCGGGAATCGACGATCTGGCAGAGACGCTTCTGGGAACACCGGATTCGGGATCCACAGGATCTTGCCCGGCACGTTGATTATGTTCACCTCAATCCGGTCAAGCATGGGCTGGTGGAGCGGGTTGTTGATTGGACCTGGTCCACCTTCCACTCGTACCGGAGGCGGGGTGATTATCCGGAGGAGTGGTGTGCTGGCGGGGTTTCGGTAGAGAAGGGTGAGTACGGGGAGTGAGGCGCGGTGTGGGTTTGTTGGCCGTGTGGGCACGAACTACGTGCCCACCCTACGGGAGGATTTCCCCATGCCCCTGAGTACATGAACCAGGTACGGTAGGCACGTTTTTAAGTGCCCACGCGTATCCCGGAATCAACGGAACAGAATGAGCGATGCCATCATCTGAAGAAATACTGGCGGGCCTGGGAGCGATAGCCAATGACTGGCGATGGCTTTCCATCCTGTGGCACGGCTACTTTGCGGCCCTTCTGCTCGGGCTCCTCTCCGGCATGCGTCCGGGCGGGCGTATCGTTGGCGTGCTTTTGGCGTTGCCGCTTCTCTCGGTCAGCATACTGGCGTGGGTCCACGCCAATCCATTCAACGGAACTGCTTTTGGGCTGACCGCTATGGTTCTGCTCATTATTGCCGCGCGATTGACGGGCGACGCGGTAAAAGTGGGGCCGCCATGGCTAACGGTTCCAGGGGTCCTGCTGATCGGGTTTGGCTGGCTGTACCCCCATTTTCTCGATAACGCCACCTTTTTGGAGTACCTGTACGCCGCCCCCACCGGGCTTGTCCCGTGCCCGACGCTCTCGATCGTAATCGGTTTCACGCTGGTATTGGGCGGGTTGAATTCGAGATCCTGGTGCCTGGTGCTCTCCCTGGCGGGCCTGTTCTACGGGGTATTCGGAGCCGTCCGGCTCGGGGTCTGGATTGACGGAGTACTGGTACTCGGGGCATTGGTCACGGCCTGTGCTGCTTTCTGCCCGCGGTTGACAAGATGAAAACTCATCGCAGACCAGGTAGGGTGGGCACGTTTTTCAGTGCCCACGCGGAACACGGGTTGCGGAACCTTCGGGCCAAGTTTCAGAACTCGTGCCCGGGCTTCGCCGTTGACCCTATTCGGGTAAATGGTAATGGTTTGGGGCGGGTACAACTGTCTATAATCGACCCACGTCATTTAACCGGGCAGTACCCAATGCAGTTAATAACACTCCTGTTCGCCTTCTTCGTCTCCTTCTGCGTATTCGCACAGGAATCGCCCGCTGAGCTGCTGGTTCCGGTCGATGACCAGGACCTCACCGTCGTCCGCTATCCGGCCGAGGGCACTCACCTGGTCATCTGGCCGATGCCGGGGATGGGTGAGCCGACGCGCATGCTGGAGACGGCAGAGAAGCTCTCCGGGATGGGTGTGGAGGTCTGGCTGGTGGACTTGGCGGAGAGTCTGTTCCTGATCAAGGGACCTCAGACCATGCGGGCCATGGATGGCAAGTACGTGTCGGCCCTGATCGAGGCGGCGCACGCAAAAACCGGCAAGACGATCACCGTCATAGGTCGTGGCTACGCAGCTATTCCGGCCCTGCGCGGCATTCAGCACTGGCAGCAGACGCGGCAGAACAGCGGCGTGACCGCCAGTTACCTGTCGGGCGCCATCCTGTTCTCGCCCGAACTCTACGCCACGGTGCCGGCCTTGGGCCTGGAGCCGGTTTACGAGCCCATCGTGGATGCCACCAATGCGCCGATCATTCTCTACCAGGCGGAGAAGGGGGGGAACCGCTGGCAACTGGATAAGCTGCTGTCGCGTCTGGAGAAAGGGGGTGCCACGGTGTATGTGCAGGTGATGCCCGGGGTTACGGGCCTCTTCTACGATGACGATGAAGCACCCGCCACGCTGGACACCCTGAAGAAGGTCCCGGCAAGGATTGTCCGCAGCCTGGACCTGCTGGAAAAAATGCCAACGCCCGAACAGGCCCTGCCCCTGGTGGAGCAGACCGCCACACCGGCCAGCGGCCTCGATCTGGAGTTGA
>JAPHTA010000363.1 GCA_026196475.1 Sedimenticola sp.
ATTTCAACCGCTTGCGCCAGACCTTTATCGAGTTCCTGCACCACCTGCCGTTTTACGGTCTGGCGATCCTCTGCATTGATGATGACGAGGTTCGCAATCTGCTGCCGCAGGTGACCCGGCCGGTGATCACCTACGGCGAATCGAGTGACGCGGATCTGCGTGTCAGCGATATACGCCAGACCGGTCTGCAGACTCATTTCAGGGTCAACAGCGTTGGCGAGCCGGCGTTCGATGTCACCCTCAACATGCCTGGGCGGCACAACGTACTCAACGCGCTGGCGGCGGTCGCGGTAGCCCGTGAGCTTGGCGTTGAGGTAGATGACATTCGTCGTGCCCTGCTCCGTTTCGAGGGTATCGGCAGGCGCTTCAATGCCACTGACTGCCGGCTGCCGGACGGCCGCGAGGTGATGCTGGTGGATGATTACGGACACCACCCACGAGAGGTTGCGGCAACCATCGATGCGGTGCACGACGGCTGGCCGGGCCGTCGCCTGGTGCTGGTGTTCCAGCCTCACCGCTACACCCGCACCCAGGAGCAGTTCGATGACTTTGTCCAGGTGCTGTCGCGAGCCGACGTGCTGGTACTGGGGGAGGTCTACGCCGCCGGAGAGAGCCCGATTCCCGGTGCCGACAGCCGTTCCCTGAATCGTGCCATTCGTACCCGGGGGCAGGTGGATCCGGTGTTTATCGATCCCATTACCGAACTTCCGCAGCTGCTCGGTGGCATGCTGATGGACGGGGATATCGTGCTGACACTGGGTGCCGGGGATATTGGCCAGGTCGCGGCCTCGCTACGGCAGGCACTGCAACAGGGGGGGACATGATCAGTCAACAACCGGGGCGGCGTCTGCATATGGGATGTGGCGAGTCATTGTGGGGTCGGTTGCGGGTGCGCCAGTTGGCTCACGCCGGCGACAGTAAGAACGGCGACACTTCTTTAAAACCGGCAGCAAGAGAGCCGGGACGAGGCAAGCATGTCGATGATGGCCATGAGTAAACAGCATCACCTGCGCGGGGAACTGCGCATGGATGAGCCCCTGGCACGCTACACCAGTTGGCGGGTGGGTGGTCCGGCGCGTCGCTTCTACCGACCGGCGGACTGTGCGGACCTGGTGCAGTTTCTGGCCACCCTGTCCGGGGACGAGCCGCTGCTCTGGCTCGGCCTGGGCAGCAACCTGCTGGTGCGTGACGGTGGTTTCCAAGGCACTGTCATCGCGACCCAGGGCGCGCTCCAGGAGATCGCCCGGTTGGGGGATTCGAAACTGCGCGTGGAGGCCGGAGTGACCTGTGCCCGCCTGGCCCGCTTTGCCGCCCGCGAGGGGCTGGTGGGTGTGGAGTTCATGACCGGAATTCCGGGCACCTTCGGTGGCGCACTGGCGATGAATGCCGGGGCCTTTGGTGGGGAAACCTGGCCGCTGGTCCTGGAGGTCGAGACGATCGACCGCAGCGGGCGGGTGAGCCGGCGTTCGCCGGATGCCTTCAAGGTGGGTTACCGGCAGGTCGAGGGGCCTGCCGGGGAGTGGTTTCTTGCTGCCACCCTGATACTGGAGCCAGGCGACGTGAGCGAGAGCCAGCAGCGTATCCGTTCGCTGCTGGATCGGCGCAACCAGACCCAGCCGATTGGTCAGCCGAGCTGTGGATCGGTGTTCAGGAATCCGCAGGGAGATCACGCGGCGCGGCTGATCGAGGCGGCCGGTCTGAAGGGACGAAAGATTGGCGGTGCGCAGGTATCGGAAAAACACGCCAATTTCATTATCAATACCGGAACGGCGACGGCACGGGATATCGAACAGCTGATTGAGCTGGTGCGCTCCGAGGTGAAGCGAACCAGCGGAGTGGTCCTGCACAGAGAGGTTCATGTTGTCGGCGAGAATGGAGGTGAGGCATGACCCTGTTGGCATCCGATTTTGGCAAGGTTGCGGTACTGATGGGTGGCCTCTCGGCGGAGCGGGAAGTCTCGCTGCAGGGCGGGCGAGCGGTGCTTGAAGCCCTGGTGCGGCGGGGCGTGGATGCCCACGGGGTGGATGCGGGCCGGGATGTCCTCTCCCTGTTGCAACAGGAGCGCTATGAGCGTGTTTTCATCATGCTGCATGGGCGGGGCGGTGAGGACGGAGTGATCCAGGGCGCCCTGGAGACCATCGGTCTGCCCTATACCGGTAGCGGCGTGGCGGGATCGGCCCTTGGCATGGACAAGTTCCGCTGCAAGCTTTTATGGCAGGGACTCAGTCTGCCCACCGCCCCCTTCGTGATGCTGGAGCGGGAGGAGGACCTGGAACAGGCGGGTGCACTTGGTTTTCCACTGATGATCAAGCCCTCACATGAAGGCTCCAGTATCGGTATGGCAAAGGTGGAGAGTCCGGACCAGTTACAGGCTGCCTGGCAGCAGGCGACACGTTACGACGTGGAGGTGATGGCCGAGCACTGGATCGAGGGTCCGGAGTACACCGCCTCGATCGTGGATGACCGGGTGTTGCCGCTGATCCGCATCGAGACACCGCACACATTTTACGATTACGAGGCCAAGTACCAGGCCGACAGCACCGGGTATCACTGCCCCTGCGGTCTGGACGCGACCCGCGAGACAGAGTTGAAAGAGTTGGCAGGACGTGCGTTCCGGGCTGTCGGCGCCAGTGGCTGGGGTCGGGTCGACATGATGCTTGATGCAGATGGCAACCCCTACCTGCTGGAGGTCAATACCGTTCCGGGCATGACGAGCCACAGCCTGGTGCCGATGGCGGCCAGGGCGGAGGGCATGGATTTTGACGAGCTGGTCTGGCGCATTCTTGCGGCCAGCCTGGAGACTGACCGGTGAACGGCAGTCGCGGCAAGAGCCGGCGCCAGGTTGACGGCGGGCGTCAATTCGAATGGCGGTGCTGGGGCCGCTGGCTGCTGAGTACGGTGCTGCTTCTGCTGCTTGCCGGAGGCAGTGGATGGGGCATCTACAAGCTGCAGGATCCCGCCATCCTGCCATTGACGATCGTGCGAATCGATGGCGAGTTCAGGCAGTTGGACCGGCGCGACCTGGAACAGGCGGTGAGCGGCGCTATCAGCGGAAACTTTTTTACCGTGGACCTGGAGCAGGTCAGGGCCGCGGCCCTGAAACTGGCCTGGGTGGACCAGGCAACGGTAAGACGGATCTGGCCCGGTACCCTGAGTATGTGGGTGGTGGAACAGCAACCCCTGGCGTACTGGGGAAAGGACGAGCTGGTGAATGGACGGGGGGATATCTTTTCGCCGCAGGGTGCCCCTGTCAGCCAGGAGCTTCCACGTCTGCAGGGTCCCCGTGAGCGGGCGATTGACGTGGTACAGCGTTACCGGGAGCTGAGTGAGCGACTGGCGAAGCTGGATCTGCATATCCGGTGGTTGCAGATGGACCACCGTGGAGCCTGGAGTGTCGCTTTTGCCGACGGCACGGAACTGAAGCTTGGCCAGGCCGACACCGCGTTGCGCATAGATCGTTTCGTCAGGCTCTACCCACGCCTGGTGCGTGTGGATAGCAAAAAAGTGAAGCGGGTGGATATGCGTTATGCGAACGGTGTTGCGGTGCTCTGGGAAGAGGCGAGTTGAGTATGAGCAGCGTCGGTACCGCCCACCATGGGTTAGCTAACGGACCTGTTTCAAAGGAAAGGGTTGAATGACCAAAAAGACAGAAAAAAATCTGATTGTCGGGCTCGATATCGGTACCTCGAAAGTGGTCGCCATCGTCGGCGAGATCAAGCCGGATAAAGAGATCGAGATCATTGGAATCGGTTCCCACCCGTCGCGTGGGCTCAAGAAAGGGGTGGTAGTCAACATCGAGTCCACGGTGCAGTCGATCCAGCGCGCCCTGGAAGAGGCGGAGCTGATGGCTGGTTGCGAAATACACTCGGTGCACGCCGGCATTGCGGGTAATCACATCCGCAGCCTCAACTCCCACGGCATCGTGGCGATCAAGGACCGGGAGGTGACCCATGGTGATGTGGAGCGGGTGATCGACGCGGCTCGCGCGGTGGCGATCCCGGCCGACCAGAAGATCCTGCATATCCTGCCCCAGGAGTTCATTATCGACGAACAGGAGGGTATCCGGGAACCGGTCGGAATGTCCGGCGTGCGCCTGGAAGCAAGGGTGCACATGGTGACAGGGGCGGTGAGTGCAGCGCAGAACATCGTCAAGTGCGTGAGGCGCTGCGGCCTGGAGGTGGACGACCTGATTCTGGAGCAGCTCAGCTCCAGCTACTCGGTGTTGAGCGATGACGAGAAGGAGCTGGGGGTCTGCCTGGTGGACATCGG
>JAPHTA010000178.1 GCA_026196475.1 Sedimenticola sp.
CGCTGACCGTCGAAACCTTCCCGCCGAAGCCACGTGTCTACTGAGGGTTGTTGAATGAAATTCCTTGTTTACCGTTTTAACCCCGATGTCGACACTGCTCCGAAAATGCAGGAGTACGACGTCGAGGTCACCCGGGGCATGATGCTGCGCGATGCCCTGATGGAGATCAAGCGCCAGGACGAGTCCTTCTCCTTCCGCCACTCCTGTGGAGAGGGTGTTTGTGGCTCGGATGCGGTCAATGTCAATGGCAGCAACATCCTGGGTTGCATTACGCCGGTGGGTGATCTCAAGGAGCCGGTCAATGTACGACCGCTTCCCGGGCGCCCGGTTGTCCGGGACCTGGTGGTGGACATGTCCCAGTTCTACCAGCAGTATCGCGCTGTCCAGCCGTACCTGATCCACAAGGACCCGCTGCCGGAGCAGGAGATACTGCAGTCGCCGGAGGAGCGGGACAAGCTGGACGGACTCTACGAGTGCATCATGTGCGGTTGCTGCTCCACCTCCTGCCCCTCTTTCTGGTGGAATCCAGACAAGTTCCACGGTCCGCAGGCCCTGCTTCAGGCGTGGCGTTTCCTTGCAGACAGCCGTGACCAGGCAACTGAAGAGCGGTTGGATGCCCTGGAGGGCCCGTACAAGCTGTTCCGCTGCCACACCATCATGAACTGCGTCGAGTACTGTCCGAAATCGCTCAATCCGACCAAGGCGATAGGCAAGATCAAGGACCTGATGCTGAGGCATTCGGTCTAGGTGCAGGAATCCGAACTTCCATCTCCTGGCAAACTCCGCTGGCAATGCCGGCGGGGTATGCTCGAGCTGGACTACATCCTTATCGGTTTCCTGGATCGGCACTTCAGTGATCTGTCCAGGGAGGACCAGGAACTGTTTGTTCGCATGCTGGACCTGGAGGACCAGTTGATACTGGATTGGGTAATGGGTAACGTGGTGCCTTCAGACCCGGCTATGAGGCGGTTGGTGGGGCTGATGCAGAACAACCAGGCCTGACTATACCAACAGGCTGCGTTCATTATCACAGGATGTGTTATGAATCGTGGATACCCCGAGGCGATCCGGATTACCCTGGGCCGTTCCTCAATTCTGGCGACCTACCTGCACTTGCTGCATTCCCTGCTGGGGTTTTTTTGCGTCACCTTCACTCCTGGCACGCTTCACCGGGTGCTGCTTTTGGTTGCCGTCCTGTTTAGCTGGGCAGTGCTTTACTCCCGGCACCTGGGTCGGCAAAGGAGGGTGGCCATCCATTGGCTGCCTGACGGCAGCTGGAATATTCGACAACATCCGGCAACGCAGGCGGAGAGCATGTGCCTGCGGGATGCCTTCGTCAGCCACCGGTTGACCATTCTTCGTTTTACAAGAGGACGTCTGGGCAGTCGCTATTTTCTTGTTCTGCCGGACAACTGTGACGTGGATGTGCATCGGCGTCTCAGGATAAGACTGAGACACGGGCTTACCCGGACAGGTCGAGTGGCTGGTAATTGTCAGGGATCATGACGGTAGGCGCACGCTGGAATCGATCATCCCGATTCGGGAAGTCAATGTTGAAGTGGAGACCCCGACTCTCCTTCCGGTGCTGCGCCGAATTGATGATCAGGTAGGCCACCTCGACCAGGTTTCTCAGCTCCAACAGGTCATTGGTGACCCGGAAATTGCTGTAGTACTCCTTGATTTCATGCCGCAACAGGTTGATCCGGCGCTTGGCTCGTTCCAGCCGTTTGTTGCTTCGCACAATGCCCACGTAGTCCCACATGAAGTGGCGCAACTCATTCCAGTTGTGAGCCACCACCACCTCTTCGTCTGAATCGGTAACCCGACTCTCATCCCAGGGTGAAACCACCGGCAGGGGAGCGGAGGCGGGTAGCTGGTGCTCGATCTCCAGGGCTGCCTGCTGAGCATAGACCAGGCACTCCAGCAACGAGTTGCTGGCCATCCGGTTGGCCCCGTGCAGGCCGGTATAAGAGGTCTCCCCGATGGCGAACAGGTTGGGGACGTCGGTCTTTGCCTTTAAATCAGTGATCACGCCGCCACAGGTATAGTGGGCGGCCGGGACCACCGGGATCGGATCCCGGGTGATATCAATTCCGAACTCCAGGCACTTGGCATGGATGTTGGGGAAGTGCCCGCGGATAAAATCTGCCGGCTTGTGGCTGATATCCAGGTAGACGCAGTCGGCACCGATCCGTTTCATTTCGTGATCGATCGCCCGTGCCACGATATCCCGCGGCGCCAGTTCAGCGCGCTTGTCGAACTGGGGCATGAACCGGGTGCCATCCGGCAGCAACAGGCGTCCCCCCTCTCCACGCAGGGCCTCGGTAATCAGGAATGACTTGGCATGAGGGTGGTACAGGCAGGTGGGGTGGAACTGGATGAACTCCATGTTGGCTACCCGGCAACCTGCGCGCCAGGCCATGGCGATACCGTCCCCGGTCGACACGTCCGGATTGCTGGTATAGAGGTAGACCTTGCTGGCTCCGCCGGTAGCCAGTACCGTGAATCTGGCTACAAAGGTCCTGACCTGGCCTGCCCGCCTGTCCAGAATATAGGCGCCGAGACAGGGATTTTCCGGAATACCCTGCTTCCCGCCCATGATCAGATCGATGGCATTATGGTGTTCGAACAGGGTGATGTTCTTCCTCTCCCTGACCTGGCTCTCCAGGCGGCTCTCAACCACCTGGCCGGTCGCGTCAGCGGCATGAATCACCCGGCGATGGGAGTGTCCGCCCTCCCGGGTCAGGTGGTAGCCGCTGGCGGAGGGGCTTTCCCGGGTGAAATCGACCCCTTCATCCAGTAGCCACTGGATATTTTCGGGGCCTTTTTCCACAACCAGCCGGACGGTCTCCTCGTCGCACAGGCCGGCCCCGGCATCCAGGGTGTCCGCCACGTGGGACTCCACGGAATCCTCCACGTCCATCACCGCCGAGATGCCGCCCTGGGCGTAGAAGGTGTTGCCCTCGTTCAACGCGCGCTTGGCGATCACCGCAATCTGCACCGATTGCGGTAAATGGAGCGCCAGGCTCAGGCCGGCGGCGCCACTACCAATGATCAGGACATCAAACTGTTTGGGTGTTTTACGGTGCATGGGGTTTACCCGTATCCAGCGTTGGGGTCATAATCCATCCGGATCAGGAGGAATAGTATCGATCATCCTCTGTTCCGGGGAATCCTATCCTAATTGGCCGGTTTCGAGAACCAGATATTCAGAACTAATCACACAGCATGTTGTCAATCACAGTGAGCAAGATACAGCGCCGGTCATCCATAGAGGTCTCTGCCTGATGGGTGAAAGGCAGATTGACCAGGAACTGGTCGAGCGTGTGCAGCGTGGAGACAAGCGGGCTTTTGATCTGCTGGTGCTCAAGTATCAGCAAAAAGTCGCCAACCTGGTCTCCAGGTATGTGAGAGACCCCAGTGAGACACTC
>JAPHTA010000380.1 GCA_026196475.1 Sedimenticola sp.
CTACGAGCCGGCCAGCGCGGTACCCCTGACCCCGCTGCACAGCAGCGCGGTGCAGTCCCTGCTGCGCAGCGCCGAGGCACAGGAGCGGAACCGCGACCTGGCCGGTGCAGTCGGAACCCTTGAGCGGGCGCTGCGCATCGAACCGCGTAACGCTCACCTGTGGCATCGCCTGGCGACTCTCCGTTTTCAGCAGGGGCGCTACAGCCAGGCCACCGGCCTGGCCGAGAAGTCGCTCGCCCTGGCCGGCGGGGACAGGGGGCTGAAGCGGGAGAACTGGCGCCTGATTGCCGACTCGAAACGGGCCTCCGGGGACGAGGCGGGGGCACGGGTGGCGGAACGCAAGGCGCGCCTGGTGCGGTAAGCCGCGCTATCATCCCGGTGTTTCCAGGGATGCGGCAGCGGACAGCGGTTTAGGATACAATCCAGCGAAAAGCTATTGAAATCCGGAGGGATTTATCGGCATGAGCCTGTATGCCGCTGACAAACTGATTGGTCAGGCCCGGCAGCTCGCTGCCGACTACCGGCGTGCCATGGGCAAGCCCCTGCCCGGAATCAGTAACGAGATCGCAATGCATGATGCGATCCGGCTGCTGCGCCTGCAGCCGGTGGAGGCGACGGTGGGCGGGCACGACGCCATTGATCCGGCCCGTGAAGGCCGGCGTATCCAGATCAAGAGTCGCACCATTTTTGACGAGAGCAAGACCGGCCAGCGCATCGGCCAGATCAAGACCGACCAGCCCTGGGACAGCGTGGTGCTGGTACTCATGGACGAGGAGTATGAACCTTACGAGATCTACGAGGCAGACAGGGAAGAACTGCTCGAATTCATTGAACAGTCCAGCAGCAACCGGGCCAAGCGTGGTGCCCTCTCGGTGGCCCGTTTCAAGATCATCGGCCGCCTCGCCTGGTGTCGTGACGAGGGGCTGGCAAGCGAGGACCGGGGCTAGGGCCTGTTAACACTATGCGGTTCTCCATCGACGGCGGCCCTGGATTCCCCGATGTCGGAAATCTCTGAAATACTCGGACCGGAGGGTCTGCTCTCCACCTGCGTCGAGGGCTTCAGCTATCGTCCGCAGCAGGAGGAGATGGCGCAGGCGGTTCTGGATGCCATGCATGCCGGCGAGGTGCTGATCAGCGAGGCAGGCACCGGCACCGGCAAGACTTTCGCCTACCTGGTTCCGGCCCTTGTCTCCGGCCAGAAGGTGGTGATCTCCACCGGCACCAAGAACCTGCAGGACCAGCTGTTCCATCGCGACCTGCCCCGGATACGGGAGGCGCTGGCGGTCCCCGCCGACGTGGCCCTGCTCAAGGGGCGCGCCAACTACCTGTGCATTCACCGCATGGAGATGACCCTGCTGGAGGGTCGTCTGAGCGGCCGCGAAACGGTGGACCAGTTGATGCAGGTGAAGCGCTGGTCCGGGCGCACCCGCAGCGGTGACGTGGCGGAGCTGAGCGAGATCCCGGAGGATGCACGGATCTGGCCCCTGGTCACTTCAACCACCGAGAACTGTCTCGGCCAGGAGTGCGAGTCCTACAGCAGCTGTCACCTGGTGGAGGCGCGGCGCCGGGCCCAGGAGGCGGACCTGGTGGTGATCAACCACCACCTGCTGTGCGCCGACTTCGCACTCAAGGAGGAGGGCTTCGGCGAGCTGCTGCCGGGGGCCGACTGCTTCGTGGTGGACGAGGCGCACCAGCTGCCGGAGGTCGCCGGCAGCTTCTTCGGCAGCGGGGTCAGCGGGCGCCAGCTGCTCGATCTGTGCCGGGATATCGATACCGAGTACCGGCGCGAGGCTGGCGATATAAAGGCGATACCCGAGGCATCAGCGGTGCTGGCCAAGCAGGTTCGGGACCTGCGCCTGCTGTTCGGCATCGACCTGCGACGCGGGCCCTGGTCGGAGATCGCAACGGACAGCCGTATCCTCGCTGCCCTGGAGCGTATGGAGCAGCAGTTGCAGGAGATGGAGGAGCTTTTGAAGGCGGTATCGGCGCGCGGCAAGGGGCTGGAGAGCTGCCTCTCCCGCTGCCAGTCGATTGCCCGCACCCTGGCCGACCTGGGTGACGACGAGAGCTCCAATGCAGACTATATCCGCTGGTTCGAGACCTATCGCCAGAGTTTCCGCCTGAACCGCACCCCGCTGGATATATCCGGCCTGTTTCAGGCCCGCATGACCCAGCATCCCGGCAGCTGGATATTCACCTCCGCCACCCTGGCGGTGGGCGACAGCTTCGAACATTTCCAGCGTCAACTGGGGCTGCAGGAGGCCCGCAGCGCACTCTGGGAAAGCCCCTTCGACTACGCCCACCAGGCGCTCTGGTTTGTTCCCCGGGGCATGCCGCAGCCGCGCGAGCGTGGCTACAACCAGGCGGTGCTGGAGGTGGCGGTGCCGGTGATCGAGGCGAGCCGGGGGCGGGCCTTCCTGCTCTTCACCAGCCACCGTGCCCTGCGCGAGGCGGCCGAGGCGCTGGAGGAGCGACTGGACTACCCGCTACTGGTCCAGGGCAGCATGCCGAAGGGCGAGCTGCTGGCCCGCTTTCGCAAGCTGGGTAACGCGGTACTGCTGGGTACCGCCAGTTTCTGGGAAGGGGTTGATGTGCGTGGCGAGGCGCTCTCCTGCGTGATCATCGACAAGCTGCCTTTCGCCTCCCCCGGGGACCCGGTGCTGCAGGCCCGCATCGATGCCCTGAAGAAGCAGGGCGGAAACCCGTTCATGGAGTTCCAGGTACCCCAGGCGGCGATCGCCCTGAAGCAGGGTGCCGGCCGCCTGATCCGGGATGAGCAGGATCGAGGGGTGCTGGTGATCTGCGATCCGCGCCTGCTGAAGCGGGGCTACGGCCACGTCTTCCTGGAGAGCATGCCGGCCATGGCCCGAACCCGGGACCTGGCCGACGTGGTCAGTTTCTTCAGCCAGCCGGTTGCGGCGGCTCAGGAGGAGAAGGTGTGATCAGTCGTCGGTGAAGCCGTACTGCCTGATCACGGTCTGGATCGGCGCCAGCACCGTCTCCGAGGGGGCGATCAGCTGGAAGCCGGTATCGTAGAAGTCGTCGTTGACGTCGTTGTTGCTCCAGCGGCTCTGGGCATCGAAACGGATCTGCTCCGCTTCGCCCTCCGAGTTCTGCCAGCGCATCTCCAGTTCGAAGATCTTGCCCACCTCGATCGGCTGTTCGCTGATCAGCATCAGACCCTCGGTATTCAGATCGACAATGTGGCCCAGCATCTGGCCGCTATTCACATCCCACACCCGCAGGTAGAAGATCAGGTGGCGTCGGCGCATGGCGCGCCGGTCGTCGGCGGCCTGCTCGGCCTGCGGGTTGTTCTGGTATTTTTTGCCGAAGTACATGCTTTACCCCCTTCTGTTGGCCCGTTCAGCTGGGCCTACCGTTTAGTGTAGCCAGAAACGGTCACAAAAGCTTTCGCCGCATGCTCCCATTCAGCGTCGCCTGGGATACAATCACGCCCTATGAAAATACTCGC
>JAPHTA010000399.1 GCA_026196475.1 Sedimenticola sp.
CTCGGACTCGCGGGCCGACGAGATCTCGGCGGCCGTCGGGGTATTGCTGGTCATCCTGCTGTCCCTGCTGCTGACGGGCCTCGCGCTCGCTCAGCAGGAAGGCGAGCAGTGGACCGAGGACGGCGAGTCCGGCGCCGCGTTGCCCGAGATGGTCGTCGAGGCCGAGAACAAGGTGCGCCAGAACGGCGAACGCCAGGGTGATCGGAAGGTGGACGCTGCGCCACTTCTTCATCAGGTCGTAGGTGGTGGCATCCCAGAACAGTCGCTTCTCGATCTCCTCTTGTGAGAGTCCCTTGCCGCTGTATGACTCCCGCTTGGCCGCCAGGAAACGCTTGGATCGGTCCAGCAGGATCTTTCCGGTCATGCCACTGAACACGTTGACCAGCATCGCCGCCAGCGCCAGCCAGGGCAGGATGGCGTAGACGTGGATTCCGGCATGCACCAGGATCATCAGGGCGCCGAGCCAGGTCAGGGTCTCGTGCAGGCGGAGCAGAGATTTCGGTTTGCCGAAGGAGATCTTTTTCCTTTTGCGCATCGAGTAGAGAAACGAGGTCAGAATCAGCAGGGTGCCGGGAATGCCCAGCCAGCGCCCGATCCAGACCAGGTCGAGCTGGTGCAGCAGGGCGTCGCTGATCAGAGTGGCCGCGATCAGCGAGCCGAACATCAGAACGAAGGGGAGCACCTCTTTACGTATCAGTGATCTGTCCATGGTGGACTCCTAGAGTTGCAGAACCAGGTCGCCTTTCGGTTTTGACTTGCAGAGCAGGCAGTGACCGGACTCGATATCGGCATCGGGCGGGGTGTCGTACCCGACCTCGCCGGACTCCAGCCGGGTCTGGCAGACGCCGCAACTGCCGGCTCGACAGCCGGAATCCACTTCAATCCCTTCCGCTTCCGCCAGCTCCAGGAGGGAGCCAGCGCCCGGCTGCCAGGTAACCCGCCGGCCGCTCTTGCTGAACCGGACCTCGAAGGCGATGTCGCTATCAGCCTGCTGCGCCGGCGCATGGGGCTTTTTTCCTGGAATGGAAGCGGGGCCGAACGCCTCGTAGTGGATGTCGGCCGGATGGATGCCCAGTGCTTCCAGGTCGGGTACCAGGCTCTGCATCATCGGCTGCGGCCCGCAGAGGTAGAACTGGTAGCCAGCCATTGGCAGCGTGTTGCGCAACAGGTCGATATCCACCCGCCCCCGATGCTGGTAATCGATACCGGGCCGGTCGCTCTCCAGCGGCTGGCTGAAGCAGCTGTACAGGTGGAAATAGGGGTGCTGTTCAGCCAGCTGTTGCAGGCGTGGCTGCATCACCATCTCGACACCGTTGCGTACCCCGTAGAAGAGCCAGGTCTCTCTCCGGCTGCCGGTTTCGAGAAGATGCTCGAGCATGCTCAGCATCGGCGTGATGCCGATGCCACCGCCAACCAGGACCAGTGGTCGGTCACTCTCCTGGTCCAGGTGAAACTGTCCGGCCGGCGCTTTTACCTGCAGTCGACTGCCGGGTTCCACGTGATCGTGAAAATAGTTCGAACTGCGGCCTGGTGGCAGCCCTTCAGCGCCCGTGGAGCCCGGCACCCGTTTTATGCTGACGCGGTAACAGTCGCTTCGAGGCCGATCCGAGAGCGAGTAGCAGCGGGTGAGGGTTTGGCCGCCGCCGGGACCCTCCACAGACAGACGAAAAGTGAGAAACTGACCTGGCTGAAACGGTGGCAGCGGCCGGCCATCCACGGGTGCCAGGTAGAATGAGCAGATCTGCCGGTCTCCATCTTCGTAGACCCGCCGCTGCACCTCGAACTCCCGGAAGCCGCTCCAGGTCTGTTCTCCTCCGGGACGCAATAACTCAGCGCGGGATGAAGGGGGCGCGGTCAGAGGAGGAGCGACCTGTCCCGGTTCAGCCTTGTGCTTCTGCCAGCGGCGATAGTAACCGGTCAGCAGCAGGGCGGCAGCCTGGGTGATCAGCAGTGTGGCGATGATCAGGGCGAGGGTTCCGGTGGTCATGGGCAACCTGTCTCTTCTTGAAAATGTTCGGGTTGAGACAGAGGCTACCGGGAGCTAGCTGAAACCAGCCTGAAAACCGGCGAATGTTTCGCGATGGGTCAGTGCCAGAGACGGAAAAACAGCCGGTGTCGCGGTGGATGTGTTGGCCGCAGGTGTCCGGGAAGCACCAACGGAGGGTGGTGTATCCCGGCCGGGCCGGTGGTTGCGTGTTGCTGAGCGGCCAGTTTCAGCAGTCGCTGGATACGTTCACTGGTGTCGGGGTGGGTGCGCAGAACGGAAGGCTCCGGATCCCGGTAACCGGGAATCAGGATACGCTGCCAGAGACTGATGTTCTGCTGTTCGATCTTGCCCAGGGCGGAGGCGAGTCCCGCCGGGTCACCGGTCAGATGGGCCGCCCTCAGGTCGGCATCGAACTCACGTACCCGGGAGAGCCCCAACTGCAACAGGGCGCTCAGTGTCGGCGCCGCAATCAGCAGGAGCAGGCCGGTCAGGGGCGCCGGCGCCAGGCCCAGCAGCATCAGTGGCAGGGAGACCAGGATCAGAACCATGCCGAAAAGTGACATGAAGTGAGTCAGCCTGCTGACCACGTCGGCCAGGCCCATCAGGCGCATGTCGTTGCTGGTGATATGGCTCAGTTCGTGGGCCAGGACACCGCTCAGCTCCCTGGGTTGCAGCAGGCGTAACAGGCCATCGGTCATGGCGATGGCGGCGTTACGGCGGCTACCGACAGCAAAGGCATTGATTGTACTGCTGGGGATCCAGTACAGCACTGGAGGGTGCTCCAGGCCGCTTCGCTGACTCAGTTCATCTATCAGTAGTAATAGTTGCGGTGCTTCTCCTGGCGAGAGGCGACGTGCCCGGTAGAGTCGGAGAATCCAGTGTGGGGAGATGTCCGGCAGGGAGATCATGGCCAGGGCGACGCCGGCAAACACCCAGGGCCATACCCCGTCACCGAACAGCAGTTCGCTGGTGAGTGCAAGCAGCAACGCCATGCCGCCTATCAGCAGCAGGGTGTGCAACAGGTTGCGTAGTCGGTGTTCTGTTGTCAGTCGCTGGATCATCTGGAAACTGCCGAGGGTGCGCGCCTTTTAGAAATGAGAATTGTGTGGTGAGTAGGTAATTTCAAGTTGTGTTGCTGACTGCTTGTTCCGGAGGCAGAGCGTTGCAGGCGGAAGAGTGGGCTTTCAGGCCCTAGCTGCTCCTCCGTCCGAGCGGTTGCCTCGATCAGTCGAATTCGTACATCGCCATACCGATATTGCCGTAGGTGAAGCTGCTGTGAATGCGCAGTCCCATGGCGCCGTTGCCGGCGGCGGCCCGGGCTACCAGTAGAGGGGAATAGTGCTCCACACTGGGGTGGGTCCGTGGAAACAACGCGGTCGCCTGGTGCGGATTTTCCAGTGCTGACCCATCCCCGCTCTCCACCGCTTGCTTTAGCCATGCCTCAAAATCCCGTGCCCACTCCCCGGTATGCTGCTCCCGGTTCATGGCGCGCAGATTGTGTACCGAACCACCGGAGCCGATCACCAGGATGTCCTGTTCCCTGAAGGAGGCCAGTGCCTTACCCAGGCGCGCACACTGCTGCAGGTCGTCGGAGGGCAGCGAGACCTGGATAACCGGAATGTCGGCTTCCGGATAGGCCAGCATCAGCGGTACCCAGGCGCCATGGTCCAGGCCCCTGTCGGGTATGCACTGGGCCTTCAGGCCGGCTTCCGCCAGTTGCGTCACCAGCGCGGTTGCCAGTTCAGGGTTGCCCCTGGCCGGGTATTCGAGCCGGTAGAGTGCCTCGTCAAAACCGTAAAAGTCGTGGATTGTGGTGTGGCTGGCGCCACTGGTAACCCCTATCGGGTCACGAATCCAGTGCGCCGAGACAATCACAATGGTCGCGGGTGACGCATACTGTTGACCTATCTGTTGCAGGGCCTGGATTGCCGGATGGTCGTGGAGAATGAAGTCGGGCGCGCCGTGGGAGACGAACAGGGTGGGGAGTGACGGCATGGATATCTCCGGCTTCGGGGCGCTGATAGCGGGTGCTTATCCCTACTATAGCTGCTGCCGATGCACCTGTTTCAGGAAGAAGGTGCCCCTACGTACTCTCCTGGATTGCCTGTTCCAGGTCTTTCGGTGCGCTGATACCCTCTGCCTCCAGGGTGATGTGCCTGACCCGGGGAAGTCTTGCGCGGGTGGCGGCCTCCAGTTCGTCGACGATCTCCTCGGTGCGCTTGAGCGTTACCGTGACCGCCGCCCTGGCCGCCGCGTAACAGTGCAGCCGGGTCTCATCGCGGCGTTTTGCAGGCAGGCTCTGCAGGATCCGGTCGCGTTCCGTCTGGATCCGTTCGTGCAGGCCAGGCACCACGGCCTCCTCTCGCAACTCCACCTCGGCCACCAGGATGGTGTGATTTTCATCGATGATGATCGAGCGCAGGTCGTGGCAGCGTTCCACCTGCTGGTGCGCCTCGGCGACGGCGAGAAAGGCGGCCTCCGCCTCGCTGTCGCGCATGTCGGAGAGAAAGCGCATATTGGTGTAGCCCAGGTAGAAGGCGATCATGCCCAGCATGATGGCGATCAGGGCGGAGAAGGCCACGTCCCAGACACCGTTGCCGGTGATGGCGGTCAGGCCGACGCCGAGGGCGGCGAACAGCAGGCCCAGCATCGCCACCGAGTCCTCCAGCACCACCGCCACCAGGGTCGGGTCGTCCGCCTTGAGGAGGAAGCTGAACGGGTTCCTGTGGTTGGCCGCATGCATCTTCAGCAGAAACGCCTTCAGCGCCACCAGGAAGGAGTAACCTTCAAGCAGGAAGGCGATGGCCAGCACCGCAAGGTTTATCCAGAGTGTATCCACCTCGGTGCCGAACAGGGTTGCCGTCACGGGACCGCTTTCATGTCCCAGGTCGTGCCAGGAGTGCCAGGCGTGGGACAGGCCCAGTCCGGATCCGATGGAGAAGAGCCCGATCGCGCTCCACAGGTTCCACAGGTACTTCTTCTGTCCATGCCCGAAGGCGTAGAGCTGGTCTGCCGGACGATGGCCTTCGCGCAGGCCGAGCAGCAGGAAACCCTGGTTCAGGGTATCCATCAGCGAGTGCACGGCCTCGTTCATCATTGCCGCCGAACCGCTGGCCAGGGCGGCGAGAAACTTGATCACGGTGACGATGCTGTTGGAGACGATGGCGGTCAGTACGGCGGTACGGGATCCGTGGGCCACGGGTTACAGCTCTTTGATGAACACTTTGGAGTTGCGCTGGTAGTTGTACATCTCGCGTCGGGCCATCGGCAGCGCCTTGACCTGCCCGGGATTGAAGCCACGCTCCCTGAACCAGTGGGCGGTCTGTGTCGTGAGCACGAAGAGCTGCCTGATTCCCTGTTCCCGGGCACGTTGTTCCATGTGTGCCAGCAGGGCGTCTCCCCGGCCGCTGTTGCGGTAATCCGGGTGCACCGCCACCCCCGCCAGTTCGGCGATCTGCTCCTCCGGGTAGGGATGCAGGGAGGCGCAGCCGATAATGGTGCCGTCCAGCTCCACCACGGTAAAGCGGTCGATTTCGGTCTCCAGCAGTTCCCGCGAACGGCGTACCAGGACGCCGCTCTGCTCCAGCGGCCCAAGGAGTTCCAGGATGCCGCCGATATCGTCGATGCCGGCATTCCGTATCTCCTCGTAGGGCTCCGCTGTCAGCAGGGTGCCCACCCCGTCCCGGGTGAACAGCTCCCGCAGCAGGGCGCCGTCCATCTGGCGGCCGATCAGGTGGGTTCGCTTGACGCCACTGCGGCAGGCCCTGACTGCGTGTTTGAGTTGTTGCACCAGCTCTTCCGGCAGGCGCTTGCGCCGCTGCAGCATGGCCTCCACGTCACGCGGGATAACGTTGGTCAACAGGCGACCGCGACTGTCGCTAATTCCCTTGCCTTCGACCAGCATGATCAGCTTGTCCGCACCCAGGGCGATGGCTACCGAGCTGGCCACATCGGCGGCACCCAGGTTGAACACCTCGCCGGTGGGGGAGTAGCCGAGCGACGGCACCAGTGCGATCGCCCCGGCATCCACCACCCGTTGGATGGCGACGCCGTCGATACGCCGCACCTTGCCAGTGTGACCGTAGTCGATGCCGCCGTGGATGCCGATCGGCTGGGCGGTGACGAAATTCCCCGAGACCACCCGGATATTGGCGCCGGCCATGGGAGAATTGGCGAGTCCCATGGAGAGTAGCGCCTCCACCTCAACCCGCACCGCGCCGGTGGCATCCTTGACGCAGGCCAGGGCCATCTCGTCGGTTACCCGCAGGCCGTTGATGTACTGCATCTCCGCCTGGTGCAGGCCGAGCCGCTCCTCGATCTGCGGCCGGGCGCCGTGCACCAGTACCAGCTTAATGCCGAGTCCGTGCAGCAGGGCGATGTCGTGCACCAGGTCGGCAAAGCGTTCTTCGGCCACCGCTTCACCGCCAAACAGTATCACCACAGTCCTGCCACGATGGGCGTGAATGTAGGGTGAGGTGTTTCTGAACCAGTCGACAAAAAGGTCGGTTTTCTTGTTCTTGGTTGTTGCCACGCGCGCTTCCCGTCTTATGAGCCGGCATCACTGCCCGGGGTCGGGATTGACCCCGTGCCGCATAATGTAAACCCACGGGGGGGAGATTTCGAGCGTTTCGCCCAATAAATCAGGGGATTGTGCGGTCCGGCTGCACCTGGCGTCGGGTTCAGCCGTCGTAGGGGGTGATCCGGTCCAGCAGCGACTGGCCGATGCGTCCCACATAGGCGTAACAGCGGATCGACAGCAGGCCCAGCAGGACGCACCACCAGCTCCAGGTGGAGAAGCCGATGGCAACCAGGGCGATGGCGCCGATCAGCGAGCCGAGCAGGGCCCAGTAGTAGAGGATGAGACCGAATCCGTCGAGCCCCCTGAACAGGGCCAGAAGGCGGGCCTCCAGTGGCGGGGTGGCGTTGTCAGTGAGCGGCGGTGGTCGGTGATACATGGTGATTCACTCCTGTGGCCTGGCCCGGTACTTCAAGTCTATACCATGGCGGGCCGGGCGGTGGTGGTGGGTGGAAGGCGGATTTTCCAGCAGGGGAAACAGCTGCTCTTCCATCTCCATCAGTGCAACGAAGCTGTTGATGAAAGGCCGGGCCAGGCACTCCAGCTCCGTGATTGCGCCCGTCCCGCTGCTGGCACGGATCGTTCGTTCCAGATCCCGGCCCGATCGCTGCAGCCGGACCTGCATTTGCGACAGCTGTTGCAGTTGCCCGGTATCGAGCTTCCCCTGTTCCCGCAGCTGTTGCCAGAGTGCCGCCTCCTGCGCCTGGTGACGTCCCTGTACAGCGGGTTTCAGCAGGGTGTAAAGCTCTAGCAGTTCGGTGGCATCCCGGGAGCCCGGATCCGGGTCCCTTGTCACGCTCTGCAGGTACTTGAGCAGGGTCCTGAAACGGGCGTGATCCCACTTCAACAGTTGTACCGTGCAGGACATGGTCGGGACGCTCCCTGGTGCGGTTTACGGAAAACCCCGCCAGGATCGGCGAGGCTGCCACATGGATAACACTAGGTGATGAAGTAATATTCCACAAACGATTAATAATCATGGATAATATGCATATATGTAATATTAAATAAGGGGGCAGTGTGGATATAGAACTGGCACGAACCTTTCTCAAGATTGCCGACAGTGGCAGTTTCGTGGCCGCCGCAAAGGCTTTGCATCTCACCCAGGCGGCGGTCAGTCGCCGGATGCGTGCCCTGGAGGATTACCTGGGCCGGCCGCTGTTCGTGCGCAACCGCTCCGGCGCCACTTTGACTCCGGCCGGGCGGCGCTTTCTTCGCTACGCGGCGAACATGGTACAGACCCTGGAGCAGGCCCGGCACGAGGTCGGGGTGGCGCGCAGCTTCAGTGGCTCCCTGGCCATTGGCGGGCGATTCGGCCTGTGGGACGGACTGATGCTGGCCTGGCTGCGGCAGATGCGTGATCAGCGCCCGGAAATCCAGATCCGCTCCCAGATCGGATTCGAAGAGGGGTTGATGCAGGCGCTGGTGGATGGCGGCCTGGATATCGCGGTCATGTACACCCCGCAGAATCGGCCGGCCCTTGAAGTGGAGCGGTTCCTGGAGGAGGAGCTGGTGCTGGTCACCAGCAGCGCCACGGAACGGGCCGGGCCGGAGAGTGAAGGGTACGTGCATGTGGACTGGGGGCCGGAGTTTCTGTCCCGGCTGAGCGGCAGCCTGCCGGCCCTGAGTACGCCCCGTATCACGGTGGGCATCAGCTGGCTGGGGCTGCAGCTGATCCTGACCGGCGGCGGCAGTGGCTATTTCCCACGGCGCCTGGTATCCGGATTGATCGGGAGTGGCCGGCTGTTCGCGGTGAAGAGTGCGCCGACCTTCCGGTTGCCCGCCTACCTGGTTTATCCCGCCGTTCCGGGCAATCCGCTGATCGCGCCGGCGGTGGAGTCCCTGCATCGGGTGGCGCGGGAGGTGGTCGGGCAGCGTTGAATGATCCGGGGTCTGCACCCGGCGGCGGCAGCGAGGTAAAATGCGCTGGCATCGAGTCAACAGTGAGCGCAAGAGGGGCGTGTCGGGCATGAACCGGAACCGCTTTGCCAACAACCGGATCGAAACAGCAGGAGCAGCCTGGAGACGGCTGCTGCTACTGTCCCTTGTCGCCCTCTCGCTGTGGGGCTGCCAGGGGGCACGACTGGCCCTGATCCAGGTTGGGGATGCCCAGGCCATTGTCCTGCTGGCGGAGAGCGAGGAGCAGAGGCAGCGCGGCCTGATGCACCGTCGCTGGCTGGGCCAGGACGAGGGGCTGCTGATGATCTTTCCCGGCCCCCAGGAGGTGAGTCTGTGGATGCTCAACACCCGGATTCCGCTGGATGTGGGTTTCTTCGATCAGCGGGGGGTGCTGACCGCGGTTCTGCAGATGGAGCCGGACGGGGGCCGCACGCTGCACCACTCGCCACCCGCCACCCGCTACGCCCTGGAGATGAACCGGGGCTGGTTCCAGCGCCACCGGCTGCAACCGGGTGTCCGTCTCCGGCTCGATGATCTGCGCCAGGCGTCGGTCGATATACCCACCAGGGTCCAGCGCTGAATCTAGAGGCAGAAGTGCCGGATCAGCGACTGCAGCAGCCGCACCATCGGCTCGATCCGTTCCAGCCCCAGGTATTCGTTCGGCTGGTGCGCCTGGTCGATATCCCCCGGTCCCAGGATCAGGGTATCCATCCCCAGTTGCTGCAGGTAGGGCCCCTCGGTACCGAAGGCCACCGCGGAGGCGCTGTGGCCGGTGAGCCGCTCGGCGGTGGTGACGATCTCCGAGTCGGCCGGGGTCTCCAGGGGCGGAACCCCTGAAAAGGGCGAGAGCAGCTCCAGGCTCAGGCCGCTGCCGGCAACCAGGCTCTCAAGTCGTTGTGAGAGTTCGTCGTGCAGGCCGGCCAGGTCCATCCCCGGCAGCGGGCGCAGGTCGATCTGCAGCTCGCAGTCGGCGCAGATCCGGTTCGGGTTGTCGCCGCCGTGGATATGGCCCAGGTTGAGGGTCGGCACCTCCACCTCGAACAGCGGGTTGCGATGCTTCGCCTGCAGCTCGCTGCGCCACTCCAGGATATTGCCGATTACCCGGTACATCCCCTCCAGCGCGCTGACCCCCAGGGCCGGGTTGCTGGAGTGCCCCGATCGACCATGCAGGCGGATCACGTGCATGACGATCCCCTTGTGCATGCGAACCGGCTTCAGCCCGGTGGGCTCGCCGATCACCGCGTAGCGGCCCAGGCGCCGGTTGCTGTCGAGCAGCGACTGGGCGCCGCACATGTTGCTCTCCTCGTCGGCGGTGGCGAGCAGTATCAGCGGCTTTTTCAGCTGTTTCAGGTCAAGCTGGCGTACCGCCTCCAGGACCAGGGCGAAGAACGCCTTCATATCGGAGGTTCCGAGGCCGTAGAGCCGGTTGTCCCGCTCGGTCAGCTTGAAGGGGTCGCTCTGCCAGCGCCCCTGGTCGTAGGGGACGGTGTCGGTGTGGCCGGAGAGTACCAGCCCGCCGGGGCCGCTGCCGGCGGTAGCCACCAGGTTGAACTTGTTGGCGTGGCCCGGGATCGGCAGGACCTCGACCCGGAATCCGGCACTGCGGCACCAGTCCGCCAGGTGACCGATCACCTGCTCGTTGCTCTGGTCCCAGTTCGGGCTGATGCTGCTCACCGAGGGTGCGCTGATGAGCTGTTCGATCATCGGGATCAGGGCGGGTGTGGACATGGTGCCTCTTCAGTTCTGTTCGGTCGGATGTCAGGGAAACGTTTCGCCGGGTCGGGTCAGGCGTAGCGGTCGAGATTCTCCAGCCAGCGGTTGATCTCCTTGGTGCCCCGCTCCAGAAATCCCGGGTCCTGGTAGACCTGGGCGATGACGATGATGCCCTGGCCCCGGGCCAGCAGCTCCAGGGAGAGCTCCCGCGCCTCCTCCGGGTAGCCCATCTCGGCGAACTGCCGGGCCAGCCACTGCTGGAACAGGTCGAACAGCTGCTTCGCCTCGGTCTTCAGTTCCGGCTGGTCCTTGGCCAGCTCCACGTTGAGCGAGCCCATGGGGCACCCCGAGCGCAGCAGCGCCGGGGTGCTGTCGTACATGATCTGCACGAAGCGCTCCAGCCGGTCGAGGGGCGTCCTGATACTCTTCTCCCACTCCCCGAGCATGGTGGTGGTGGTCTCCATGCGATGCCGGATGACCGCCCGCAGCATCTCCTCCTTGGTCTTGAAATAGTAGTAGATATTGCCCCGGGGGACCTCCGCCTCGTCCACCACGTCGGTGAAGGAGGTGCGGTTGTAGCCCTTGCGGTAGAAGAGTTGGTTGGCGGCATCGATGATGCGCTGCTGGGTGCGTTCGCTTTTGCTGGTCATGGTCGTGAGGCCGCTGTGTGAGTCGTTTGGATTATAGTCCTAAATTTTGCCTCAAAAGGGAATGGACTATGCTGTTTAGTTATTGCAGAACCGGAATTCCAATTTGCGACTTATACTGTGCCTGCTCCTGATGCCCGACGGCTCGCTGCTGCTCTCCGGTGATCACGCCGGGGTGATCTACCGGATCTAATGCCGGCCGTGACACGGTCGCCGGCCACGGGGGTGCCGGCAAATTGTAAATGATGGATAATCGCCCCATAGTTCACCACCGAAACGCAGCTGGAGAGGATCATGCCCGAATACCGTTCCCGTACCACCACCCATGGCCGTAACATGGCCGGCGCCCGCGCCCTGTGGCGCGCCACTGGCATGAAAGACGGGGATTTCGACAAGCCGATCATCGCCGTGGTCAACTCGTTCACCCAGTTCGTACCGGGCCACGTGCACCTCAAGGATATGGGGCAGCTGGTGGCGCGCGAGATTGAAAAGGCCGGCGGTGTGGCCAAGGAGTTCAACACCATCGCGGTGGATGACGGCATCGCCATGGGTCATGGTGGCATGCTCTACTCCCTGCCCTCGCGCGATATCATCGCCGACTCGGTGGAGTACATGGTCAACGCCCACTGTGCCGATGCCATGGTCTGCATCTCCAACTGCGACAAGATCACCCCGGGAATGCTGATGGCGGCCCTGCGCCTGAATATCCCGGTGGTGTTTGTCTCCGGTGGCCCCATGGAGTCGGGCAAGACCCGGCTGCACGGCAAGGATCTGAAGCTGGACCTGGTGGACGCCATGGTGATGGCGGTGGATGACAAGGAGTCGGACGAGGACGTGGCTGCCATCGAGCGCTCGGCCTGTCCCACCTGCGGCTCCTGCTCCGGCATGTTCACCGCCAACTCCATGAACTGCCTGACCGAGGCGCTGGGTCTGAGTCTGCCTGGAAATGGTTCGCTACTGGCGACCCACGCCGACCGTCGCGAGCTGTTTCTTGAGGCCGGTCGACTGGTAGTGGATATTGCCCGCCGTTACTACGAGCAGGATGATGCGTCCGTGCTGCCGCGTTCGATCGCCAGTTTCGAGGCGTTCGAGAACGCCATGTGCCTGGATATCGCCATGGGCGGCTCCACCAACACGGTGCTGCACCTGCTGGCGGCGGCCCACGAGGCCGAGGTGGACTTCACCATGAAAGACATCGACCGCCTCTCGCGCAAGGTGCCGCACCTGAGCAAGGTGGCCCCCTCCACCCAGCAGTACCACATGGAGGATGTGCATCGTGCCGGTGGCGTGATCAGCATTCTGGGTGAACTGGAGAAGGGCGGGTTGGTGCATGCGGATGCCGGCAGCGTGCACAGTGGCACCCTGGGCCAGGCGATCGAAAAGTGGGATATCGGCCGCAGCAGCGATGAGACCGCCCGCAGCCGCTACCTGGCAGGACCCGCCGGCATTCCGACCCAGACCGCCTTCAGCCAGTCGACCCGCTGGCCGGACCTGGACCTGGACCGCAGCGGAGGCTGTATCCGGGATATCGAGCACGCCTACAGCCAGGATGGCGGACTGGCGGTGCTCTACGGCAACCTGGCGGAGGCCGGGTGTATCGTCAAGACCGCCGGCGTGGACGAGTCGATCCTGAAGTTCGCCGGCCCGGCGCGCATCTTCGAGAGCCAGGAGGCGGCGGTGGAGGCGATCCTGGGGGACCGGGTTCAGGCCGGGGACGTGGTGCTGATCCGCTACGAGGGACCCAAGGGCGGGCCTGGCATGCAGGAGATGCTCTACCCCACCAGCTACCTGAAGTCCAAGGGACTGGGCAAGGCCTGTGCCCTGATCACCGACGGCCGCTTCTCCGGCGGTACCTCGGGACTCTCCATCGGCCACTGTTCGCCGGAGGCGGCGGAAGGGGGCACTATAGGCCTGGTTGAAGAGGGAGACCGGATCGAGATCGATATACCGGGGCGCACTATCAACCTGGCGGTAGCCGAGGAGGCGCTTTCCGAACGCCGTTCGGCGATGGAGGCGAGGGGTGACCTGGCGTGGCGTCCCCAGGGGCGTGAACGGGTGGTCTCCCAGGCGCTGCAGGCGTATGCCGCACTGACCACCAGCGCGGCCCGGGGCGCGGTCAGGGATCTCTCCCAGCTGAAACGCTGATCGCAACTTCCGATTGAAACCGCGAAGAGGCCGCAAGCGGCCTCTTCGCGTGTTGGGGTTGATCAGGCTATAGCCAATTACAGGGAGCCCCAGGAGCTCTTGCGCCGGCGTACCCGAAGGCTGGGCAGGATCAGCCCCAGGATGATACCTCCCACCACCAC
>JAPHTA010000123.1 GCA_026196475.1 Sedimenticola sp.
ACTGCAATGACCAACCGCGAGATAAAGATCTGGGACATGCCGGTAAGGGTGTTCCACTGGAGCCTGGCCACCAGCTTCCTGGTCGCCTACCTGACCGAAGATGATTTCATGACCCCGCACACCTACGCCGGCTACGTCGTCGGCGGACTGGTTCTGTTCCGTCTGTTGTGGGGTTTCGTCGGTACACCCCACGCCCGCTTCCATGACTTTGTGCGCTCACCGGCACAGGTCGTCGATTACCTGAAACAGATTATCGGCTTTCGCGCCAGGCGCTACCTGGGACACAACCCGGCCGGCGGGGCCATGGTTATCGCCCTGCTGCTCTCCCTGGTCCTGACGGTGATCAGCGGTGTGGCCACCTACGGTGCGGAACAGGCCTCCGGACCACTGGCGGGCCTGATGGCCACGTTACCACTGGCAGTGGGCAAGGCGGCCGAAGAGGTGCACGAGTTTTTCGCCAACTTCACCCTGCTGCTGATCATCCTTCACCTGGTGGGTGTGCTACTGGCCACGCTGCAGCATAGGGAAAACCTGGTACGGGCGATGTTCACCGGGCGCAAGGCGCCACAGGCTGGCGAATAGATCAGGGAGCAGAGAGCATGAGATACCGTTCACTCACATTGATGACACTGCTGATGACGTTGTCCTCGGCACAGGCTTCGGAAGCCAGCGACCAGCTGCTGCAGCAGTACCGTGAGCAGGGCGCTGGCCCCTTCAGCGCGGAGGCGGGCAAGGCGATCTGGTACGCCACGTACCCCAGCACGGAAGCGCCCCAAAGCCGGAGCTGCACCGACTGCCACGGCGCGTCCCCGGGGGATGGTGGCACCCACCTGCGGACCGGGAAAGCCATCGCACCCATGTCGCCAGCGGTCAACCCGGAGCGTCTGACCGATCAAAAGAAGATTCGCAAGTGGCTGCTGCGAAACTGCAAGTGGACGCTGGGCCGCGAATGCAGCTGGCAGGAGCGGGGCGATCTGCTCATCTTTCTTCAACACTCCCGGTAGTCCCGGGTAATTAAAGGTTCAAACCATGAAAAAAAACCAAACCCGTGCGCTACTCGTTGGCGCCACCCTGCTCGCCGGCGTTAGCGGCATGGCCATGAGTGACGGAAAAGAGGGCATTCTCCAATCCTGGTTTTCACAAACGACACCGGGGATAGACCGGGTCACCACCGATCTCTACCAGGAGGAGTGCGGTAGCTGCCATCTCGCCTACCAGCCGGGGCTGCTTGCCGCCCAGTCCTGGGAGCAGATCATGGGCAGTCTGAACGACCACTTTGGTGAAAATGCCGAGCTGCTGCAGGATGATGCCAATACAATACGCAACTTCCTGCTCAATAACGCGGCAGGAAGGGTCAACTACGGGCTTCCCAATAAATTCATGGCGGCCCAGAAGGGCAAGCCCTACCCCCTGCGTATTACCGAGATGCACTACTTCCGCCACGAGCACGAGGAACTGGGAGCAGACCAGGTGCAGAACAACCCGGAGGTCAAATCACTCAGTCAATGCAACCGCTGCCACCAGGGCGCCCGCCAGGGGCTCTACGACGAGCATGACGTGATCATCCCCGGATTCGGTCGCTGGGACGACTGACCCGTCACCCACCGGGCGGACGTGAGCCCGCCCGGTCAGTTCAGCAGCCGCGGCAACAGCAGGGTAATGGAGGGAAAGAGGATCAGTATCACCACCCGCAGGATGTCGGAGATGAGAAACGGCATCACCCCCTTGAAGCTCTCGATCATCGGCACGTTGTCCGCCATCTTGTTGATGATGAATACGTTCATGCCCACCGGGGGCGTGATCAGTCCCACCTCCACCACGATCAGCGCGATAATACCGAACCAGACCTTGAGCTCCTCCGGGTCCATGGCGAAATCGAGGCCCATCAGGATGGGCCAGAAGATCGGCACCGTGAGCAGGATCATGGACAGGGAATCCATGACGCAGCCGAAGATCAGGTACAGCAACAGCATCACCACCAGTACCAGGTAGGGCGAAAGAGTGCTCTCACCAATCAGGCGCGCCGCCTCGGCTGGCATCTGGGTCAGGGCCAGGAAGGCATTGAAGACATCGGCACCGAAGATGATCAGGAAGATCATGGCCGTGGCACTGGCGGTGCCCAGCAGGCACTCGCGCAGTCCCTGCCAGTTCAGGTGGCCGTGCACGAGGGCCAGCAGGCCGGTGGCCACCGCACCCACCGCCGCCCCTTCTGTAGGCGTAAACACACCGGCATAGATACCGCCGATCACCACCAGGAAGATGGTGGCAACCGCCCAGATATCGCCCAGGCTGGAGATCTTCTCACGCCAGCTGCTGGGATCTCCGGCCGGCCCCGAGTCTGGCTTCATACGCACGTAGACGCTGATCGCTACCAGGTAACCGAATGCAGCCAGGAATCCGGGTATGAAGGCGGCCTGGAACATGGTGGCGATATTGCCCTCGGTCAGTACCGCGTAGATCACCAGGATTACAGAAGGTGGGATCAGGATACCCAGGGTGCCGCCGGCCGCCAGGGCCCCGGTGGCCAGGCTGCCGGAGTAGCCATGCCGCTTCAACTCCGGCAATGCCACCTGGCCGATGGTGGCGGCAGTAGCCAGGGAAGAGCCGCATATAGCACCGAAGCCGGCGCAACCACCGATCGCCGCCATGGCGATGCCACCCCGCCGGTGCCCCAGCCAGACGCTGGCGGTATGAAACAGGGCCCGGCTGAGGCCGGCCCGGGTGGCGAACTGCCCCATCAGCAGAAACAGCGGCACCACCGACAGGTCGTAGGTGGTGAAACGCCAGTAAGGGGCGGTTTTGAGATAGTTGATCAGGGGTGACCAGCCGGAGAGCATGATGTAGCCCGCCATACCGACCAGCAGCATCGCCACGCCGATGGAGAGCCGCAAGGCAATCAGCACCAGCAGAACGACGAACATCAGGGCGCCGATTTCGATACCACTCATAACTCTCGGTTACTCCATTGACGCTGGCAGGTGTAGAGGCAGACCAGGGTCAGCAGGGCCAGCGAGGCCACCATGGGGATAAATCCCCACCAGCGTGAAAGACCCAGGATCATGGTCTGCTCACCGTAGCGGTACATATCGTAACCGCCAAGAACCAGGCGCCAGGTCAGCAGGGCCGATATCAGTCCAAAAACCAGGCCGCCAACGGCGTCCATCCGGTTGCGCATGCGGCGGCTGATCCGCAGGGTAAAAAAGTCCACCACCACGTTGCCGTGATGTAGCTGACAGTACGGCAGAAAGGCGAATACCGCGATGGCACAGCCGATCTCCACCAACTCGAAGTCACCGGGAACGGGCGCGCTGAAAAGCGCTCGCCCGGCCACGCTGGCCACGGTCATAAGGGCCAGCGACAGCAGTACCAACCCGCCCCCGGTGGCGAACAGATCGCACGCCAGGTAAATCGCCCGGCCGATCCGGCCGGGCGGGTTCATCTTTTTTGAACCAGTCTCACTCATGAATAGAATTGCATTTATTGGCTGTACTTGGCGACCAGTGCCCTGGCATCGTCGTACATCGCGCGACCATCCAGACCCTTCTCATCCATCGCCTTGATCCAGTTGTCGACCACCGGCTGGGTCGCAACCTTCCACTTCTCCAGCTCAGCTCCCTCAATGGTATTGAACTGGTTACCCCGCTTGCGGGCGGCCTCCCGGCCCGGCTGATCCGCCTCGTCCCACGCCTTGCCGATCTGTTTCGCCAGGGCAAGGCCGGAGTTGTTGTCGATCACTTTCTTCAGATCATCCGGCAGACTTTCATACTTGTCCTTGTTCATGGCGAACAGGAACATGGCGGTGTAGACGCCACGATCGCCACCGATCTCGGTATGGTACTTCACCAGCTGGTGCACCTTCAGCGGCAGGGTCACCTCGTAGGGCAGCATGGCGCCATCCACCACGCCCTTTGAAAGCGCCTGGGAGACCGCCGGTACCGGCATACCCACCGGGGTCGCACCGATCACACTGAGTGCCTCGTTAATGGTTCGGGTGGGTGCTCTCACCTTGGTGTTCTGAAGATCGGCCAGCGTAGTGATCGGCTTGTCCCGCATGTGGAACTGTCCCGGTGCGTGGGTGTGAATCAGGATCGGGTGCACATCACTGTACTCCCCCTTCATGTACTTCCCGTAGAACTCCCAGGCGGCCTGGCTGGTGGCCTCGGCACTGCCTGCCACGAAGGGAAGCTCGAACACCTCGGTAATCGGGAAGCGACCCCGGGTGTAGCCGGGTACGGTCCAGACGATATCGGCAACACCGTCAC
The DNA here is from genome assembly GCA_026196475.1 of Sedimenticola sp. Lineage (GTDB taxonomy): Bacteria > Pseudomonadota > Gammaproteobacteria > Chromatiales > Chromatiaceae > Sedimenticola. The sequence goes on from JAPHTA010000123.1 coordinate 4,263, forward strand.
GCACCTGGTCAAACAGCTGTGGCGGCTTGCCACCCAGCTGCATGGCCGGGTAGATCTTGATGCTGATGCGCCCGCTCGACTCCTTCATCACCTTCTCCGCCCAGGGCTCGATGAAGCGGGCGTGGGCAGTGGATGGCGGTGGCAGGAAATGGTGGATCTTCAACTCCACCTCGGCGGCCATGGCCCTGAAGCCGGGCAGCAGCATAACTGCGGCCATCAGCGGTAACAGCATTCTCGTGTGCAGTTTCATTCTTCTCCTCCTCGTGGTTATGTATACGGCAACCGGTCCCCTGGTCAGTTGGCCGCGGTTTCCAGCATTTGCTGAAGCTTGAATTTTTGAACCTTTCCCGTCGCCGTCCTCGGCACCTCGTCGATGAAGCGTACGTCCTGCGGACACTTGAAGTGGGCGAGTTGACCACGCAGCCTGTCAATAACCTGCTGTCTCAGCAACTCCAGGTCTGCCCCGGATTGTCGTGGCTCAAGAAAGAGTACGATCCGGGCCACCCCATCGGCCCGGGGCGCGCTGACCACTGCCGCCTCACCGACGTCAGGCACGCTCAGTGCGCAGCACTCGATCTCGTTCGGGCTCACCCACTGGCCGGAGATCTTCAGCATATGATCGGCCCGACCCTGATGGTACCACCAGCCCTCGCTGTCGTAGCTGAAGATATCCCCGGTCCGGTACCAGGTACCGTTGAACGCGTTACGGGTCATGTCCTGGCGGTTCCAGTAGCGATCGCACACTGAAGGCATGCGCAACCAGGCGACGCCCGGCGTATCCGGTGTAGTGATCGGCTCACCCTGCTCGCTAGCCAGTCGCACCTCCGCCCAGGGCACCACCCGACCGGAGGAGCCGGGGCGGTGCGCCGAGGGGGTGTTGGCGATAAACAGGACCAGGGTCTCGGTGGTACCGATACCCTCATAGATTGGCTGCCCGGTAACCTCCCGCCACTTCCGCAACAGCGGCTCCGACAGCTGTTCGCCCGCGGAGACGCAGCAGCGTATGTTCCTGAACGCAGCGCTATCGGCAAACCCGCCACAGAGCAGTTTATTGTAAAAGGTCGGAACGCTGAACAGGAGGTTGGGACGGTGCTGCTCGACCAGTGCAGCGGTCCGCTCAGGAGTCGGCCAACCATCGAACAGGATCAGGCTGGCGGCGCAGCGTAGGCCGGCAAACAGGCCGTGCGCCAGGGGGTAGGCGAAAAAGAGTTTAGAGGTGCAGAGGATCCGCTCTCCCGGCGTCACCTTGAGGTTTTCACGCAGGTGCAGATCGCTCACGATCAGGTCATGATGCAGGTGCACCGCCGCCTTCGGCTTGCCGGTGGTGCCGGAAGTGTAGATCCAGAAAGCCATGTCATCGGGCGACATGGGCGTGACCTCCATCTGTTCCCGGCCTTCTG
>JAPHTA010000117.1 GCA_026196475.1 Sedimenticola sp.
GAAGGTGACGGCGGTATGCTGAACACCATGCAGCCGCTGTCCCTGAAGGGCAACGGTGTACTCGGCAAGAAGATCGAGTACGTGACCGGTGATACCCAGACCAAGTCCGATGCCGCGCGTGCTTCCGCCAAGCGCATGATCGAGAAGGATCGTGTAGTGATGGTCACCGGTGGTTCCTCCTCCGGTGTGGCCATCGCGGTTCAGGGCCTGTGCCAGGAGATGGGCGTCATCTTCATGGCCGGTCTGACCCACTCCAACGACACCACCGGCAAGGACAAGCGTCGTTACGGTTTCCGTCACTTCTTCAACGCCTACATGTCCGGTGCCGCACTGGGGCCTGTGTTGAAGAAGGAGATGGGTACAGAGCGCAAAGCCTACCACCTGACCGCCGACTACACCTGGGGCTGGACCCAGGAAGAGTCGATCAAGAACACCACCGAGGGCCTGGGCTGGCAGACTACCGCCACCGTGCGTACCCCGGTAGGTGCCGGTGACTTCTCCCAGTACATCACCCCGGTGCTGAACTCCGGTGCAGACGTGCTGATCCTGAACCACTACGGCAAGGACATGGTCAACTCCCTGACCCAGGCAATCCAGTTCGGTCTGCGTGACAAGCAGGTCAACGGCAAGAACTTCGAGATCGTGGTTCCGCTGTTCTCCCGCCTGATGGCACAGGGTGCCGGTGAGAACATCAAGGGTATCCTGGGTACCACCAACTGGAACTGGGCACTGCAGGATGAGGGCTCCAAGGCCTTCGTGAAGTCCTTCGGCCAGGAGTACGGCTTCCCGCCCTCGATGGCTGCGCACACCTGCTACGTGCAGGCCCTGCTCTATGCCAACGCCGTTGAGGCCGCCGGCACCTTCTACCCGCCCGAGGTGATCAGGCAGCTGGAAGGCTTCAAGTTCGACGGCATGGGTAACGGCCCGACCGAGTACCGTGCGGAAGATCACCAGTGCTTCAAGGATGTACTGGTGGTGCGTGGTAACGAGAACCCGACCTCGCAGTTTGACCTGCTGAACGTCGAGCAGATCGTGCCGCGTTCACAGGTCGAGTACGACGCCAGTATTTTTGGCGGCGAGCTCGGTCCGTACGAGGTCTAATCCGCTCCAGCGTGACTGCCGGCTGCCCGACGGGCAGCCGGCACCATCCTTTCTTTAACTATCACAAGTGTGTAGACAGTAATGGATGCGATCCTCCTTCAGATCCTGAATGGCCTTGACAAGGGCGGTGCCTATGCACTGATCGCCCTCGGCCTGACACTCGTGTTCGGAACGCTCGGTGTTGTGAACTTTGCCCACGGGGCTCTGTTCATGCTGGGCGCCTTCTGCGCGGTTACAATCCAAAAAGTACTTACACTCTCGGTGAAGGTGAAAGATGAAAGCATCACCTTTTTCGAGGCCTTTAAAGAACAACCTTATCTCGAGATCTGGTTTGGCGATGTCGGCACCGCAATCATCGACTGGTCGGTACCGATATCGATCCTGATCGCTATCCCCATCATGCTGTTGATCGGCGTCGTGATGGAGCGCGGCCTGATCAAGCATTTCTACAAGCGTCCCCATGCGGAGCAGATCCTGGTGACCTTCGGTCTGGCGATCGTTCTGCAGGAGATCATCAAGTCATTTTTCGGCGCCAACCCGATTCCTACACCGGCACCGGAGATCGTTGCCGGCAGTGCCCCGATCGGAGCTCTGTTCGGACTGGGCGAAGCGGTGGTCTACCCCTGGTGGCGCCTGATCTACCTGTTGTTCGCCGGCATTGTCATCTTTTCCGTATTTGCGTTCCTGCAGTTCACCACTTTCGGCATGGTGGTGCGTGCCGGTATGCACGACCGGGAGACGGTGGGCCTGCTCGGCATTAATGTGGAGCGGCGGTTTACCATCGTGTTCGGTATTGCGGCCGTGGTGGCCGGCCTGGCCGGTGTCATGTACGCACCTATTCTTCCTCCCGACTATCACATGGGTATGGATTTCCTCGTGCTCTCCTTTGTGGTGGTGGTTGTCGGTGGCATGGGCTCCCTGGGTGGGGCGGTGGCCGCGGGGTTCCTGCTCGGTATCCTGCAGTCGTTCGCGTCGATGAATGAAGTGAAATCCATCCTTCCCGGGATTGACCAGATCATCATCTACCTGGTTGCCGTGGTAATTATCCTGGTCAGGCCGCGCGGCCTGATGGGGCGCAAAGGCGTGATGGAGGATTAAGGTATGCCATTGCTAAAAAATGACTGGGTCGTTATGGCCATCTTTACCGCGGCAACGCTGACAGCCCCCTTATGGTTGTCACCGATTGGCGCGGGTTATCCCGACCTCCTGCAGAAGTTCGCTATTTTTGGCATATTCGCAATTGGTTTTAACATCCTGTTTGGCCTGACCGGCTACCTCTCCTTTGGTCATGCGGTGTTCCTTGGGGTGGGCTCCTACACTGCGGTCTGGTCCTTCAAGTTGTTGACCATGAACGTGTTGCCGGCAGTGATCTTCGGTATGCTGATGGCCGGTGTGTTTGCTGTCTTCATCGGCTACCTCAGCCTGCGTCGATCGGGTATCTATTTTTCGATCCTGACCCTGGCGTTTGCCCAGATGTCCTACAATCTTGCCTACTCGGTGCTGACACCCATCACCAACGGCGAGACTGGCCTGCAGTTGACCATCAACGATCCGCGGATTCTGGATGCTGCGGCGGAGGGTGTGGCTGCGACCGGGCTGCCCTCCACCACGCTGTTCGGCATCGAAATGAGCGGTTATTCGGGTTTCTACTTCTGTGCCGTGGCGTTGATTATCGGGTTCTTCATCTCGTTGCGGATTTTCCGTTCCCCGTTCGGATTGAAGCTGAAGGCAATCAAGTCCAACCAGACCCGCATGAAGTACACCGGTTTCAATACCCGGCCCTACCTGTTGACCGCATTCGTCATCTCCGGCATGTACGCCGGCCTGGCCGGTTCCCTGATGGCGATTACAGATCCGCTGGCCGGCGCCGAGCGCATGCAGTGGACGGCCTCGGGTGAGGTGGTTCTGATGACCATTCTCGGTGGTACCGGCACCCTGGTGGGTCCGCTGCTGGGCGTGGGTATTATCAAGTACTTCGAGAATATCTTTTCGGCACTCAATGACAATGCGCTGCACCAGGCGTTTGCGATTCTTCCCGACTGGCTGGAGAACATCGTGGTGGCAATAGCCGGAGAGTTTGTCGGCGAGGGCTGGCACCTGACGCTGGGTGTGCTCTTCATGCTGATCGTGATCTTCCTGCCGGGTGGTGTCATGGAAGGTATTCGACGTATTTCCGGCTGGATTCGCGGCCGTTCCAGGCAGGCTGAACAGGCGCCCGCCGCAGAAGCCACCGGAGGGGAGTAACAGATGAGCGGCAATATTGTCTTGAGAATTAAAAATGTTGACAAGACCTTTGGCGGCCTGCATGCGCTGGGGGATATCAACCTGGAGATCGAAGAGGGCAAGACCCATGCCATTATCGGGCCCAACGGCGCGGGCAAGTCGACCCTTCTGAATGTCTGTATCGGACGCCTGGAGCCGGACACCGGTACGGTGGAGTTCGAGGGCAAGAACATGATCGGCATGAAACCGCATGAGATCAATCATGCCGGGATGGTCCGCGTGTTCCAGACACCTGAGATATTTCCCGACTTGAGCGTGCTGGAGAACGTGATGGTTCCCGCCCTGGCCAAGCGTGACGGCGTTTTCAAGTTCAATGCTCTCAGAAGCATGGCATCCAATACCGATATCGAGGCGGAGGCGGTGCATGTCCTGAAGGATCTCGGTCTGGGGGAGTATATCCATCACCATGCGGGAAGTATGTCCCGTGGTGACAAACGGCGTCTTGAACTTGCAATGGGACTGGTGCAGCACCCGCGCCTGTTGCTGCTGGATGAACCCACCGCCGGTATGGCGCGCCATGACACCAACCGCACCATTGACCTGCTGAAACGGATCAAGGAGCGTGGCATGACCAAGATCATTATCGAGCATGACATGCACGTGGTCTTCAGCCTCGCTGACCGTATCAGTGTGCTGGCCCAGGGTCGAATTATTGCCGATGGGACGCCGGACGAGATTCGTGGTAATCCCAAGGTCCAGGAAGCCTATCTCGGGGGAGCTGAGCTATGAGTAAAGAAAAAATGGCGCCCGTTGTACCGACAGTCAAGAGTACCGGCTCGGCACCGGCGTTTTTCTCCTGCTGGGATATCCACTCCTATTACGGAGAGAGTTACATCGTTCAGGGTGTGAGCTTTGAGGTCCGTGAGGGTGAAGTGGTAGCGCTGCTGGGACGAAATGGTGCCGGCAAGACATCCACGCTGCGCTCCATCGCCCGGGTGGATTCCCCCCAGGTAACCCATGGCGAGATCTGGCTGGATCACAAGCCGCTGCACAGCATGAAGTCTCACGAGGCGGCACAACAAGGTGTGGCGCTGGTGCCGGAGGATCGCCGGATCATCCCGGGTCTGACGGTGGAAGAGAACCTGGTGTTGGCACAGATCACTCCCCCCGTGGGCTGGACTATCGAGCGTATTTACGAGCACTTCCCGCGCCTGGCGGAGCGGCGCCTGCAGGAGGCGACCACACTCTCCGGCGGTGAACAGCAGATGCTGGCAGTGGCCCGTGCACTGGCTCGTGATATCAAGCTGCTGCTTCTGGACGAGCCCTACGAGGGTCTGGC
>JAPHTA010000138.1 GCA_026196475.1 Sedimenticola sp.
AAGAAGGAGAAGAAGGAGAAGAAGGAGAAGAAGGAGAAGAAGGAGAAGAAGGAGAAGAGAGCAGCCGGAAAAAAGGGAAAGTGACGATCAACCCTTCCGCCCGTACCCGGGTCAGAAAAAATAATCAACAATTCGCTGGCTATATTGTCGGAATAGGCCTATAGTACCCGAAGCTACAGATTTTGTTACTGGCCTTTCAGGTTGTTCCAACCGCGATACCCTCCCGAAATCCCCCTTTCAAACCCTGTAGACTACTGATGTTTTTTTCTATTTTTAAGGTACAAGATAAATGGCTACAGGCACTGTAAAGTGGTTCAACGAATCGAAAGGTTTTGGTTTCATCTCCCAGGACGATGGCGGCCCGGACGTTTTCGTTCACTTCAACGCAATTCAGGGTTCAGGTTTCAAGACGCTCAAGGATGGCCAGCCGGTCACCTTTGAAGTCGAGACCGGCCCCAAGGGTCTGCAGGCGACGAAAGTCACTCCCTGAGCAGCACCCCGATCGGATAGTCCGATACCCAAGGAACCCCGCTTCGGCGGGGTTCTTTATTGGGCTATCCGTGAACAACCCTGTTGGAATACCACGGAGGATAACGTTGAAAAAACTATTTGTAGGCAACCTGGCTTCCGATACCAGCGAGGAGGCGGTGGCGGCACTGTTTTCCGGTTTCGGTACGGTGCGATCATGCAAGCTGGTCATGGATGTATTCTCGCAGCAGTGCAAGGGTTTCGGTTTCATCGAGATGGAAGGACACGAGGCTCGCGCAGCGATTGCAGGTCTCGATGGAAGGGACTTCAATGGCAAACCGCTCAAGGTCAATTTTGAATCTCCCAGGCCGGGACGTAGGCGTCGCTGACCGAGCCAACCGGTCGACGCCTGCAGATGATCCGTGGCTCTGCCGGATGACAGCCTGTTTCAGATAGTCGACTGCCGTCGCCCATCATGATCTGAACTACAGTTGTTGTATTGAAACAACTCCCGGTTCAATTGCTTGAATAGATCCGCAACAGACGCACTGACACTCGGTGACTGCCGTATATTTCCCGGTACCAGCGAACTTGAACGTGCTGATGTCCGGATTCAGATGGAACCCAAGGTGATGTCGCTGCTCCTCTATATGGTGGAGCATGCGGGAACCATTGTTAGCCGAGAGCAGCTGTTTGAAGCAGTCTGGCCGGGCGTGATTGTCACCGACGACACGTTGACCCAGGCGATAATCAAACTGCGCAAGGCGTTGGGTGACAACGCCAGAAATCCCCGATACATCAAAACGGTTCCCAAACGTGGCTACCTACTGTCTGTGGAGGCCAGTCAGATACCTTCCTGGCCTGGCGGCCGTTTCCGTCGTCGCAATGTCATCAGAAGAACAGGTTCATCGCCACCATCATCACCACCAGGAACAGGATGGTCATGATGCCGCCGGCGCGCATGAAGTCGGCTACCCGGTAGCCCGCCGGTCCCATGATCAGGGCGTTTACCTGGTGGGTCGGGATCAGGAACGAGTTGGAGGTGGCGATGGCCACGGTAAGGGCGAATACTGCCGGGTCAGCACCGGCGCCGATTGCGATGTTCACCGCCAGCGGTACCAGCAGCACAGTGGCGCCCACGTTGGACATCACCAGGGTGAAGAAGGTGGCCAGGATCGCAACCGCGGCCTGGATAACCCAGATCGGTTGCTGACCCACCACCAGCAGGGTCTGTTCGGCAATCCACTTGGCGGTGCCGGTGCTCTCCACCGCCAGGCCCAGGGGGATCAGGGAGGCGAGCAGGAACACCGTCTTCCAGCTCACCGCCTCGTAGGCCTCCTCGATGGAGAGGACCCCGGAGAGGATCATGCCCATGGCCCCGGTCAGCAGGGCCACCGACAGCCGGATGTCGGTGAACAGCACCATCGACAGGGCGATCAGGAAGAACAGCGCGGCCCAGCCCACCTTGTGCGGACGCAGCTCCTCGCGCGGGTATTCAGTGGTGATCACCACGAAATCCTTGTCCTTCTCCAGTCGCGCCAGGGCTTCCCAGGTGGTGTGCACCACCAGGGTGTCGCCGGCCACGAAGGGGATGTTGCGGATATCCTCGCCCTCGCGCATGGTCTCGCCATTGCGGTGCAGGGCGATCATGGCAATGCCGTAGACCTTGCGCATCCAGACGTCCCGTGCGCTCTTTCCGATCAGCTTCGAGCCGGGCGGAATCAGAACCTCGGCAATACCTGCCTTGGTGGCGGCCAGGGACTCGGTAAAGGTGCGCAGCTCCTTGCGCTGCTTGAGACCGTACTTCTCGACGAAGTGGTCGATATTGCGCGACTCGGCAATCACCCCCAGCACCATGCCGGCCTCGATACCGGTATCCCGGGCCAGGGTGCCCGGTCCGACCTGGCTCTCCTGGCCGGCCCGCTTGTTGGCGATCACCCGAACCTTGTACAGCGTCTCCACGTCATCCAGCTGCTTGCCCACCAGCTCACTGTCGTCCGGCACCACCAGCTCGTGCAGGCTGAAGGCGACGCCGTAAAGATCACGAAAGTACTGCATCGCACCGGCGGCGCTGGTGCTGCTCTCGCTCTTGGTGGTGGGCAGCACGAAACGCCCAGCGATCACGAAGTAGATCACCCCGGTGGCCACCAGCATGAGGCCGATCGGGGTCACCGAGAATAGACTCCAGGCCTCCATCTGCTGGGACTCCGGCAGGGCGCTGTTGGAGGTGTGTATCAGGTCGTTGAGCAGGATCAGGGGTGAGGAACCGACCATGGTCATGGTGCCGCCGAGGATGGCGCAGAAGCCCATCGGCATCAGCAGGCGTGACATCGGCAGGTCTGCCCGGGCGGAGATACGGGAGACCACCGGCAGGAACAGCGCCGCTGCCCCCACGTTCTGCATGAACGAGGAGATCACCGCCACGGTACTGGAGATGATCGGGATGATGCGTCCCTCGGTCTTGCCTCCGACCTTGAGAATGGTGGCGGCCACCTTGGTCATGATACCGGTGCGATCGAGCCCGGCGCCGATGATCATCACCGCGATAATGGAGATCACCGCGTTGGAGCTGAAGCCGTCGAACAGGTGCTGGGTATCCACCAGGCCTTCGCTCAGACCCATCAGTGGGGCGGCCAGGGAGGTGAGGCCAAGTAGCACCATGATCACGATGGCCGCCACGTCCACGCCCACCACCTCGAAGGCGAACAGGTAGATGGTGAGCAGCAGTAGCGCGGTGACCCAGGCGATCTCGATCGAGGGGACGTTCATGGCCAGGAGAATGGCGCCGGCCAGGAAGATGCCCGCCGAGATAATCTGCTTGGGTGACAGGGTGCGACTCTGCGGAACGGTCTGCTCCTCGTCGGCCAGTGTGTTCATGTTTACGCTCCCGAGTACATCTGTGGATCTGGTTGTTCGTGGCGGGTATCCCCGCCCTTGTCGTAACTGCCTGTTTGCCGGGTTGCACGTTCCCAACGGCTGAAACTCCCCTTCGGCCGGAGAGAGCCCGGTGTGGCCAGATACGATTTAAGCTATTGATAAACTGGACTTGCGGGATGAACATCGGCCGTCTGCCGATATTCCCGGTAAAAGATACTACAAGTATTAAGGCTATTCTAATTTATTAAATTACTGGCAGCGCAAACTATTCTTTATAAGTTTCGGTCTGTTGACACCCCGGGGTACGGATGGATTAATTCCGGGACTTCAATCGGCCATGCCCGGCCTGCATCAGGAACTGCCATGACGGAAACCGCTACCGGCCTGAGACACGAACTTCACCGCCATCCCGAACTCTCCGGCAGGGAGAGTACCACGGCGCAACGGGTAACGGGTTTTTTCAGGAACCTGCAACCGGACCGGATGCTGCAGGGGCTGGGCGGTGAAGGGTTGGCGTTCGTGTTTGCCTGCCAGGCACCGGGGCCGAGGGTGTTGCTTCGTTGTGACATGGACGCCCTGCCGATCCAGGAGTCGGAGCCGTTACCGCACCGTTCCCGCCGCCCTGGCGTGTCGCACAAGTGTGGCCATGACGGCCACATGGCAATCATGGCCGCCGTGGGCGAGGCGCTGGCCCGGCGTCGCCCGGCCCGGGGCGAGGTGGTGCTGCTCTACCAGCCGGCGGAGGAGACCGGCCAGGGCGCCCGGGCGGTGCTGGACGATCCCCGCTTCGAGAGCGTGAACCCCGACCTCTGCTTCGCCCTGCACAACATCCCCGGCTACCCGCTGGGCCAGGTGCTGGTGCGGGATGGCGCCTTCAGCTGCGCCTCCCGGGGCATGGCGATCAAGCTTAGCGGCAAGACCGCCCACGCCGCCCAGCCGGAGACCGGCCGTTCACCGGCCGCCGCCATGTGCCGGATTATCGAGCAGCTCTCCAACCTGCCACCGGAGCTGCTGCCGCCCCACGAGCTGGCCTTCGCCACCGTGGTCGGCAGCCGCCTTGGAGAGAAGGCG
>JAPHTA010000030.1 GCA_026196475.1 Sedimenticola sp.
AAGTGGCGCAATCGGCTGCGTTGATCACTACGCCCATAGCCGTCGGTGCCCAGCACCCGGTAGCGGGCCGGCACGAAGGGGCGGATCTGGTCGGCGTAGCTACGTATGTAGTCAGTCGCCGCCACCACGGGTCCATCCCCCTCCCCCAACTGTCGGGCCACGTAACTGTCCCTGGGCTGCTCTTGCGGATGCAGCATGTTCCAGCGATCCACTTCCAGACCGTCCCGACGCAGCTCATTGAAACTGGTGACGCTCCAGACATCGGACGAAACGTCGAACTCCTGTTCCAGGAGTTCGGCCGCGGCAATCACCTCACGCAGGATGGTGCCACTGCCCAGCAGCCGGACCCGTCGCTTCTTCCTGCCATGGCGCTGGTAGCGGTACATGCCACGCACGATCCCCTCTTGCACTCCCTCCGGCATCGCCGGTTGCGGGTAGTTTTCGTTCATCACAGTGATGTAATAGAAGATGTTCTCCTGTTCCTGGTACATGCGACGCAGGCCATCCTGGATGATCACCACCAGTTCATAGGCGAAGGTGGGATCATAGGCGACACAGTTGGGAATGGTGGCCGCCTGCAGGTGGCTGTGGCCATCCTGGTGCTGCAGCCCCTCGCCGGCCAGGGTGGTACGCCCGGCGGTGCCACCGATCAGGAACCCCCGCGCCTGCATGTCACCAGCAGCCCAGGCCAGATCGCCCACCCGCTGGAAACCGAACATGGAGTAGTAAGCGTAGAAGGGAATCATGCTGATGCCGTGATTGGCATAGGAGGTGGCCGCCGCGATCCAGGATGATATCGCACCTGCCTCGCTGATCCCCTCCTGCAGGATCTGTCCCTTCTTGTCCTCCCGGTAGTACATCACCTGGTCCGAGTCGACCGGCGTGTAGAGCTGACCCACCGAGGAGTAGATCCCGAGCTGGCGGAACATCCCCTCCATGCCGAAGGTTCGCGCCTCGTCGGGAATGATCGGCACCACCCGCTCGCCAACCTTCCTGTCCCGCATCAGAATCGACAGGGTGCGCACGAAGGCCATGGTGGTGGACATCTCACGATCACCACTGCCCTCCAGCATGGTGTTGAAAAAATCCAGTGATGGAACCTCCAGGGCAGGAGTATCCGCATGCCGGGCCGGCAGGTAGCCACCCAGCGCCTCCCGCCGCTCCCGCATGTACTTCAGCTCCTGGCTGTCCGCGGCCGGCTTGTAGAAGGGGGTCTCATTGATCTTCTCATCCGGGATCGGGATGTTGAAACGGTCCCGGAAGCCACGCAACGCCTCCTCACCCATCTTCTTCTGCGAATGGGTGATGTTCTGCCCCTCGCCGGCAATCCCCATACCGTACCCCTTCACCGTCTTGGCCAGGATTACGGTAGGCTGACCGGTGTGCTCCATGGCCGCGGCATAGGCGGCATAGATCTTGTGTGGATCGTGCCCGCCCCGGTTGAGCCGCCAGATATCCTCATCGGTCATGTTGGCCACCATGTCCGCCAGCTCCGGGTACTTGCCGAAGAAGTGCTCCCGGGTATAGGCGCCACCCTTGGCCTTGTAGGCCTGGTAGTCGCCATCCACTGCCTCCTCCATCCGTTTCTGCAGCAGCCCCTCCCTGTCCCGGGCCAGCAGGGGGTCCCAGTAGCCACCCCAGATCACCTTGATCACGTTCCAGCCGGCGCCCCGAAACACTCCCTCCAGCTCCTGGATGATCTTGCCGTTTCCGCGCACCGGCCCATCCAGTCGCTGCAGATTGCAGTTGACGACAAAGACCAGGTTGTCCAGTCGCTCCCGGCCTGCCAGCGAGATGGCTCCCAGTGACTCGGGTTCGTCACTCTCACCGTCGCCCATGAAGGCCCACACCTTGCGCTTCTCGGTATTCGAGATGCCCCGATCGTGCAAATAGCGCATGAAGCGCGCCTGATAGATCGCCATCAGTGGCCCAAGGCCCATGGAGACGGTTGGAAACTGCCAGAAGCCAGGCATCAGCCAGGGGTGGGGATAAGAAGAGAGCCCGCTACCCTCCGACTCCTGGCGGAAGCCGTACAGATCCTCCTCGCTCAACCGCCCTTCCAGGTAGGCACGGGCATAGATCCCCGGCGCCGAATGCCCCTGAAAGAACACCAAGTCCCCGTCCCGAGAGTCGCTACGGGCATGGAAGAAGTGATTGAATGCCACATCATAGAGGGTTGCCGCAGAGGCAAAACTGGAGATGTGCCCACCCAGTTCGGGGGCCAGACGGTTCGCCTGGACCACCATGGCCATGGCATTCCAACGGATAAAGGAGCGAATTCGACGCTCCATGGCGGCATCGCCCGGGAAACGCTTCTGCTTGGTGACCGGGATGGTATTCACGTAGGCGGTATTAGCGCTGTATGGCAGGTAGGCGCCGGATCGGCGTGCCTTGTCGATCAGGCGCTCTATCAGGAAATGGGCCCGATCCGTACCCTCGTTTTCCAGTACTGCCTCCAGCGCTTCGAGCCACTCTCTGGTCTCTTCGGGATCAATATCCTGCTTCATGAATCACTCTCTCTGTGTGCATCAATCTGAATTTTCAATCGGCTCATCGGCATGTAATGCTGAAGCAAACCATTTAACCCGAAACATTTATTTGTTTTTTCTATTCTTACTATTGCCTTTTACAATATAGAGTAAAGGGCGACTCCTGAAAAGATCAAACCCGGCGTGACCAACGTTCCCCGGCCTCTCGCCGACAGCATAGGCGGGATCACGCATCGAACCGGGGTGGGGAGAGGGAGCAGGATGCAAAAAAAACGCCCGCAGCATCCGCTGCGGGCGTTTTCCTCAGGAGGACAGCGCTGGCTGTCCGGATGAAATCAGATGTCGCGACGCTGGCGTTGCGACTCGATCTCTTTGCGCAGTACCGCACGCTGCTCCTCGGCAGCAGCACGCTGGGCCTCGACGCGCTTCATCATCTCGGCACGCCGGTCCTCCATCTGCTTGCGCATAGCATCCTGGCGGGCCTGCACATCAGCAGGAATGGCAAAAGGTTCGAATGCCGGTGCCGGCTGGGCGGAGGCATACTGTTCGGCGAACTTGCGCTGCGCTTCTACTGCGGCCTGCATCGCCTTTGCCTGTTGCTCGGCATAGGCCTGCTGCTGCTCGGCCATAGCCTTCTGCTGCTCTTCAGTCAGCGGCGCAACCGGTGCATAGGCACCGTAGCCATAGTAGGGGTGCTGGTAGCCATAGCCATCACCGTAACCGGAGACACGGCTGCGAGCACTGAAACTCATGCTGAAAGAGCCGTCACCCACACCATTGCCAAAGCCGTCCCCAAGGCCGTTCCAGGGGCCACCCCACCAGGCACTGGCGGTCATGGAGGTGGTTGCGAGTACCGCTGCAGCGGCCAGAGTGATCATCTTTTTCATAACGTAGTATCCTGGAAAACTGTTTATCCGCTCCCTGCCGTGAAAGACGGAAGACCAGCCGGTGGCTGAATCAACGCGGAACAAACAGGGTTGTTCATTAGGTGTCGTACATCCTTGTACGTCGCCCTTCCCTGGGTAAGATCAGGCAAGATGCCCGCTTATTTTGCCGGAGCAGCGGGAGCGGCCTGGGGTGCAACCGGAGCGGCCGGGTAGCCGTAGGGTGCGTAACCGTAAGGCGCGCCATACGGAGCGTAGCCGTAGGGTGCGTAGCCGTAACCGTAGTACGGGTTGTGGTAGCCGTACCCACGCCCGGTGCCATAGACGTTGCTGCGACCGCTGAAGTTCATGTTGAAATCACCAGCACCGTCGCCCCAACCGTCACCGAAGCCATTCCAGGGACCACCACCCCAGGGACCGCCCCACCAGGCGGATGCGGAGGCAGAGGTGGCGAGAAGAGCGGCGACTGCAGCAGCTTTAACAAACTTGTTCATTGTATTTCTCCGTAAATAGGTAAACTT
>JAPHTA010000202.1 GCA_026196475.1 Sedimenticola sp.
CTGCTTGCGCAGGTCGTTGCGTTCGTTGGAGATGCGCACCGCGTTGGCCGAGGTGCGCTTGAGGGCCTGCAGCTCATCCTCCAGCTGCTGTTTCTCGCTCTGCAGTTGCTGGTGGGCGGTGGTCAGCGCCTGAAACTCGTCCTGCAGCTTGCTCAGGCGGGCACTGAGCCGTCCCGGCTCCTGCTGCAGCTCCTGCAGTTTCCGCTCCGCCTCCACCAGCCGGTCCCGGGCGCTGGGAATCGGCATCAGCTGGCGGGTCAGGATGTAGCCGGTGGCCCCGTCACGGGTCTTTACCATGGAGTATCCGTTTTCGCTGTTGCTGCTGACTACCTCGACCGGGTAGCCACTGGGCAGCATGCGCAGAATCTTGTGGCTGGCACTCTCCCCGGAACGCAGGGTGACCTTGAACTCGTCGGTCACGTACCGGGTTTCCGCCTGCAGCGCGCTCGCTGCTGCCAGCAGGAGGAGGAAAATGAGCTGTTTTTTCACGCTTACCTCGGTGTTGGTGGAAAATCACGCGCATTCTTTCAGATAGGCTGCGGGCTGTCCAAGTGGAAGATCACAAATCCCTGGCCGGAACGCGAATTCGGCCCTGTTATGCACATTGCTCCGGCGGCTACTATCCCACTTCAAAACACTTGTCAACAGCAGGGTCTCTTTTTTGGTCAAATAATCTATCTCATTGATATTATTAAGATAAATTAGCTGTGTTAAAAATTATCAATTTAACCGGAGGGTACTGTTTTTGCGGCCTCGAGCCGGTTTCCCAGAATTTCTCCACAAAGTTATCCACAGGTTCTGTGAGTAACCGCTAAACGGCTTTTGCTACAAGCGGATGTCACTTTTGTTGCATGCTGAGTCTCATGTAACTTTTCTAAGTTTATGACACTGTTGGCGATCTTGTATTGCGTGAAGGGCGGCAAGCGGATTGATAGGCCAGCGGCAGGGAAGTTGTATATAATGCGCGGCCTTTGACTCTACCCTTGGATAATCCACCCCCACATGAAACAGCTACGCAACATCGCCATCATCGCACACGTTGATCACGGAAAAACCACCCTGGTCGACAAGCTGCTGCAGCAGTCCGGAACCCTCGGCGACCGTTTTGGCCCGGTGGAGCGGGTGATGGATTCCAATGACCTGGAGAAGGAGCGGGGAATCACCATCCTCTCCAAGAATACGGCCATTAACTGGAACGACTACCGGATCAACATTGTCGATACCCCGGGGCACGCCGATTTCGGCGGCGAGGTGGAGCGCGTACTCTCCATGGTGGACTCGGTGCTGCTGCTGGTGGATGCGGTGGAGGGACCGATGCCGCAGACCCGGTTTGTCACCCAGAAGGCGTTTCAGCACGGACTGAAGCCGATCGTGGTGATCAACAAGATCGATCGTGAAGGGGCCCGTCCCGACTGGGTCGCGGACCAGACCTTCGAACTGTTCGACCGCCTCGGGGCGACTGACGAGCAGCTGGACTTTCCGATTATCTACGCCTCCGCCATCAACGGTTTTGCCAGCACCGACAGCGACGTGAGAGAGGGCGACATGACCCCGCTGTTCGAGGCCATTGTGAATAACTGCAGCGCCCCGGACGTGGACCCCGAGGGTCCGTTCCAGATGCAGGTCTCGACCCTGGCCTACAACAGTTACGTCGGCGCCATTGCGGTGGGTCGCATCACCCGCGGCACGGTGCGGCGCAATATGCCGGTGACCCTGGTGACCCGGGACGGGGTGGAGAAGCGGGAGAAGATCGGCAAAGTGTTCGGTTTTCTCGGCCTGGAACGGGTCGAGGTGGAGAGCGCCTCGGCGGGGGATATCGTGGCCCTCTCCGGGATCGCGGCGCCCAATGTCTCCGACACCCTGTGCGATCCGGAGCATGTCACCAGCATGCCGCCCCTGACCGTGGACGAACCCACTGTCAGCATGACCTTCCAGGTCAACACCTCGCCTTTCGCCGGCAAGGAGGGCAAGTACCTCACCTCGCGCCAGCTCAAGGAGCGTCTGGAACGGGAACTGATCCACAACGTGGCGTTGCGGGTGGAAGAGGGGACCGACCCGGAGAAGTTTCGCGTCTCCGGGCGTGGCGAGTTGCACCTGTCGATCCTGCTGGAGACCATGCGCAGGGAGGGTTACGAACTGGCCGTGTCGCGCCCCGAGGTGATCTTCCGGGAGGTGGAGGGCGAGGTGTGTGAGCCCTACGAGCAGCTGACCGTGGACGTGGAGGAGGCCCACCAGGGCGGCATCATGGAGGCCTTGGGTTCACGCAAGGGTGATCTCCAGGACATGGTGCCGGATGGCAAGGGGCGGGTACGTCTCGACTACATCATTCCGTCCCGGGGTCTGATCGGTTTCCAGACCGAGTTCATGACCCTCACCTCCGGCTCCGGTCTGATCTACCATGTATTCGACCACTACGGTCCGGCCCAGCATGGTGGCATCGCACCGCGCAACAACGGAGTGCTGATCGCCAACTCCACCGGCAAGGCACTGGGCTATGCCCTGTTCAACCTGCAGGAGCGGGGGCGCCTGTTCGTGGAGCATGGCACGCCGGTATACGAAGGGCAGGTGATCGGTATTCACTCCCGGGCCAACGACCTGACGGTCAACCCGCTGAAGGGCAAGCAGTTAACCAATATCCGGGCTGCCGGCAGTGATGAGAATATACTGCTGACGCCGCCGGTAAGGTTTTCGCTGGAGCAGGCGCTGGAGTTTATCGAAGACGATGAGCTGGTGGAGGTGACCCCAAACGCGATCCGGATTCGCAAGCGCCACCTGAAAGAGCATGAGCGTAAGCGGGCCTCCAGGGCCGGCACCGGGGAGTGAGCGACGGGCAATAAAAAACCCCGACAGCTTTCCGTGCAGTCGGGGCATGTCGCCGGGCTTGGTTGGCAAAGGGTTCCAGTCCGTGGACTCGTCCGTGAATTGTGAAGCCGATCCTTGGGCATCCGTTGTTTGGCGACAGTTATAGATTGCCACCGACGGTGTTGGCGTGCTGTGCGCTGAATCCCGCTGCCTTGTAGGAATAATCTGAAGCAGCAGGCGAATGGTGTGTTTTATCGGCGCGACCGGCAGTGAGTGACCCGCAAACCGTCTAGGCAGGAGTCCGGATGATCGGTCTGATACAGAGAGTTTCTTCAGCACAGGTGGTAATCGCCGCGGAGACGGTCGCCGCCATCCAGGGTGGCCTGTTGGTGCTGGTGGGAGTGGAGCCGGATGACAGCGAGGCCCGGGCCGAGCGGCTTCTGCAGCGCCTGCTCGGCTACCGTGTGTTTGCGGATCAGGCAGGGCGCATGAACCTGAGCCTTGCCGATGTGGGCGGGGGCCTGCTGCTGGTCCCCCAGTTCACCCTGGCGGCGGATACCCGGAAGGGGATGCGCCCGGGGTTTTCCACCGCGGCGCCGCCGGCGCTCGGGGAGCTGCTGTTCAATCACCTCTGCCGGTTGGCAGAAGAGCGGCACCCGCAAGTTGGCTGCGGCCGTTTCGGTGCCGACATGCAGGTGAGCCTGGTGAACGACGGACCGGTGACCTTCTGGCTGCAGGTTTAGGGGTGTCCCGGATTTATTGGGGGTGCGCCAATCCCGGGCCGTGCGCTTTGCCTTCGCGGCGGGGGTGCTGCTCCTACACCCGGTAGGACCTGTAGGAGGCCCGCTCCCGGGCCGATACAGTTTCGCACGATAGCCCGGAGCGTGCGTTGTTCATCGCGGCGAGGGCGCCGCTCCTACAGTCGATTTGGCCGGTAGGAGGCCCGCCCCCGGGCCGATACAGTTTCGCACGATAGCTCGGAGCGTGCGTTGTTCATCGCGGCGAGGGCGCCGCTCCTACAGTCGATTTGGCCGGTAGGAGGCCCGCCCCCGGGCCGATTGTCTGCCGGTAGCTATATCCCTGGAGTCGTCCGCGGCATAAGTCCCTCCTTGGACAACGCCGCTCCCGGCCGTTGCATCCTCGGCTCCGTAACCGGTACATCCCTGTACCACTCCTCCTGGCCTTCGCGGCATAAGTCCCTCCTTGGACAACGCCGCTCCCGGCCATCCCTGGCCTTCGCGGCATAAGTCCCTCCTTGGACAAAACACGTATTTCCCATAGAATGGCTGTTTGGTCTGTTTCGGGGTCGTCGGACGCCGGGAACGGACCGCGATGGCAGTCCAAGCCGAGGACGATGTCTCAATCCCTGGAGTCGACCCATGCAGCGTAAAGCTGAGATCGAACGCAATACCCTGGAGACCCGGATCCGGGTCAACCTGAACCTGGATGGCACCGGCCAGTCCGATCTGCAGACCGGCATGCCGTTCCTCGAGCATATGCTCGACCAGGTGGCCCGCCACGGTCTGGTGGATCTGCAGGTCCGGGCCGAGGGGGACCTGCACATCGACGGCCACCACACGGCGGAGGATATCGGCATCAGCATCGGCCAGGCGGTGGCGAAGGCGATAGGCGACAAGCAGGGCATCTGTCGCTACGGTCACGCCTACGTGCCGCTGGACGAGGCACTCAGCCGGGTGGTTCTCGATTTTTCGGGTCGTCCCGGCCTGGAGTTCAATGTCACTTTCCCGCGTGCAGCGATCGGTGCCTTCGAGACCGACCTGTTCTACGAGTTCTTCCAGGGCTTCGTTAACCATGCCGGGGTGACCCTGCACGTGGACAACCTGCGCGGGCGCAACAGCCACCACATCGCCGAGACCGTATTCAAGGCGTTCGGGCGTGCCTTGCGCATGGCGCTGGAGCCGGACCCGCGGATGGCGGGCGTTATCCCCTCCACCAAGGGCAGTCTGTAGCGGCCATCCAAATCTATCGGGTAAGAAACGGCTATGTCGAAAACCATTGCAGTCATTGACTATGGCATGGGCAATTTACGCTCAGTCTCCAAGGCGCTGGAACACGTGGCGGATGCCGCGCACCGGGTGTTGGTAACGGATGATCCGGATATCATCCTGTCCGCCGACAGGGTGGTCTTTCCAGGGCAGGGGGCGGCCCGTGACTGCATGAATGCGATCTCCGAACACCACCTCAACCAGGCGATTCTGTCCGCGGCCCGGAGCAAGCCGTTCCTGGGCATCTGCATGGGCTTGCAGGTCCTGATGACCTTTAGCGAGGAGAATCAGGGCACCCGGCTGATGGGGCTGTTTCCGGGCGATGTGAAGCGTTTTCCCGAGTCACGGGACGCGGATGGCATGCGCCTCAAGATACCGCAGATGGGCTGGAACCAGGTCAAGCAGATCAGCACCCATCCGCTGTGGGACGGCATCGAGGACGACTCCCGCTTCTACTTCGTGCACAGCTACTACGTCGACCCGGAGGATCGTGAGCTGGTGGTGGGATCGACCGTCTACGGGATTCCCTTTACCAGTGTGATCGCCCGCGAGAACCTGTTCGCGACCCAGTTCCATCCGGAGAAGAGCGCCGACGACGGCCTGCAGCTGTTGCGCAATTTCATTCATTGGGAACCGTGAGCTCCCTCCGTTCAAGCCAGAGCTACCCAAAGGAAAAAGAACCGTGTTACTGATTCCCGCAATTGATCTGAAAGATGGTCGCTGTGTAAGGCTGCGCCAGGGGCGCATGGAGGACGAGACCATCTTCTCGGATGACCCGGTGCAGGTGGCCGTGCGCTGGGTCGAGGCGGGTGCCCGCCGGCTACACCTGGTGGATCTCAACGGCGCCTTTGCCGGCGAGCCGGTGAACGGCGAGGTGATTCGCGCCATCGCCAGCGCCTACCCGGATCTGCCGATTCAGGTCGGTGGCGGTATTCGTGACGAAAAGACCATCCAGGCCTACCTGGATGCCGGGGTCAGCTACGTCATCATCGGTACCCAGGCGGTGAAGGAACCGGACTTTGTCGGTCGTGCCTGCGCAGCGTTTCCGGGCCACGTGATCGTGGGGCTCGACGCAAAGGAGGGGATGGTGGCGATCGATGGCTGGGCGACCGTCACCGACCAGGAGGTGACCGCCCTCTCGCGCCGCTTCGAAGAGGACGGGGTCTCCGCCATCGTCTATACCGATATCGGGCGCGATGGCATGCTCAGCGGCCCCAACGTGGCGGCGACCACGGCGCTTGCCAATGCGGTCAATATCCCCATCGTGGCGTCCGGTGGAATAACCGATATCGGTGATATCGAAGCGCTCTGTCATGCGGAAACGGACAATATCATGGGCGCCATTACCGGCCGGGCGATCTACGAGGGTACGCTTGATTTCGCCGCCGGTCAGCAGCTGGCCGACAGTCTGTCCGGCTGAACAGCCAACCGGGAGGCCAGGAAGATGCTGGCTCACTGCTATCCGGTTATCAATGACTCGATTATTCGTAACAAACGGCCTGAGGGTGGTATTTTGGATAACCGCCGAGTGAAACGATATGAGAAGTCAGTTAGTGGGTTCCTTCTTCCCCCAGAGAGAAGGGCAGGTTGAGGGGATATGAATAGCCAGGCAGTGGCCTCATATTATTCCCTCGCCCCAATCCTCTCCCTGAGGGAGAGGGCGTTTATGGGACAACAGCGATGCTAGCGAAAAGAATCATCCCCTGCCTGGACGTGGATGCCGGGCGCGTGGTCAAGGGGGTCAAGTTCGTCGATATCCGTGATGCCGGGGATCCGGTCGAGGTAGCCCGTCGCTACAACCGGGAGGGGGCGGACGAGATCACGTTCCTGGATATCACCGCCAGTTCGGATGACCGGGAGACCATCGTTCACGTGGTGGAGCGGGTTGCCAGCGAGGTGTTTATCCCGCTCACGGTGGGTGGCGGCATCCGTACCGCCGAGGACGTGCGGCGCATGCTCAACGCCGGTGCCGACAAGGTGGCGATCAACACCGCCGCGGTGTTCCGACCTGAGTTCGTAAAGGAGGCTGCCGAGCGTTTCGGTTCCCAGTGCATCGTGGTCGCCATTGACGCCAAGCGGGTGAGCGAAGAGGGCGAAGCCCCGCGCTGGGAGATCTTCACCCACGGCGGGCGCAAACCCACCGGACTGGATGCCATCGAATGGGCCCGGCGCATGGTGGACTATGGCGCCGGTGAGATCCTGCTAACCAGCATGGATCGGGACGGCACCAGGATCGGCTTCGACCTCGAATTGACCCGGGCCATCTGCGACGCGGTGAGCGTGCCGGTGATCGCCTCCGGCGGCGTCGGCAACCTGCAGCACCTGGTGGACGGGGTGGTGCAGGGTGGTGCGGACGCGGTGCTGGCGGCCAGTATCTTCCACTTCGCCGAGTACAGCATCGAGCAGGCGAAGCGTTTCATGGCCGACCAGGGTGTTGAGGTACGATTATGAATGGCGATCTTCTGCAGCGTCTGACCGAGGTGCTGGAGTCACGCAAAGGTGCCGATCCGGATAGCTCCTACGTGGCCGGGCTGTATGCCAAGGGCCTCGACTCGATCCTCAAGAAGATAGGCGAGGAGGCGACCGAGACGGTGATGGCGGCAAAGGATGGCGATCCGGACAAGATCGTCTACGAGATCGCCGATCTCTGGTTTCATACCCTGGTGCTGCTGGCCCACCAGGGGCTGAAGGCGGAGCAGGTGCTGGCCGAGCTGGATCGTCGCTTCGGACTCTCCGGGTTGCAGGAGAAGGCGCAGCGGGGGCGCTGAGCCGGCCAAGGAAAAACCCTGCGCCTGAGGTTATTTTCAGTTATTATCGGGTACTTCCGGTGGGTCCGTGTGCGCCCGTCAGGTAAATGTCTTACAGGTCTCGGGTTCAATTCGAAACAGGCCGTTGTTTTATTTTAGGTGGA
>JAPHTA010000114.1 GCA_026196475.1 Sedimenticola sp.
CGCGCTCCTTTGGAGCCACCAAAGCACGCTTGGCGCGCCTTGATTGGCACATTTTTAGCCGCAACGCCGGCAATCAAATTAGTGTTAACAGGCCCTAGTGTGCTTCGTGCACTTTGTGGTTGAACAAGGCGTTCAATTCGTGCGACAAATTCCAGTCTCGGTTCTCAAGCGCTTAATCCTATCCCCTTAATCCGTGATCCCGGCATAACCCTGTAAAAGTTGTGTTATAGCGCCCCTGCGGCGGGCGGCATGGTATCATCTGAAACGATCCACAGCCGGGAAGAATTCATGCGAGATGCCGTAGCCGCCGTACTGGTTCATGAAGAGGACGTGTTCGTTATCAGGCGCCAGGACTACCTGCGCGCCTTTCCCGGCTACTACGCCTTCCCGGGCGGAAAGGTGGACGACGAGGATGCTGACCACCACTTCTCCCACCAGCTGGTCTCCGGCTTCCGGCCGGAACGGATTCGTGCCCTGATCCGGGAGCTGGAGGAGGAGCTGGATTACGACCTTCAGCGGGCTATCGAACAGGGCGAGGTGAAGAGCATCGAGCTGATGGGGGTCGCCATCACACCCCCCTTCGAGCGGGTGCGGTTCCATGCCCACTACTACAAGATCGAACTGAACAGTAAACCGGCGTTCACCCCCCACAGCGACGAGATCGCCTGGTCCGACTGGCTGCACCGGGAGACCCTGCTGGAACACTACCGCACCGGCCAGGCCCTGATGGTGGTGCCGGTGATGCAAACCGCCCACGCCTTCGTGAAGGATATGGCGACCCGTCGCATCGATCCGCTGAACCTGGTCTACGACGAGGATCGGGAGCTGGCCTACCTGGAGATGATCTGCGGGCTCGGCTATATCCCGGTACCCTCAAACACCCTGCCACCGGCCGAATACACCTACGCCCTGGTGCTGGGAGACGAGGGCGAGCCGCGCTACCTGGTGGACCCGGCGCCCGAGTCCGATGAGGTAATGGAGAAGCTGTTCAATACCCTGGAGCGTTACCCGGTGGACGGCATCCTGATTACCCACCACCATCGCGATCACCACGAGCGGGCCCCGGAGATCGCCCGCCGCCTCGGCCTGCCGGTACGCTGCTCACGCAACACCGAGAGCAACCTGCTGCGAACCCATGGGCCGGATTACCTGGAGGGGCTGTCGCTGGAGTACGTGGAGGAGGGAACCCGGCTCACCCGCTGGCTGGGACGGGAGGTCCACTGCTACGAGCTGCCCGGTCATGATAACGGCATGATCGGCCTGGCGCCGGAGGACATGGCCTGGTTCTTTGTCGCCGACCTGGTGCAGCCCCTGGCCACGGTGGTGATACCGGAACCGGAAGGGGATATGCAGGCCTATTTCGATACCCTGCAACGGATCATCGATTTGAGGCCGAAGGCGATCGTCTCATCGCACGGCATCCCGATCGGAGGCACCCACCTGCTGGAACAGACCCTGGAGCATCGGCGCGAGCGTGAAGCGCAGATCAGCACCTTGCTGGAAGAGGGAGATGACCTGGATCAGATAGTGGGTAAACTCTACCGGGGCATTCCCGACAAGCTGGTACCATTGGCCCGGCAGAACGTGCGCCAGCACCTGCGCAAGCTGGGACGGGACATACCCACCCCCTGAGGGTCAGTCCACTCCCGATTCGCGAATCACTATGACCGGGAGTGGCAAGATGGCCTACATGGAGAACATACCCTACGACGAACTGGAGGTGGGGCGAAGCGCCTGCTTCAGCAAATCCCTTACCGAGGACGACCTGGTGTTGTTCGCCAAGATATCCGGCGACGTCAACCCGGTACACCTGGATGAGGAGTTCGCCCGGGATACCCTTTTCGGAGGACGCATTGCCCACGGCATGTGGACAGGCTCCGTCATTTCCGCCGCTGTGGCCACGGTGCTGCCGGGTCCGGGCACCATCTACCTGGAGCAGAACCTGCAGTTCCGGCGCCCGGTGCGACCGGGGGACGAGATCACCGTGCAGCTCACGGTCAGTGCCAAACTGGACGATGCCAAACGTCATGTAGCCCTGGATTGCCAGGTGCACAACCAGGAGGGCGTGCTGGTGGCCGGGGGGGATGCCCGGGTGCTGGCGCCGGCGGAGAAGGTCCGGCTGGAGAAGCCGGAGCTGCCGATGATCACCATTGGCTGAGATCGCAGGCGGTGGTGGTGCCTAGTAATTCGGTCCGGGGACGGGCCTCCCTCAGGCAAGGTATCCGTGGCGGTTGGGTATTTGCTGAACGCCACTATCCGGGAGACCTGTCGCTCTCTACTCCCGGGCAAGCCAGTCGATACTCTCTCCGTCGCTGATCCTTTGCAATGCAGGGCCCGGTTTGCATGGTGCGCCGTTGACCCAGGCCGGGTATGCGGGCTCCCAGCCTGTAAGCAGGCCCCGGGCCTCGACCTGCGGGTGCTCTTTCACCCTGTTCAGGTTCGGAATCACCTCGCAACAGCAATCGACTTCACCCAGTACGCGCTCCCAGTGTTCCAGGGGCTGGGACAGGAACAGCTCCTGCAGCTCCTCGATTAACGCGGTCTGTGGCATTGTCTCCAGTTGTCGTGGTATCCAGGCGCTGCGGTCTACCGCCTCGCAGAAGGCGCGCCAGAACTTCTCCTCCAGGGGGGCCAGGGCCAGGAACGCGCCGTCCGCGGTCTGGTAGATGTTGTAGCAGGCGGCGCCGCCGTTCAGAAGCAGCTGCTCCCGCTTCATGGAATCGCTCTCCTCGGCCTCGCTAAGCCCCAGGTACTGCCAGGCCATGGCGGTGTCGAACAGGCTGACATCCAGGTATGCCCCCTTGCCACTATTGACGCGACCGAGCAGCGCGGACTGTATGGCATTTACCGCCTGCATGGCGCCGGCATGGTCGGCCAGCGGGGGGAATGTCATCATCGGTCGTTGCCGGGATCCACTGGCGCTCAGGGCACCGCTGGCGGCACAGTAGGTGAGGTCGTGGCCGGCGTGGTTTCTATAGGGTCCGTTCTGACCAAATCCGGAAAGGGCGCAGTGCACCAGTCGCGGATTGATCAGTTCCAGGCGGGTGCGGTCGAATCCGAGACGATCCATGACGCCAGGGCGAAACGACTCCAGCAGCACATCCGCCTGTTTAAGCAGTCGGGTGAATTCAGCCTTTCCCGGGTCACTCTTCAGGTCCAGGCGCAGGATCCGCTTACCCCGATTCAGGTGCCGGTAGAGGGCCGACGGGGTGGCGTTGTCCGAGAGCATGAAGTTGCGCATCGGGTCGCCGCGGGGCGGTTCCACCTTGATCACGTCGGCGCCCAGGTCGGAAAGCATCCGGGTGGCGAAGGGGCCGGGAATGTACTGTGAAAGATCGAGGATCCGGTATCCGGTTAAGAAACTCTGGTTGTTCATGGCCTACCTCAGGACCCCTCTCGACGTTGAGAGGGGATACAACATGCTATTTTGCCAGAAAATGGGCCGGCCCGGAGGTTTTAGTCGTACTTTCGGATGTCGTCGATCACCTTGCCGTCGTTGGGCAGGCTGTCGGCCGTCATTGGCCGGGTTTCGCCTCTCACCTTGCAGATTTCCCGGATACTCTGGGCGATGGCGCTGTCCAGTTCGGGGGACTGCTTGTCACACTCGTACTGCAGGGTGAGCTGATCGCTCTCGTTCACCCAGTTCACCACAAGGCGTGCCTTCCTGATCTCCGGATGGCGCTTGATCACCTTGTCCACCTGCTCGGGATGGATGAACATGCCGCGTACCTTGGCGGTCTGGTCGGCGCGTCCCATCCAGCCCTTGATGCGCCGGTTGGTACGGCCGCAGGGACTCTCGCCGGCCATGATGGCGGAGAGATCGCCGGTGGCGAAACGGATCAGGGGATAGTCGGGGTTGAGGCTGGTCACCACCACTTCTCCCACCTCGCCGTCGGCGACCAGATCCCCGGTACCCGGGCGCACGATCTCCACATAGACCCCCTCATCGATAACCAGTCCCTCCATCGCCTCGGTCTCGTAGGCGATCACACCCAGGTCCGCGGTGGCATAGCACTGCAGCACCTGGATGCCACGCTTGCTGAATCCCTCGCGCAGGGGCGGTGGCAGTGCCTCGCCGGAGACCAGGGCCTTCTTCAGGCTGCTTACGTCAGCGCCCATTGCATCCGCCTTCTCCAGGATGATCTTGAGAAAAGAGGGGGTGCCGACATAACCGTTCGGCTTGAGATCGGCAATGGTCTGCACCTGCAGTTCGGTCTGTCCGGTACCGGCCGGTATGACACCGCAGCCGAGGGCGTGGGCGCCACTCTCCAGCATGATGCCGGCGGGTACGAAGTGGTAGGAGAAACAGTTTTGTACCACGTCACCTGGCCTGAAGCCGCTGGCGAACATGGCCCGTGCCATGCGCCAGAAATCCCGCCGGCGGGTTCCGGGTTCATAGATCGGGCCGGGGGAAGCGAACAGGTGGGTCAGCTCCGGCACCTGCACCGTGGCCAGGCCGCCGAACGGGAGCGCATGCTGCTGCAGCTCGATCATTTCCGACTTGCGGGTCAGCGGTAGTCTGGCAATCGTATCGCGCGAGGTGAGGGAGCCGGGGTCAACATCAGCCAGGAGTTTTTCGTAGTAGGGCGCCTTGGACCTGGCATAGGCCACCTGTTCCGCCACGGCCTGGATCTGGGCCCGCTCTCTGGCAGCCTGATCCCGGGTTTCCAGTTCATCGTAGTAGTTAGTCATGGTACGGCGAGCCTGTCTGTTTCGATGTGAATGGCATCTTCCCGGTATGCGGGTGATGTCCGGGAAAAGTCTTTAGCTGTCGCTTGTCGAAGGTTGTCAGTGATCTCTGGAGACAACCGGGTGGTGCTGATGGCGGCCGCCGTAGCCGCCGTCGTGGTCCTGTCCTATGAGAGCCAGCGCTTGCGGCGACGATAGTTCTTGACGTCGCGGAAGCTCTTGCGGCCCTCGGTGGAGATGCCCAGATAGAACTCCTTCACGTCCTCGTTTTCGCTAAGCTCCCGGGCGTTGCCCTCCATCACCACGCGTCCGTTCTCCATGATGTAGCCGTAGTCGGAGTAGCGCAGGGCAACATTGGTGTTCTGTTCCGCCAGCAGGATGCTGACGCCCTCGTTCTGGTTCAGTTTCTTGACGATTTCGAAGATCTCCTCCACCAGCTGGGGTGCCAGGCCCATGGAGGGCTCGTCAAGAAGGATCATCTCGGGATTGGCCAGCATGGCACGGCCGATGGCGCACATCTGCTGTTCGCCACCGGAGGTGTAGCCGGCCTGGCTGCCGCGACGTTCGCGCAGCCTTGGAAAGTAGTCGTAGATCATCTCCAGGCTCTGCTGGATCGCCTTGCGGCCGTCCTTCCTTGTGTAGGCGCCGGTCAACAGGTTCTCCTCGATGGTCAGATGCTCGAAACAGTGACGCCCCTCCATCACCTGCACCACGCCCCGTTTCACCAGGTCCGAGGGATTCAGGCTTTCAACCCGCTCGCCCTTGTAGAGAATATTGCCCTTGGTGACATCACCCCGCTCGGCACCGAGCAGGTTGGAGATGGCTTTCAGTGTGGTCGACTTGCCGGCGCCGTTGGCACCCAGCAGGGCCACGATACCGCCCTTCGGAACTTCCAGGGAGACACCCTTGAGTACCAGGATGACGTGATCGTAGATCACCTCGACATTGTTGATCTCTAAAAAGGCAGGTGCGTTGTCAGTCATGCTGAGCCTGTTCGTTATCAGTGGTTAGGGAGATGTCCCCGCAACCTGCCGGTTGCGGGGACCTCGTCCGGTGGCGTTAAACCACCGTTATCCGCGATCAGTTACAAGCGCGGGGGGTGATGCCCTTCTCCTTGGCGTAGGCTGCTGCTGAGGCCTCGTACATGCCACGCAGCATCTCGCTGTTGGGCTGGATCCAGTCGGTGATGGCCTTCCACTGTGAACCATCCCACTGGGTCACCTTGGCGCGACCCTTGCCCAGGTGATCGGAGCAGCTCAGCTTGATCGGATCGAACAGCCCATCAGCACCGATCTCCTTGAGCCGTGCATCGGAGATGTCCAGGCGGTCCATGGCCCACTGTACCTGCTCACCGGTAACCGGCTTGTTGCCGAACTCGTTCATTGCACCACGCAGTGCCTCGGTCAGGATCACGGCGCTCTGTACGCCACGATTGTAAGCCACCTCACCGATGCCGGCCTCGGAATCAGCCGAACCCTTGCCGCTCTTGTAGAGCACTTCCTTGATCTGCTTGTGCAGCCCGAAGTCCGCACCCACGCCGTTGAACTGCAGGGACTTGTAGCCCACGGCAGCCTTGCCGGCCGGCACCATGTCGGCATCGTTGCCCGACCACCAGACACCGATGAACTTCTCGCGCGGGAAACCGACGGCCGCGGCCTCCTTGATGGCAGTGGCGTTCATCACGCCCCAGCCCCACATCAGGACGTAGTCCGGACGCAGCTGGCGTCCGATCTTGAGCCAGGTTGCCTTCTGCTCCAGGCCGGGGTGGGGTACCGGGAACAGGGAGAGATCGAAGCCGTGCTGTTCGGCCAGGGCCTCCAGGGTTTTGATCGGCTCCTTGCCGTAGGCGGAGTCATGATAGACCAGGGCGATCTTCTTGCCTTTCAGGTTGCCGTAGCCTCCCTCTTCGCTGGCCACGTAGTTGATAGCGATGTCTGCACCACCCCAGTAGGTGGCCGGCGGCACGAAGACGTAGGGGAAGATGGTACCGTCAGCCGCATCCGCGCGACCGTAGCCGGAGGTGATCAGGGGGATCTTGTCTGCCACCACCCGGTCCAGCAGGGCATAGGTGACACCGGTGGAGAGCGGCATGACTGCTGGCATGCCAGTGGGGCCGTTGTTCTTCAGGCGCTCGTAGCACTCCACGCCCTTGTCGGTGTTGTAGGCGGTGTCGCACTCTTCCAGATCCAGTTTTACACCGTTGATTCCGCCATCCCGCTCATTCAGCAGCTTGATGTAGTCGGCAAAACCGTTGGCCCAGGGGATACCACCCGGGGCATAGGGGCCGGTGCGGTACACCAGCGAGCCGATAAACTGGTCGTCGGCCATCACGACCGGGGTTGCGGCCATGCTGGCGATACCGACGGTTGCGGCGATAACAGCAGTTTTGATTTTCTTGATATTCACTCGTTGTTTCCTCCATCTGAACGATCACAGTTATCCTGAACGGACTGTTTGCTGTGCTTCTTAAAACCCATACATCAGTACGGGAACGGCCAGAGCCGCAGTTTTTCCTTCGCAATTTGCCAAAGCCGGGCGAGACCGTGCGGTTCGACAATCAAGAAGAAGATGATCAACCCACCGAATACCATGAATTCGATGTGTGATATGACGTCCACCGGTATGTTCAGCCCAAACCAGTGGGGAGCATTGGAGAGGAAGATGGGCAGCAGCACGATAAAGGCTGCGCCCATGAAGGCGCCCATGATCGAACCAAGACCGCCGATGATGATCATGAACAGGACCTGGAATGAACGGTTGACATCGAATGCCTGTGGCTCCACCGATCCGGTGTAGATGAATGCCCACAGCGCGCCGGCGATGCCGCACAGGAATGAGCTGTAGGCGAATGCCTTCAGCTTGGTCGGCAGCATCTTGATACCGATGATCTCGGCGGCGATGTCCATGTCCCGTACCGCCATCCACTCGCGGCCGATATTGGAACGCACCAGGTTCTTTGTCACCAGGGCCAGCAGGGCGACGATGCTGAGGGCGAACAGGTACTTGGCAACCATGCTGGCATGGGCGCCGGTAACTTCGATGTCGCCGATCACGCTCATCGGAGGGGCACTGATAACGCCCGAGGCACTGTAGTTGGTGAACCAGCCGAACTTGTTGAACATCCAGATCAGGAAGAACTGGGATGCCAGGGTCGCCACCGCCAGGTAGAAGCCCTTGATGCGCAGCGATGGTATGCCGAACAGGATGCCGACGCCGGCCGTAATGACGCCCGAAAAGAGCAGCACGAAGATGATGTGCATGCCCGGAAACATGGTCGCCAGCTTGTAGGCGGCGAAGGCACCGGTGGCCATGAAACCACCGGTACCCAGGCTAAGCTGTCCGGCGTAGCCGGTCAGCACGTTGAGGCCGAGGGCGGCCAGGGCCAGGATCAGGAACGGCAGCATGATGGTGCCGAGCCAGTAGTCACTGGCCACGGACGGGATCAGGATAAAGGCGACGGCAAGCATCGCCCACATGAACCAGCGGTCCTGGCGAATGGTCAGGATTGCCTGATCCGCCCGGTAGGATGCCTTGAATTCTCCAGCTTCGCGGTAAATCATGTATTACACCC
>JAPHTA010000386.1 GCA_026196475.1 Sedimenticola sp.
CCGACCACCTCGGTCTCGGCCTGGATGCCTTCCAGATGCTGGAGATCAAGAACGGTGACTGGACCATCGTGAACTGAGCCGCAGACCGCGGCCGGGCCTGTTCGGGCCCGGCCGCTGTTCCCGCCACCGGATGGGCAGGCGACATCAACTCGAATACTTAAACCCAGGGAGAGCGTGAAGGCCGCAGCATTCAGGCACCATTTGAATTGACCTGAACGGCAGACCGCAGCCACACTCCTTCCAGATACAGGATTTTTCGGATGTTCGATCAGATCCTCCAGTTTCTGCTCACCGGCATCACCGTAGGTTCCACCTACGCACTGGTGGGCCTTGGCTTTGCCATCATCTACAACGCCTCCGACGTGGTGAATTTCTCCCAGGGAGAGTTCGTCATGATCGGCGCCATGAGCGCAGTGGCCCTCTCCGCCGGCGACAGCGGCCTGCCACTATGGCTGGCGGCCATCGGCGCAGTCATGATTACCATGCTGGTCGGCATGGCGCTGCAACGCTTCGCCATCGCCCCGGCCCGCGGCGCCTCGGTGGTCACCACCATTATCATCACCATTGGCGCGTCAATTTTCCTGCGCGGTGTGGCACTGGTGGTCTGGGGCAAGGACCTGTTCCCGCTACCTCACTTTTCCGGCGAGGACCCGATCAGCATTGGCAACGCCACCTTGCTGCCCCAGAGTATCTGGGTAATGGGAGGTGCTGCGGCCCTGGTATTCGGCGCCCACTATTTCTTCAACCACACCACCCTGGGCAAGGCGATTCTCGCCTGCTCCTGCAACAAGAAGGCGGCCAGCCTGGTGGGGATCAACGTCGGCATCATGCTGCTGGTGGCCTATGCCATGTCTGCAGCCCTTGGCGCCATGGCCGGCATCCTGGTGACACCGATCACCTTCACCTCTTATGACACCGGCGTGATGCTGGGCCTGAAGGGGTTCTCCGCGGCCATTCTCGGCGGCATGGGCAATCCTATGGGCGCGGTCGCCGGCGGACTGTTGCTGGGCCTGATCGAGTCACTCTCCGCCGGCCTGATCTCGTCCGGATACAAGGACGCGATCGGATTCATTGTTCTTCTGCTGGTGCTGTTCTTCCGCCCCAGCGGTCTCTTCGGCAAGGCTTCGGTGGAGCGGGTATGAAGCGTCTCGGCGGACTTTCTCTTTTTGCACTGGCAGTGGCCCTGCTGCCGTTTATCTTTCCCGACAACTACTATGTAACGGTGGTTGCGGTTTCGGCCGGCCTGCACGCGATCCTGGCCATCAGTCTCAACCTGCTGATGGGGTATGCCGGGCAGATCTCCCTCGGCCACGCCGCATTCTTCGGCATAGGCGCCTACACCTCGGCCGTACTGACCACCCGTTACGGCTGGAACCCCTGGCCCTCGATTCTGGTCGGCCTGGCATTTACCGGCACCCTGGCCTATATCGTGGCACGCCCGATCCTCAAGCTGAAGGGACACTACCTGGCCATGGCCACCCTGGGCCTCGGCATCATCGTGCATATCTTTATCGTCCAGATGGGCTGGCTGACAGGCGGGCCGGACGGCATGGGCGGCATTCCCACCCTGTCGGTGTTCGGCTGGACCATTGACAGTGACGAGCGCTGGTATGTGGCCATCGGCGTACTGCTGGTACTGGTCATCTGGCTGGCCCTCAATATTATCGACTCGCGCAGCGGCCGCGCCCTGCGGGCGCTGCACGGCTCCGAGGTGGCGGCCGAGATGATGGGTATCAACACCGCCGCCACCAAGACCGGTGTATTCGTGCTGGCAGCCCTGATCGCCTCCGTGGCAGGCAGCGTGTTCGCTCACCAGCAGGCGTTCGTCAGTCCGGACTCATTCAGCTTCTTCTTCTCCATCGAGCTGGTCACGATGGTGGTACTGGGAGGCATGGCATCCACCTATGGTGCGGTACTGGGAGCCATCATCCTCACCTTCCTGCCGGAACTCCTGGTGATTTTCGAAGACTACGAAGTGATGATCTTCGGCGGCATCCTGATGGGCATGATGATCTTCCTGCCCCAGGGCCTGTTCATCGGCCTCAAGGACCTGCTGCACAAGCTGGTACACAAGCGCAGCAACAAGGCAAAACAGGCTGCCAGCCAAAAGGAGAACAATCATGGCGTTGCTTGATGTCAAAGACCTGACCATCTCCTTCGGCGGCGTCACCGCCATAGCGGATCTCCACTTCGAGGTTCCGGAGAGTCAGGTCTACGCGGTCATCGGTCCCAACGGGGCAGGCAAGACCACACTGTTCAACATGCTCTCCGGAATCTACAGGCCCAACGAGGGCAGCATCCGTTTCCTGGACAAGGAGATCGTCGGTTGCCAGCCACACCAGGTGGCGCAAATGGGGATCTCCCGCACCTTCCAGAACCTGCAGATGTTCTTCAACATGAGCGTGCTGGACAACGTCAAGGTGGGCTGCCACCTGCGCACCCGCAGTCACCTCTGGAGTGCCGCCCTGCGGCTGCCGAATATCCTGCGTGAGGAGCGCCAGGCGGAGGCATGGGCCAGAGAGACCCTGATCTTCTGCGGCCTGGAGAAGTACATCGAGATGCCGGCAGACTCCCTCCCCTACGGCGTCCTGAAACGGGTCGAGATCGCGCGGGCGCTGGCCTCGCAACCCAAGCTGTTGCTGATGGACGAGCCGGCCGCGGGCCTGAACGATACGGAGACCGTTGAAATGCGCGGGCTGATCCGTCGTATCAGCGAATCCGGCGTCAGCGTGTTGCTGGTGGAGCACAACATGGGCCTGGTCATGCAGGTCTCGGACCGCATCCTGGTAATCGACTATGGCAGCCGGCTGGCCGAAGGCCTGCCGGAAGAGATTCAGAACAACCCGAAGGTGATTGAAGCCTATCTCGGAGGAGAGGTGCAGTATGCCGTCTAGCCCGTTGTTACAGGTGGAGGATCTAACCTCCCACTACGGCCCCATCCAAGCCCTGCACGGCATCTCCCTGGAGGTCAATCCGGGCGAACTGGTAGCCATGGTCGGCGCCAACGGCGCCGGCAAGACCACGCTCCTGCACACGCTCTCGAATGTACATAAGGCCAGCAGTGGCAAGGTCTACTTCGAGGGCACGGAGATTACTCGCACTGCCCCGCACAAGATCGTCAAGGCGGGCATCTGCCATGTGCCGGAGGGGCGCCAGGTGTTCGGCCCTCTGAGCGTCGAGGACAACCTGTTGCTGGGCAGTTTCTCCCAGCGCCGGAACAAGGCGTGGGTGGAGGAGGAACTGGGCAAGATCTACCAGCTGTTCCCGATTCTGAAGGAGAAACACCGCCAGGCGGCAGGTACCCTGTCCGGTGGCCAGCAGCAGATGCTGGCGATAGGCCGGGCGCTGCTGGGCAATCCCAAGTTGTTGCTGCTGGACGAGCCGTCCATGGGTCTGGCGCCCCTGCTGGTTGCCGAGATCTTCCGCGTGGTCAGGGAGCTGAACGAGAAGGGTGTGACCATCCTGTTGGTGGAGCAGAACGCCAAGGCGGCCCTGGGTATCGCCGATCGCGGCTATGTCCTGGAGACCGGACGGGTGGTGCTCTCTGCCGATGCCGACGACCTGCTGGCGGATGAGGCGGTGCAGAAGGCCTATCTGGGACATTGAGACCACGCCCCGGGTCCCGTGGCCGGGTGGCGTCTATAGTTAAAAACACAACACCGAGGTTGAATAACGCTATGTATGTGGAACAGATCATGTCCCGTGAAGTGGATACCGTGACGGCGGATATGAAGCTCAG
>JAPHTA010000110.1 GCA_026196475.1 Sedimenticola sp.
CCTAGTATGCGCGCTCAGTTTCGGGCGGTGGCGCAGTCTGGTAGCGTGCTTGTCTGGGGGACAAGTGGTCGCAGGT
Organism: Sedimenticola sp.; assembly: GCA_026196475.1. Lineage (GTDB taxonomy): Bacteria > Pseudomonadota > Gammaproteobacteria > Chromatiales > Chromatiaceae > Sedimenticola. The sequence goes on from JAPHTA010000110.1 coordinate 77, forward strand.
TCAAATCCTGTCCGCCCGACCAATCGAGCAGAAGGGGTACCCGATCGGGTACCCCTTCTGCTTTCTGGGGAAGGGGTGCCACTGCTGTCCCATTAAACCTTGTATTATTTATTTATAACTTAAACAACGAATCACCTCGTCCACCCCCCTCACCCCAACCCTGGGCCGCATGTTCCCGACGCGGCCAACCGACTACATCCCTGTAGTCGTCTCCCTGAGGGAGAGGGAGTCTGTGGGAGACCAGTGAAGGGGGTACTATCCTGCGCCGTTTGCAGGATGCCGGAAACAGTCCACTGTGTGGTCGTTGACCATCCCCGTGGCCTGCATGTAGGCGTAACAGATGGTGCTGCCGACGAATTTGAAGCCGCGCCGTTTCAGCGCCTTCGATATGCGATCGGATTGCTCTGTGGTTGCCGGTACCTGCTCTGCTGACACCCAGTGATTGACCTTCGGCGACCCATCCACAAAGTCCCAGATGAAGTCTGAAAAACTCCCGTATTCTTCTTGTATATCAATAAATAATCTTGCATTGTTAATAGCCGACATTATTTTCAGGCGATTACGGATGATGCCGGGATCGGCCAGCAACTGCTCGATTTTCCGCTGGTCGTAGCGGGCAATCCTCTCCGGGTCGAACCGGTCGAACACCTGCCGGTAGTGGTCCCGCTTGCGCAGTACCGTGATCCAGGAGAGTCCGGCCTGCGCGCCCTCCAGTAACAGGAACTCGAACAGGGTGCGATCATCCCGGCACGGTACGCTCCACTCATGGTCGTGGTACTGCTGGTAGAGCGGGTTGTCGCCGGCCCAGGCGCATCGGATTACAGGTTGGCTGGTCATGGGAGTCCCCTTGCTCTTTGGAGATGAATTAGTGCCGACCCGGGTTGCAGGCCGGGTGCTATAATGGGGCCCTGTTGCAAGCATCACGCGCCCGTGGCCCTAAACGATTACACCCCGACATGGTAATGCAATCCCCGCCGCCGCGGGAACTTCCCTATAGTGCCGATACCAGCCGCCTGTTCGATGCTATTGCGTCAAGACCCTGGGCGGTGTTTCTCGACAGTGGCGTCCCGGGTACCCGCCAGGGACGTTACGACATCCTCACCTGTGATCCGCAGTTGACCCTGGTAACCCGGGGGTCGCAGACCCGACTGCGGGAGGCGGATGGGCGTATCCAGGACTCAACCGGGGATCCCCTGGAGCTGTTGCAACAGGCGTTGCGCCGTCATCCCCGCCTGAAACCCGGTCCACTGCCATTTCAGGGGGGCGCCATCGGTTACTTTTCCTACGATCTGGGGCGACGTTTTGAGCGCCTGCCGGAGCTGGCCGGGGATTCCGACCGGTTACCCGAGATGGCGGTCGGTATCTACGATCTGGCGCTGGTGGTGGATCACCATAATCGCAAAAGCTGGATAGTCGGCAGCGGCAGCGAGGCCCGGCGGGATCGCTTGATCCGGTTGCTTGATGACGGCCGGCCGGACGTTACAGCTCCTTTCCGGGTGGTGGGCGAGGTGGAATCCAACATGACACGGGATCGCTATGCGGAGGCTTTTTCCCGGGTGCAGCGCTTCATCCGCGACGGGGACTGCTACCAGGTCAACCTGGCGCAGCGCTTCAGCGTGCGCACCGAGGGTGATCCCTGGACCGCCTATCGGCGCCTGCGTCAGCTGAGTCCGGCACCGTTTGCCGGTTACCTGAACCTGCCGTTCTGCCAGGTGCTGAGTTCGTCTCCGGAGCGCTTCCTCTCCCTGAGAGAGAGTAGGGTGGAGACCTGGCCGATCAAGGGCACCGCGCCCCGCGGGTCGGACCGGGCGTCGGACCGGGAAAACCGTGAGGGACTGTTGCGCAGTGACAAGGACCGGGCCGAGAACCTGATGATTGTCGACCTGCTGCGTAACGATCTCGGCCGGAGTTGCCGGCCCGGCAGTATCAGCGTGGACAGCCTGTTTTCAGTGGAGAGCTATGCCACGGTCCACCACCTGGTCTCCCGCATCAGTGGCTCTCTGGCACCGGGCCAGGATGGCCTGGACCTGTTGCGCGGCTGTTTCCCCGGCGGCTCTATCACCGGGGCCCCCAAGCTGCGGGCGATGGAGATCATCGAGCAACTGGAACCCCATCGTCGTGGCGTCTATTGCGGTTCGCTCGGATATATTGGCTGGGACGGCAACATGGATACCAGCATCGCGATACGCACGATGCTGCATATTGATGGTAGGATGCGCCTCTGGGCAGGCGGCGGCCTGGTGGCGGATTCCCGGATGGAGGACGAATACCAGGAGACCTACCACAAGGCCAGGGCCATGCTGCAGCTTCTGCAGGAACACGCCACACCGTCAATGCCTGCCTGCCGATAGCGACCATCAACCCGGGTTCGGACCGCAAGCAACGATTAACCAATGACAATACGGATTGCCAGTCCGGCCCTTTGACTGCAGCAGTAACGTTCAGGGATCGAGCGGTGACGGGCCCAGGTAAAGCTCCCACGGCAGTTCGAATGCCTGTTCCAGAGTACCGCCATCCTCGCGCAGGCGGATGCCGAATGCCTGCTTCAGGTTGTCAGGGGACAGCACCTGCTGTGCCGTACCGTCAGCCAGGGTCCTGCCATCGTGGATCAGTTGCAGCCGGTGGCAGTAGTGGGCCGCCAGGCGCAGGTCATGCAGTACCACCACCACCGCACCTCCCTCGGCACAGTAGTTGCGCAACAGCGCCATCACTTCCAATTGGTGCGCCAGGTCCAGCGCCGCCACCGGCTCATCGGCAAGCAGTACCCGGGGTTCGGTCACCAGTGCCCGCGCCAGCAGTACGCGCGCCCGCTCGCCACCGGACAGGGTGTTGACCGCCCGCTCGCGAAAAGCCATGACGTCGGTCTGCCGCATCACCTGTCGGATCAGCTTCTCGTCGAGCTCCCCGGGTTGCTGCCAGTTGCCGAGGTGCGGCAGGCGGCCGAGGGCGATGATGCGTTCCACGCTCAACGGCCATTGGGCATCGCCACTCTGCGCCAGGTAGGCGATGCGTCGCGCCCGCTCCTGCAGGGGAACGCTGGCAGCGGCCTCGCCATCGATCTCGAGCTCACCCCGCTGCTTCTCCACCAGCCCGGCCAGCAGTCGCAGCAGGGTGGTCTTGCCAGCGCCGTTGGGGCCGATCAGGCCGAGCATCTCCCCCGCCTGCAGCCGGAACTCCAGGCCGTCCAGGATAGCCCTGCCACCGAGGGAGACCGAAAGATCTTTTCCCTGCAGGCGCATCATAGCTGGTACCGCCGGCTTTTGATGATCAGGTAGAGGAAGAAGGGCGCACCCACCATCGAGGTCAGCACGCCGACCTTGATATCAGTGCCGGCCGGGAACAACCGGGTCGCGATATCCGCCAGCAACAGCAGCAGTGCGCCACCGAGACCGCTGGCCAGCAACAGTCGTGATGGCTGGAAGCCGACGAAGGGGCGCAGCATGTGCGGCACCACCAGGCCGACAAAGCCGATGGAGCCGGTGATTGAAACCGCTGAACCGACTGATAGCGCAACGGCAAGAAAGATGCGCCAGCGCAGGTGGTGCAGCCGCACCCCCATGGTGGTGGCGGTCTCCTCTCCCAGGGTGAGGGCATCCAGGGAGCGGCCGGTACCGATCAGCATCAGCCATCCCAGCAGCACCCCGGGCAGCAGTATGCGGAAGTCGTCCATGCTGTGGTTGGCAATCGAGCCCAGCATCCAGAGCACGATTTCGCGCACCGCGTAGGGGCTCGGTGCCAGGTTCAGAAGCAGCGAGATCATGGCCAGCGCCAGGGAGTTGATCGCCACTCCGGCCAGGATCAGTGTCAGAGTGCCGGCCTGCCTGCCCGCCAGCAGGTATACCAGCAGGGTGGCGGAGAGGGCGCCCACCACGCCGCCTACCGGCGTTGCCAGCGAGAACAGGCTGCCGAATCCGAAATAGAGCATGACCACTGCGCCCAAGGCGGCGCCGCTGGCGCTGCCGATCAGGCCGGGGCTGGCCAGCGGATTGCGCAGCAGGCCCTGCATGGCGGCGCCGCTGACGCCCAGGGTGGCCCCGGTCACCAGCGCGATCAGGGTCCGCGGCAGGCGGATCTCGGTCAGGATCAGGGCGATTACCGAGTGGGTATCGGATAGCGCTTCCCGGGCCGCGCGCAGGATCGGCACCGGGTTGGAGCCGATGAAGATGGAAAGTGTCGCCGCCAACAATACCAGCGCCGTCAATAGCCAGATCAGGTTCCGGTAGGGAATATTCACGGCGCTGTTCATCGGGGCAGGCTCCGGTGCAGCTCCTCGATCGCCTCGGCAATCATGGGGCCGCCGCAGATCCAGTACTTGTAGCCGATGTTGATGATTGGCTGGCCCCGGGTCAGGCGCTTCAGTACCGGGTGCCCCAGCTCCTTCTGTGCCAGCGAATCGGTGCCCGGGGCATAGCTGGAGGTGAAGAGCTGGTCCGGCTGCAGCAACAGCAACTGCTCCAGTAATATATCACCGTAGCCCTGTATGCCGAGTTCCGCCGGCAGGTTGCGCCAGCCCGCTGCCAGCAGTGCCGCGTGCTGCAGGGTGTTGCTGCCACTGGTGTAACCGTTGGGCTGGTAAAAGGCGGCCTTGGGCGGTACCCCGGGTCTGTTCGCGCTGACCCGGGCGATGCGTTCATCCATCTGCCGGATCAGCCGTTCACCCCGTTCCGGGTGGCCGACCCACTGCGCCATGGTGCGGATATTGGCGCGGATCATCTCGATGTTGGAGCTGATGGGCAGACGTTCCACCCGGTAGCCCAGCTTTTCGAACAGCTCCAGCAGCCCGTGGGGTGAGTATTCGCCGGCGATGATCAGGTCCGGCTGCTGTGCCAGTATCTCTTCCGGGCGACGGTAGTTGACACGGTACCTGACCGCTTCATCCGCCAGGTAGGAGCTGTTCGGCTCCAGGGAGAGGTCGGTGATGCTGGCGATCTGTTCGCTATCCGCCAGCAGCATCAGCAGCTGGTCGGTGCAGAGATTGATCGAGGTGATGCGTTGCGGTCGCTCGCCGGCCTGTCCCGGCATCGCCGACAGCAGGTAAACCAGAAGCAGAAACCATCGGGCCATCATCGGCTGACCGCTACCGCAGCCGGTAGCTGACAGGTACCGCCAGCGACATTGTCTGTCCCACAAAAGGCATCGAAGTCATGCCTGAACTGGCGATGCGCTGCAGGGTCTCTTCGGCATTTCTATCCAGCAATCCGTGTCCTGAACTCTGGCTGATCCTGATATCTGTAATACCACCCCGGGATGCCACGGTAAACTCCAGCATCACGGTCCCCTGCCAGCCGCGGCGTCGTGCCTGGCGCGGGTAGCTGAAGTGCTGTTTCAACTCCTCCTGCAGCCAATCGATGATCAACAGACGGGTCGCCTGCGGCTGTTGCGGTTCGACAGTGGACGCGCTGGCCGGGGGGGGCGCCACCGCGGTGAGGGGCGCCTGGACCGCTTCCGCTGGCGTCGGCTTGACCGGGTTGGCGGCCACTACCGGCTTTGGCTGGGGTTCAATCGCCTCGATAGCCGGTTGCGTCTTCGGGTGCCGGTCCGGCCGTGAGCGCGGCTTCACCGGCCGTTGTCTGGATACCTTCGATGGTGACTTGATAGCTGCCGTCTCGGGCTTGGGTAGCAGCTCCGGCTTCGTTTCAACCCGTCGTTGGGGCTGTTGCTCGATCCCTGGCCGGGGTTCCGGTTGAACTCTCGCCATGTCGGGTTCGGGACTCGAAGCTTCTGCAGGTTCAGGCGTTGGTTCCGGTGCTGGCGCGGCTGCGGTTGGCATCTTTGTCGCCTCCAGTATCGGCTGTTGTGCCACCGGTTGTGCAGGCTGGATATACATACGGATATCACTGCCCGGAGCGTTGGGCGGACTGCTGGCCGAGGACAGGTAAGCCGGCCAATAAAATGCCAACGCGCCGTGCAGCAGCATGGATATCAGCAGCATGAGCGGTAGCGTTGGGGGTTGACGCCACCCTGTTTCACCTATTGCCCCGGCAGCCCGATCCATCGCCTTCAGCCATCCTGAATGCAGAGTGTCGGGTTGCCGGGTACCAGGTTCATGTGCCGTTCGTGGTTCCCAAGCCAGGATCAGAAACTGGCCCGCATGCCGAGCGACCAGTTGCGTGTGAAGTTGACCGGGTAGATGGCGTCATCCTGGACCCAGATTCCGTTCTCGTGCTCGAACAGGTTTTTCACGCTGGCGATGATCTCAAGGTCCTCCAGTGGCTGGTAGCTGAAGGTGAGGTCGGTCGAGTGGTAGGCCTCCTGCTTCTGTGTGGCGCTGTTGCTGAAATCTTCCGCTGCGTAGGCTTCTCCCCGGTAGGTATGGGAGATGCCGAGGCGCGAGCGGCCGGAAATCCTGTAGTCGATACCCAGACTGATGGCATGGTCAGACACACCCGGCAGATCCTTGCCGTCGAAGGCGCCGGCCCCCATGTCCTCGCGATCGATGATGGCGCGGGTATAGGTGTAGTTGATCGATCCGGTCAGCCTGTCGTTGAAGCGGTGTGCCTCCTGCAGCTCCAGGCCATACTTGTGAGACTTGTCGATATTGGTGTTGGTGAAGGTGGCGCTGTTGTAGTAGATCTCGTTCTTGAGCCTGGTATGGAACAGGGTCGCCTTCAGCTTGTCCCGGGGCAGGGTCAGATTGGCGCCGACGTTGAGCGTGCGCGAGATAGCCGGCTCGATAAAGGCGTTGAACCCGCCTCCCCACGTGAAGAACCGGTCGATGTCCGGGGCCTGGAACGAACGGTTCAGGTTGCTGAACAGGCTGAGGGTAGTGCTGTAGCGGTGGTTCAGGCCGATGTTCCAGGCGGTCAGGTCATGTTTGCCGTTAAGGGTTGCGCCGGTGTTGGGTGTATACCTGTAGTCCACCGACTCTTTACGCAGGCCGGCGGATACCAGGGTGGGGCCGAACCGGTAGTCACCCTGCAGGAAGTAACCCATGTTGTCCTTGTAGGTGCGGTTGGTGGCCCCGATTCGCACCCCGTCGAACTGGTCGATACCGGCTAGCAGGGAGAGGGCATCCTGCTGGTAGGCGACGGCAAGCCGGTTGCTCTCATAGTCGTAGTTGCTGCTAGAGAACCAAGCCGGGTAGCGCGAAAATTTGTCCTCCTTGGAGTAGTCCCACTCCAGCTCCAGGCCCGGTGTGACCTCGGCGGTGGCGCCCAGGTTCCAGCTGTCAGTTTCAAACTCCTGCACGGTATAGGTGTTGCCACTGTTCTGTGCCGGGTCGGCGTTGAACTCGGTCAGGGTGAGGGGGCCGGGATAGCGGGTATCAATCTCGGTGCTGTCGATGCCGCCGCGCAGTTCCAGCCAGTTGGTGGGGTAGACATTGAGCTGTGCCGAGTAGCCATCCTTGTCCGACTCGTCTCGGATGCCGGTGATATCCGGATCACTGAAGCCATCCTGTTGATAGCGGCTGGCATTCAGATTGAACTCGAACATATCGCCGACGAAACCCGCCGACAGCTCCCCGTTGCGCACGCCGTGGTTGCCGGCGGCTGCATTCACTTCGATTCTGTCCTGTGTTTGGGTGTGAATCTGTATTGAACCGGCGGTGGCGCCGTCACCGTAGGCCACCGATCCGCTGCCCTTGGTGATCTCGATGCGATCGATGGTGGCGAGCGGAACCGCACTCAGCAGCTGCGGCACTATATCGATATTGTTCAGGCGCCGGCCGTTCAGGGTGATGATGATATTCTGGTATCCGTCGCCGATGCCGAACCCGCGCATGTCAATCTTCTGGGTGTAGGGGTTGCCGTAGGAGGGCATCACCGCCAGTGACGTATGCTTGTCGAGATAGTCGTAGAGAGAGTTGGAGCCGGAGTTCCGTATCTGCTCCGCGGTATGCACTTCAGAGGCATAGGGGGCGTCCACGTCCCGGTACTCGACCCGGGTGGCGGTAACCAGTACCGGGGCCAGCAGGTCCCGCTCTTCGGCATGAAGGGTGGTGGTCAGGGTCGCGGCGACGGCCGCAGTCAGTAACAGATAGTTGGAACGCATGAATGCTGGTTCTCCTCGTAATGCGCACACCCGCGCGCTTGTCCTGAAGAAGGAAGGTGGGGGAGGAGAGAGTGAGAACAGGGTTTCCACTGCCGCCCGCCGCAGCACCTTAGCGATTTCCCAGGCCGGTCTCCGGACTTATGAGTTGGCGGACTGGCGGGCCAGTCGCCGGAACCTCGCGCCTTCCCACACCTTGGTGCAGTGGCTCGTGCTCGGTTCCCCTCAATCACCGTTGCGGGGGCAGTGCCGGAATCACCTGTCGGCTCACCGGCTTCCCGTTTCATTTCCCGGGCAGAGCAGCTCGGGAAACACCTGGAAAAGAGGCGTCACTCTATGAGAGCATCCCAAAAAAGTCAACACGATTCCTGATTACCCACCCGTCTCGGCCATTCTCTTGAGACGGCATGTCGTGGGTAGTGCAAGTGAAGATATAAGCAGCTCCGGCAAGGCATTCTGGGCGGGACGAGTCCGTGGTTGAATTGGTATTGAGATTCAGCATGGTGAACTGTTTGTTGTGGATAGTATCAAAGCATCCGGCTGCGGCTGCCCTGAATGCTAGGCCACTGAACAGTGCCTGAGGGGCGCCGGTTCGGGTTAGAATCCATTCCATGAATCTCCTGCTGCTCTCCCATGAAGACCTGGTCGAAGCGGATCTCGCGGTGGTCCGGGATCATCGCCTGTACCACATTATTACCACCCAGCGTGCCGCGGTGGGGGACCGGCTGCGTGCTGGCCTGCTCGATGGTCGCCAGGGGAGTGCGGAGATTCTCGCTCTTGACCAGCAGCAGGCGACCCTGCGACTGCAGCTGGAGGAGGCCCCGCCGCCGCCACTGCCTCTGACCCTGGTGCTGGCACTGCCGAGGCCCAAGATGCTGCGCCGCTGTCTGTCGATGGTGGCGGAGCTGGGGATCAAGCAGATCTACCTTATCAACAGCTACCGGGTGGAGAAGAGTTACTGGCAGAGTCCGCTGCTGGAAGAAGAAGCGATACACCGGGCGTTGCTGGCCGGATTGCAGCAGGCCAAGGACACTTGCCTGCCGAAGGTCGGGATCAGGCGTCGCTTCAAGCCGTTTGTCGAGGATGAACTGCCGGGCCTGGCAGAGGGAAGCACCGCCCTGGTGGCGCACCCCTACCAGGAGTCGGACCAGCGCGTGAGCCTGCCCCTGACCGACCCGGCCCTGGTCTGTATCGGCCCGGAAGGGGGCTTTATCCCCTACGAGGTGGATCGACTTCGGGCGGCTGGCTGCCGCCCTCTGGGCCTGGGGCCCCGGACCTACCGGGTGGAGACCTTCCTGCCGCTGCTGGCGGGTGTGCTTTACCGGCACGGCTAGCCGGCCATGGAACCAGCCCGGTGTTGTTTCACCGGCTTGGAGTGGGGCCCCCGATGCCGTAGAAAGCGTTTACGGGGCAATCCCGGCACGTGCTAGAATGCGCCCGCTGGTCTCTCCTGACCGACTGAGTCTGCGGGCTTTTCATGTACTTCGACAGCTATCTCTGGGCGTTTCTGATTGCCATCACCCTGCTTACCGTGTCACCGGGCGTAGACACCCTGCTGGTGATCCGTAACAGCGTGCGTGGCGGCTTTCGCGACGGCGCCCTGACCAGCCTGGCAATCTGTCTCGGCCTGTTCGTACATGCGGCGGTGTCGGCCGGCGGTATCTCCTTGATCCTGATGCAGTCGGCCTGGCTCTTCGCACTGCTCAAGCTGGCGGGGGCCGGCTACCTGGTGTGGCTCGGCGCGAAGAGTCTGCACGCCGCCTACCGTGGCGGCGGCGCGCTGAAGCTGGATACAGATCGAGTCATTCACCGTCGCGTTTCCGTCTGGACATCGCTGCGGGAAGGTTTTTTCTCCAACGTGCTGAATCCGAAGACGGTGGTCTTCTACATGGCCTTCCTGCCGCAGTTTATCCAGCCGGGAGATCCGGCGTTGAGCAAGTCCCTGTTCCTGGCTGGGATCCATTTCCTGATCGCCAATATCTGGCAGCTTGTGCTGGTGTTAATGGTGGGGCGCGCCTACCGCTGGTTGTCGCGGCCCCGGGTGGGGCGGATATTCGACAGCCTGACCGGCTCGGTAATGATCTTCTTTGGCGTGCGCCTGGGCCTGGAATACTAGCCGGCCTTCGCTGCTACGCCTGCAGCCACTCGATCAGGTAGTAGAGGCGCAGCCCTTCCGATGAGACCGAAGGTCCGTAGACCAGGGCTGGAAACTGCTGCGCCCCGGGGTCGGCCTGCTCCATTGCCTCGCTGGCGGAGGTTACCAGGCGGACACAGTTCTCGGCGAACCGGGCGCGTTTTTTTCCCGGGGCATAGACTACCGCGTACCGCCTGTTGACCGCGCCACCCTGCGGGTCCACACCATGGGTTCTCGGGGGTCGCATCGTGCTTCTGCTCCTTGCTGTTCTCAGCTAAGGGTAGCCGGTCCGGAAATTGATTGGAAATCAGCGTCACTGATCCGGCCATCAACCACCGCTCAGCCGGTTTCCGTGACCGCTTGCAGCACCGGGCAGGTGAGAAGGCGTTTCAGGTCCGGTAGTTGTTCCAGTTGACGGCGGATCTGGTTCAGGCGCTCCATCGAATCGGTTTCGGCGAACAGGATCAGGTCGATCTCTCCGCTCAGGGCGTGTCCCAGGGTGATTTCGGGAATCCGTTGAATCAGGGGCATGATCTCGTCCAGCCGGAACGGCGACAGGGTGAGTTGAAAGTAGGCCTGTACCGCCCGTTCCCCGATTCCGCCCAGACGCAGGGTATAGCCCCGGATTACGCCCCGCTCCTCCAGCCGCTGGATCCGTTCTGCCACGGCGCTTCGCGAGAGTCCGATTTCGCGCCCGATGGCAGCCAGTGACTCACGGGCATTTCGTCGCAGGCGGTCGATGATCTTTTGGTCGAACTTGTCCATAGCAGGATTATTACGAGTTTCCGCTCCCCACGTCCACTTTTCCCGGGCACCGTCATTTCGTCGGAAAAACCCACCAATTGACGGTTTGAAAGCGGCGCTTTTACAGCTGTTCCAGGGCGGTGGTGGGTTTAATCTGGAGACTCTTCAAACCAGGCAAGGAGTCAACGGGAACATGAACCGGAACATGCTGCACTATGAAAATGGTCAACTGCATATGGAGGGGGTGGCGCTGGAGAGTATTGCCGGGCAACTGGATACTCCCTTCTACTGCTACTCCCGGGGCGCTATCGAGCACCAGGTCGACAGCTGCAAGCTGGCCTTCGGGCGCATCGGTGCCAGCATACATTATGCCGTCAAGGCCAATGCCAACCTGGCAGTGCTTGACCTGATGGCGAGGTCCGGTCTGGGGGCGGATATCGTCTCGGCGGGAGAGTTGCAACGGGTGCTGGCGGCTGGAATCGATCCACGGCGGGTGATCTTTTCGGGGGTCGGAAAGCGCGATGAAGAACTGTTGGCAGCGCTGCGGGCCGGGGTGGGGCAGTTCAACGTGGAGTCGTTGCCGGAGCTGGTGCAACTGGCAGAGCTGTGCCGGGAAAACGGCCTGCGTGCCAGTGTTTCGGTGCGGGTTAATCCCGATGTGCGGGCGGCTACCCACCGGCATATCACTACCGGGACCCGGGGGAGCAAGTTCGGTATTGACGAGGAGCAACTGGAGACGGCACTCCGCATGGTCATGGACAGCGAGGGCCTGGATCTGCGCGGGCTGGCGCTGCATATCGGTTCGCAGATTGTTGACGCCGAGCCTTACCGACAGGCCTGCCTCAAGATGCGAGACTGGGTGCAGCGGTACCGTGCCCGGGGGTTTCCTGTCACTCACCTGGACCTGGGGGGAGGTTTCGGCATCGACTACGGTGCTGGCCGGGGTCTGGACTACGAGGTTGTGGCTGACCTGGCGCAACAGTTACTGGGAGATCTCGGGGTGGAGATAGCGGTGGAGCCAGGGCGCTCCCTGGTCGGGCCGGCGGGAATCCTGGTCAGCCGGGCAATTTACCGCAAGGAGGCCGATCCGACCCCGTTCCTGATCCTGGATGCCGGGATGAATGATTTGCTGCGACCGGCCCTCTACCAGGCCAGCCACGAGCTGCTTCCGGTCCGGCAACCGGTCGATGACCGGCAGGAGCAGTGTCACGTGGTGGGGCCAATCTGCGAGAGCAGCGACCTCTTTCTGCGCGATGCCCGGGTGCCGCCGATTGCGGCGGGTGATCTGGTGGTGATGCTTCAGGCCGGAGCCTATGGCGCGGTCATGGCCTCAGTCTACAACAGCCGTCCGCTGGTGGCGGAAGTTATGGTTGACGGGCAGCGGTTCCAGACGGTGAGGGAGACCATTTCAACGGAGCAGATGATGGCCTGGGAGTCTGTTCTGGAACAGGGCGAGGAGACTGACCTGGATCAACTTTAAACCCTAAAGTTAACTCTGTAATAGTCGATACGCTGGGTGATGATTATTGTGCGCTCGGAGATCCCGCAGGGTCTCCCGGGTCCAGGGTCATCGGGCAGACACTGCCGCTTCTCCTCCGAGTGCGTCTGTAGTCGGGGAAGAAGCGGTACCGGGGGCCTGGAGGCCCCGGGAAATTCAACAGTTTCAGGGGATTATCCCATGCGCGAATCCATAACCCGTGTTATTCGCTGGATCCTGTCCAGCATCGGCATCCGCTCCATTAACAGCCAGTTTCTCTTCTCCTATATTCTGATCTTCATGTGTGCGTTGGTGTCGGTGGTGACCATCTATCTCAGCCTGGGGGTGGATTCCAACTCGATCAACGTTGCCGGTCGTCAGCGTATGCTGAGCCAGAAGCTGGCCAAGGAGGCGATAATGGTGGCACAGGAGGTGGAGAACAGGGCAGTGATGGAGAAGACCATCGCCCTGTTCGAAAAGTCCCATGATGCCCTGTTGAAGGGGGATCCGGCACAACACATCCTGCCGGTAAAGGACGAGGCAATCATAAAGCAGTTGAAACGGGTGGAGTCGCTATGGGGCGACTACAAGCAGGTGATCCTGGACTACGTTGCCAATCCCGGAGCTGAGGGGCTGGGCAAGATCCGCAGCCAGTCGGTTGAAGTGTTGACCAATATGCACCAGGCAGTCGGCATGATGGCGAAAGAGGCCAACGACGCGGTGGCGTTCCAGCAGACCATCGCTTTCGTCATGACCTCGATCATCCTTCTGTTGGTGGTACTGGGCCGGGTGTTCGGCATGACCGTGCTGATGAACGAGATCGAGGGACTGCGCAGGCACCTCGGGGTGGTCAGCCAGGGGGACTTTTCACAGCCGCTTGCCTGCCTGGATGACAAGAACGAGATCGGGCAGGCATACAGTGCCTACAACATCATGCTGCAGCAGGTCGGGCAGATGATCAAACGGGTATGCCAGGTGGCGGACCAGGTGAGCGACGCCACGGCCAACGCCACCGCCACCCTGGATCGCACCGACCAGGGCGTTACCCAGCAGCAGCAGGAGATCACCCAGGTGGCGACCGCCATCAACGAGATCACAGCCACGGTGCAGGAGGTGTCGCGCAACACCTCCCAGGCGGCCGAGGCTGCCACCCAGGCGGACCAGGAGGCGCGTACCGGGCAGACCATCGTCAACCATACCCGGGATGGCATGGCCAACATGGCCAGGCAGGTGGAGGAGGCGGCAGCCACCATCTCCGTCCTGGAGCAGGACACCCAGCAAGTAGGGCAGGTGCTGGAGGTGATTACCAGTATCGCCGAACAGACCAACCTGCTGGCCCTGAATGCCGCGATCGAGGCGGCGCGGGCCGGTGACCAGGGACGCGGATTTGCAGTGGTTGCGGACGAGGTCAGAACCCTGGCGCAGCGGACACAGGAGTCAACCGGCCAGATCCGTGAGATCATTGAACGTCTGCAGAGCCAGGCAGCGGAGTCAGTTTCGGCGATCGGCAAGAGCAAGGAGATTGCCAGCCAAAGCGTGGAGGAGACCACCGAGGCCGGTGTGGCGCTGGAGAAGATCGTCGACATGGTCGCCACTATCCGGGATATGAGTACCCAGATCGCGACCGCCCTGGAGGAGCAGAGCCAGGTCACCGCCGAGGTCGATCGTTCCATTCTCAGCATCGCGGACGTGGCCGAGAGTACCCGCCAGGCGGCGCGACAGACGGTGGACTCGAATGCCCGCATAAGCCAGGAGATTCAGCAGCTTAATAGCGTCATGGCCCAGTTCCACACCAAGTCCGGTGTCGACCTGTCGGTGGCCAAGGC